>CAYXPI010000215.1:0-5541 GCA_964467005.1 uncultured Limibaculum sp. | reverse complement strand
CCTTTTGGAAGCGCTTCATCATGCGCTCCGCCTCGGCCTGCTCGATCTGCTCCTGGGCCTTCTCGACGAGGGAGACGATGTCGCCCATCCCGAGGATCCGGCCCGCCACGCGCTCGGCGTGGAACTCCTCGAGCGCGTCCATCTTCTCGCCGACGCCGACGAAGAGGATGGGCCGCCCCGTCACCGCGCGCATCGAGAGGGCGGCACCGCCCCGCCCGTCGCCGTCCATCCGGGTCAGCACGACGCCCGAGATGCCGACGCGACCGTGAAAGTTCTCGGCCGTGTTCACCGCGTCCTGGCACGTGAGCCCGTCGACGACCAGGAGCGTCTCGTTGGGAGAGACCGCGTCGCGCACCGCGGCGACCTCGGCCATCAGCTCGTCGTCGATCGAGAGGCGGCCGGCGGTGTCGAGCATCACCACATCGTAGCCCGCGAGCATCCCCTGCTGCTTGGCCCGCTTGGCGATCGCCACGGGGGCCTGGCCCTGGACGATGGGCAGGGTCTCGACGCCCGTCTGCTGGCCGAGGGTCGCGAGCTGCTCCATCGCGGCAGGGCGGCGGGTGTCGAGCGAGGCCATGAGCACGCGCTTGCCCTCCCGCTCCTTCAGGCGGCGGGCGAGCTTCGCGGTGGTCGTGGTTTTGCCCGAGCCCTGGAGGCCCACCATGAGGATGGTGGCCGGCGGACTGTCGATCTTCAGCCGCGGACCGCTCTCGCCGGCGGGGGCGTCGCCCGCGAGCATCTTCACCATTTCGTCGTGGACAATCTTGACGACCATTTGTCCGGGCGTGACGGATTTCAGCACCGCCTGGCCCGTGGCCCTCTCGGTCACGTCCTTGATGAACTTTCGGGCGACGGGGAGGGATACATCCGCCTCGAGGAGCGCCACGCGCACCTCGCGGAGCGCGGTCGCGACATCCGCCTCCGTCAGCGCGCCTTTGCCGGTCAGCTTTTCCAGGGCCCCGCTCAGGCGGCCCGACAAGCTCTCGAACATCTCACTCCTCCGTGGTCGCGATCCCGAGCCCTCAACCTGGGGCTTCGCGGCACGCGCCACAACGACAACGGCGCCGGTGGGCGCAATGCGCTGACCGGCGGCGATCCCCCGCTCGGGGGGACCGGAAGCGGTGGAGCTTCCGGAAGATCGCTCGGATACCCCCGCGTGCCCTCCGCTGTCAATCCGCTTGATCGCGGGCGCGCGACAGCGGACCATCCGAGAAAACGAAAGGGGAGGCCGATGTTCCGAAAGATCCTGGTGCCGGTGGATCTCGACGCGCCGCAGGTGGCCGAGAAGGCGCTGCGCGTCGCCAAGCGCCTGGCCGAGACGGAGGGCGCGGAGATCCTGCTCATCTCCGTGATGCCAGACCCGCAGGACCCGGAGGAGGAGGCGCGGCAGGAGGCGCGGCTCCAAGCGTTGATCGACGCCGAGAAGGGCGAGCTCGCCATGGACGGCGTGCTGAACCTCGGCGGCACTGTGGCGCGGGAGGTGCGCGCGGCGGCCGAGGAGATGGGCTGCGACCTCGTGGTGATGGCAAGCCACTGGCCCCGGCTCGACGACCATCTCTTCGGCTCGAAATCGGCGAGTGTGGCCCTCCACAGCGCGTGCTCGGTGATGGTGGTGCGCTGACCGCCCCGATTGATCGGGCCGGCGCCGAGGGGTAGAGGCACGGAATGTCGCTCACCGTCGCCGCCCTCTACCGTTTTGCCGAGATCCCGGAGCCGGCGGCCCTGGCCGATGCGCTGCGCCGCCTCGCCGCGGCGGCGGGCCTCCGCGGCACGCTCATCCTCGCGCCTGAGGGGGTCAACGGCACCCTAGCGGGCCCCGCAGAGGGGATCGCCGCCCTCCGCGCCCGGCTCGACGCCGAGCCCGGCCTCGCCCCCCTCTCCTGGCGGGAAAGCCGGGCCGGCACCCAACCCTTCCGCCGCCTCAAGATCCGGGTGAAGCGCGAGATCGTGACGCTCGGCCGGCCGGAGGTTTCGCCCGCCCGCCGTGTCGGCGCCTATGTGCCGCCGGAGGACTGGAACGCCGTGCTCGAGGACCCCGGCACCGTGGTGATCGACACGCGCAACGCCTACGAGGTGACGATCGGGCGCTTCGCGGGCGCGCGCGACCCCGGCACCGGCTGCTTTCGGGACTTTCCGGCGTGGTGGGCCGCCCAGAGCCCCGCGCTCGCGGGCAAGCGGGTGGCGATGTACTGCACCGGCGGCATCCGCTGCGAGAAGGCCTCGAGCTACCTCCTCGGCCAAGGCGTGCCGGAGGTGCTGCACCTCAAGGGCGGTATCTTGGCCTATCTCCAGCGCGTGCCCGAGGCCCAGAGCCTCTGGCGCGGCGAGTGCTTCGTCTTCGACGGCCGGGTGGCGGTGGGCCACGGTCTCGCCCGGGGCACCCACAGCCTCTGCCACGCCTGCGGCTGGGCTGTGAGCCCGGAGGACCGCGCGCACCCCGCCTATGTGCCCGGCGTGAGCTGCCCCGCCTGCCGGACCCGCTATTCGGAGGCCGACCGCGCCCGCTTTGCCGAGCGCGAGCGCCAGGCGCGGCTCGCCCGGGCCCGCGGCCGCACGCATCTGGCCGAGGGCTGAGGCTCAACGCGCGGCCCAGGCCGCCGCGGCCCGCCCTGCCCACGCCCCGGTCGCGAGGCACGCGGTGAGGAGATAGCCCCCCGTCGGCGCCTCCCAGTCCACCATCTCGCCGGCGGCGAACACCCCGGGGAGCGGCGTGAGCATGAGCCGGGCGTCGAGCGCCGCCCAGGCGACACCGCCGGCCGTGGAGATCGCCTCGGCCAGCGGCCGGGCGCCCTCCACCCGAAGCGGCAGGCGCTTGATTGTCCGGGCGAGAGCGGCGGCTTCCGCGGGCAGCTCGGGCACCGCCTCTCGGAGCAAGCCGGCCTTGACCCCCGAGATGCCCGCGCGCTTGCGCAGATGATTGGCGAGGCTCGCGCGCCCCCGCGGCGCCGCGAGAGCCCGGGCGAGCGCCCCCTCCTCCCGCCCGGGCGCCAGGTCGATCCGAAGCGTGGGATCCGTCGCGAGGCGATCGCGGAGCGCGGCCGAGACGGCGTAGACCGCGCCGCCTTCGAGGCCCGAGGCAGTGACCACGAACTCTCCGGGCGCGGAGACCTCGCCCGCCGAGAGCCGCACGGTCTTGACCGGCTGGCCGGCAAAGCGCTCCCGGAAATGCTCGGACCAGGCGATGTCGAACCCCATATTCGCCGGGCGAAAGGGCGCGACCGCCACCCCCTCGGCGGCGAGCTTAGGCGCCCAGGCGCCGTCGGATCCAAGTCGCGGCCAAGAGGCGCCGCCGAGGGCCAGCACGGTGGCTTGCGGTGCCACCCGGCGCGGCCCGTCCGGCGTGTCGAAGGCGAGCGCCCCGGCCTGCCACCCGCACCAGCGCCAGCCCAGACGCGTCTCCGCCGCCCCGAGCCGCGCGATCCAGCGCCGCAAAAGGGGCGAGGCCTTCATCGCCTTGGGAAAGACCCGGCCCGAGGAGCCGGTGAAGAGCCCCTCGCCCAGCCCCTCCGCCCAGGCCATCACCTCCGCGGGCCCCATCTCGGCGATCATGGGGCGGAGGCGCTCGGCGGCCGCCCCGTAGGCGCCGAGAGCCCGATGCCGCGGCTCGTTCTTGGTGAGGTTGAGGCCCGACTTCCCCGCCATGAGAAACTTGCGCCCCAGCGTGGGCTTGGCCTCGAAGACGGTGACCGCCGCGCCGGCGGCGAGCGCCGCCTCCGCGGCCATCAGCCCCGCCGGCCCGCCGCCCACCACCGCGACGCCGGGGAGCGCCTCTGCCACCGCGCTCAGCCCTTGGGGAAGTGGTCCGCCGGCCCGCCCAGGCGGCGCACATCCGCCGTGCAGCAATGGAGACCGCCGCCGAAGGCATAGGCGTCGCGCAGCTCCACCGGCACCACCTCGACGCCGAGCTTATCCAGCTGCTCGGCCTGGTAAACCTCGCTGGCCTCGACGCAGACGGTCTTGGGGTCGAGCACCAGCATGTTCACGGAGAGCCAGACGGTGGAGTAGCAGAGCGGCGGCGGCCGCTGATGCGCGGGCGGGGCGGCGTCGAGCACCTGCCAGCCGTTGCGCTCGAACACCGCGAGCTCGTCCGCCGGGGGGCGCCGGCCCGGATTGCAGAGCGCAAGGCCCGGGCGGATCGGCATGAAGATCGCGTCGATATGGCAGGGATAGGGGTCGCCCGGGAAGCTGAGCGCGTGCACCCGATGCTCCGGGAAGTGGCGGCGGAGCCAGTCGATGCCCTTGAGATTGGTCGTGGCGCCGTTCTGAACGAAGAGGTCACGGCCGAAGCGGAGGACATCCGCCGCGTCGAAGAGGGGCTCGGCCTCGGAAGTGACGAAGCGCCGCTCGCCCACGAGCTCCAGCCGGCGGTGGGTGTCGAGCCCGCCCGCGAGATACTCCGCCCGGTAGGACGCCTCGGTGAGCCGCGGCTTGGGCGCCGCGGTGTGGCGAAAGCCCGGGTCCTCCTCGAAATACCGCGCGAGGAGCGGGCGATAGGCCAGATACTCGAAGAACCGACAGCGGTAGGACATCGTGGCCTCCACGATCTCGCGCCCGACGGTGAGGAGGATGTCCCGCGGCGGCATGCAGCCGAATTGCGCGCCGGTCTCGAAATCTGGGGTGCGCACGGGCTCCGAGAAGTCGATGGGGGTCGGGCGGTCGACCCGGATGCCGCGGCCCTCGAGGAGGGCGGCGAAACGGTCGAGGAGCTCGTTGGCCCGAGCCACGGCTTCCTCCGTGCGGGGGCCATGGGCGCCGCGCATGTCGCTGTCCTCGGGCACCTTGGCGTCGAGCGCGGGCTCGGGGGGCGGGATCTGGCCGCCATCGGCCCGGCCCACGATGACATGGGCCAAGGGGTCCCACTCGGTCCAGCTCTCGACATGGGTGGGCTCGGCCATACTCTTCTCCCTCTCTCAATGCCCCTCTCTTCGCGGCCCTTGCTGCGGAGGGCAAGTGGGCGCGCACGTTGAGCGGCCTAGGTACCCACCATGGCCCGGGACAAGAGCGAGAGCGCGCCCTGGTGGGTGGCGCCGGAGGCGGCGCGGGCCGGCGGCGACCCGGTTTGCCCCCTCTGCGACCGGCCGATCCCGCCAGAGGCCAAGCAGAGCCTCCACCACCTTGTGCCCAAGCTCAAAGGCGGGCGGCGCGGGCCCACGGTTCTCCTCCACCAGATCTGCCACAACGAGATCCACGCGGCGCTCTCGGAGGCGGAGCTTGCGCGGAGCTACAACACCGTCGAGGCGCTGCGGGCGCATCCGCGGATTGCCAAGTTTATCACCTGGGTGGCGACCAAGCCGGCCACCTTCCACACGCGCACCGCGGGACGCCGCCGCGCTCGGCGCTGAGACGCTTGCGGCCCGGGCGGCCGGCATGCCTAAGTGCCGCGGGCGATGGCAGGGGGCACCCAGATGACGGACACGCGGCGGACGGTGCTCATCACCGGCTCCTCCACCGGGATCGGCCACCACGCGGCCCCCGGCCTCGCGGCCCGCGGCTGGCGCGTGTTCGCCCCCTGCCGGAAGCTGGCCGATTGCGCGCGCCTGC
>CAYXPI010000214.1:0-5547 GCA_964467005.1 uncultured Limibaculum sp. | reverse complement strand
AGACCGCGCTCCTCGGCTGCGATGTGTGGGAGCACTCCTACTACATCGACTTCCGGAACAAGCGCCCGGCCTATCTCGAGAACTTCCTCAACAACCTGGTGAACTGGGAGAACGTGGCGAGCCGCATGCCCGCCTGATCTCAGCCCGTGCGCAGGAGGGCGGCGACCGCCGCCTCGGGGGTCGCCACCACCTCGAGGGCGGCGGCGAAGGAGGGGTCGGCGAACCCGCCGGCCTCCATCGCGCGGAAGAGCGCCAGGAGCGGGTCCCAGTACCCGCCGAGATTGACCAGCACCACGGGCTTGGCGTGCAGCCCCAGATGGCGCCAGGTGAGCACCTCGATCAGCTCGTCGAGGGTGCCGGGCCCGCCGGAGAGGGCGACCACGGCGTCCGCGTTGCCGAGCATAAGGGCTTTGCGCTCGTGCATGGTCTCGGTGACGATGAGGGCGTCGCACTCGCCGCGGGCCACCTCGCGGGAGACGAGATGGCGGGGGATGAACCCGGTCACATGGGCGCCACCGTCCTGCGCGGCCCGGGCGGCCTCGCCCATCAGCCCGAAATCCCCTGCGCCGTAGACGAGCCGGAGCCCGGCCGCGGCCACCGCGCGGCCCAAGCCGCGGGCCGCCTCGGCATGGGCGGGGTCGTGCCCGTGGCGCGATCCGCAATAGAGGCACACACTCGCAACCGGCCTCGCCATCCCTCCCCCGGCGCAGGATTTGACCCGTCGGTCCCGACCCGTATATGGCTGCCCAGGGCTGCACCCGGCCGACCGATGAGCGAGAGCTATGAGCCGACGGAGCCGCGAGCGCAACCGGAGATCGCCTCCGCAGGAGGGCCGGCCGGACATCAAGGTCCTCCTGCGCGCGCTGCCCGATCTCTGGCCCCGGGGGCGACCCGATCTCAAGCTCCGCGTGGTGGTGGCCCTGGGCCTGCTCGTGCTGGCCAAGGGCGCCACGCTGACGCTGCCCTTCGCCTTCAAGGCCGCGGTCGACGCGCTGGGGCCCGAGACGGCGGCGCTCGCGGTGGCCTCGCCGGTGGCGCTGGTGCTGGCCTATGGCGCGGCCCGGCTGGCGGGCACCGTACTCCAGCAGCTCCGCGACACCGTCTTCGCCAAGGTGGGCCAGCACGCGCTTCGGAAGCTCGCCCTCCGCACCTTCCGACACATCCACAACCTCTCGCTCGGCTACCATCTCTCGCGGCAGACGGGCGCGCTCAGCCGGGTGGTGGACCGGGGCGTGAAGGCGGTGGACTTTCTCCTGCGCTTTCTCGTCTTCAACATCGTGCCCCTTCTGGTCGAGCTGGCGATCGTGGCGGTGATCTTCTGGGTGCATTTCGGCGCGGCCTATGCGGCGGTGCTGGCGGGCACGGTGCTCGGCTACATCGCCTTCACCTTCCGCGTCACCGAGTGGCGGGTGAAGATCCGCATGCAGATGAACAAGGACGATCAGGACGCGCATCAGAAGGCGGTGGACAGCCTTTTGAACTACGAGACGGTGAAGTATTTCGACGCGGCCGAGCGGGAGGCGCTGCGCTATGACGGCGCCATGCGCTCCTACCAGAAGGCCGCGATCCGCACGCAGACCTCTCTGGCGCTGCTGAATTCGGGCCAGGCGCTCATCATCACGGCCGGCATGGTGGCGGTGATGGCGATGACCGCGCGGGAGGTGATGGCCGGCACCATGACAGTGGGCGATTTCGCGATGGTCAACGCCTTCATGATCCAGATCACCGTGCCGCTCAACTTTCTCGGCACGGTCTATCGCGAGATCCGCCAGAGCCTTGTCGACATGCGCGAGATGGTGGAGCTCACGGACACGCCGCCCGAGGTGGAGGACCGGCCGGGCGCGCGGGCCTTCGTGCCGCGCGACGGGCGGGTGCGGTTCGACGGCGTCTCCTTCGGCTACGGAGCGGACCGGACGGTGCTGCACGACGTCTCCTTCGAGGTGCCGGGGGGCGGGAAGCTCGCCCTCGTCGGGCCCTCTGGCGCGGGGAAATCCACCGTCGCGCGGCTTCTCTTCCGGTTCTACGACGCGACCGAGGGCACCGTGGAGATCGACGGGCAGGATCTGCGCGCCGTGACCCAGGACAGCCTGCGCGCGCATCTGGGCGTGGTGCCCCAGGACACCGTGCTCTTCAACGACACCATCGGCTACAACATCGCCTATGGTCGGGACGGCGCGACCCACGCGGATGTGGTGGCCGCGGCCAAGGCGGCGCGGATCCACGGCTTTGTCGAGGGGCTGCCCCAAGGCTACGACACGGTGGTGGGCGAGCGGGGGCTCAAGCTCTCCGGCGGAGAGAAGCAGCGGGTGGCGATCGCGCGCACGATCCTCAAGAACCCGCCGATCCTGGTGCTGGACGAGGCGACCTCGGCCCTCGACACCGGGACCGAGCGGGAGATCCAGGCCGAGCTCAAGCGCCTCGGCGAGGGACGGACGGTGGTGATGATCGCGCACCGGCTCTCGACGGTGGTGGAGGCGGACGAAATCCTGGTGCTCGAGGCCGGCCGGGTGGCGGAGCGGGGGACGCATCGGGCGCTCCTGGCCGCGGGCGGGATCTATGCCGGCATGTGGGCCGCGCAGGAGGCGGAGGCGGCCCAGGCCGCGGAGTGAGGGCCGCGCGGCGGCGGAGGCCCCGCCCGCCCGGGCCGGCCCTGCGCCGCGTGGGATCGGGAGCGCCCCCCATCGGCCTCCGCCGCCGCGCGGGGCCCGATCGGCCAAGAGAGGAGCCCTGTGGATGCGACAGCTCGCCCGTCTCTGGCGGCGTTGGCGGAACCCCCACAACCTCACGCGGGTCCATCTCGCGCGGCTCCTCTCGCGGGGCCACGAGGTGGGGGCGTTCACCTACGGCGCGCCCACCGTGCGCTTTTGGCAGGGGGGCGGGCGGCTCGTGATCGGGCCCTACGGCTCCATCGCCCATGGGGTGACGATTTTCCTCGGCGGCGGGCACCGGACGGACTGGGTCTCGACCTATCCCTTCTCGGACCTTCCCGGTCTCTTTCCCGAGGCGCGGGGGCTCGAGAGCACTCGGGTCTCGGCCGGCGGGGTGACGATCGGCGCGGATGTCTGGATCGGCTCCGGCGCGACGATCCTGCCCGGGGTGACCGTGGGGCCCGGGGCGGTGATCGGCGCCCGCGCGGTGGTGAGCCGCGACGTGCCCGCCTATGGGATCGTGGCGGGAAACCCCGCGCGGCTCGTGCGGATGCGCGTCGAGGAGGCGGTGGCGGCGCGCTTGGTGGAGGCCGCCTGGTGGGAGCTGCCGCGGGCCTCGGTCGCCCGGCTCGCCCCCTGCCTCATGAGCGGGGATGCGGAGGGCCTGATCGCCGCCGTGGCCCGGGAGCGGGCGGCGCGCGACGCGGGGTGAGCCCTCACTCGGCGGCGCGGAGGTCGTGCCAGGCGGGGGCCGGGCGGGCCGCGGGCTCTGGCACCTGCCAGAGGATCTCGGGCGGCGCCGTGCCGCGGAGACGTTTGGCGAGGCGCCGGTCGGCCCAGTAGCGGCGCATCGCCCGTGGGCTCACGGCCGTGCGGATCGCCGCGAGCGTGAGGTCGGCCCCCCGATAGGCGCCGCGGCTCACCCAGACCCGGAGCGCCAGCGCCGCGGGCGAGACGACGAGGGTGAGCACCGTCGCGAAGCCGAGGCCGAACACCACCGCGGTGGCCAGCTGCACCCACCAGAGCGCCGTCGGCGCCCCTTGCACCACCGTGCCCGAGCCGAAATCGAGGCTGGTCGCGAACATCATGGGCAGGAGCCCCGCCATGGTGGTGAGGGTGGTGAGGAGGACTGGGCGGATCCGATCCTCGGCCGCGCGCAGGATCGCGTCGAGGGGCGCCATGCGGCGGGCGAGGTCCTGATAGGTGTCGATCAGCACGATGTTGTTGTTCACCACGATGCCGGCGAGCGCGACGATCCCGGTGCCCGTCATGATGATCGAGAACTTCTGGTCCATCACCAGCATCCCCACCAGCACGCCGGCGATGGAGAGCACCACGGCCGAGAGGACGAGGAGGCTGTTGTAGAGCGAGTTGAACTGCGCAAGGAGGATCACGAACATGAGCCCGAGGGCGCCCGCGAAGGCCACCGAGAGGAAGGCCTGGCTCTCCTCCTGCTCCTCCCGGTCGCCCACGAAGGCGGCCGCGACGCCCGCGGGCAGGGGCCTCGCCTCCGCCAGCCAGCGCTCGAGATCGGCAAGGGCGGCCACGTCGGAGACGCCGGGGGCCACATCGGCGCGCACGAGGAGAAAGCGCCGTCCGTCGCGCCGGCTGATCTCGCCGAGCTCGGGCGCGGCGCTGCGCGTGATGAAGTTGGCCATGGGGATCTGGCCCCGCTCGGTGGCGACCTTGAGGCTGTCGAGCGTGGAGAGGACCCGGTGCTCCGGCGCGAAGCGCGCGCGGATGTCGAGCTCCTCGAAGACGTCGTCGAGGCGCATGGTGTCGAGGAGGGCGCCGCGGGTGACGAGCTGGACGAAGGGGCCGATGGAGGCGATGTCGGCGCCGTAGCGGCCGGCCGCGGTGCGGTCGATCTCGATCTGCCACTCGATGCCGGGGAGAGGGCGGGTGTCGTCGATCTGCACGAGGCCCGGGGTTGCCTCGAGCTTGGCGCGGAGGATGGCGGCGGCCTCGAGGAGGGCGTCGAAATCGAGGCCCGAGAGCTCGACCTGGATGGGCTTGCCCTGCTGGGGGCCGCCCTCCATGGGGCTGAGCTCGGCGATCGCGCCCGGCACGGTGGCGACGCGGCCCTCGATCTCGGCCAGGATCTCGGCCCCAGGGCGGCGCGCGTTCCAGGCCTCGAGTTCGATCTGGATCTGGCCCACGCTGTCGGACGGGCCCTCGCCGCCCGGCCCGGTGGAGAGCCCGCCGGCGCCCGTGAAGGCGAAGACCGAGCGCACGCCCGCCACCGCCAGCACCTCACGCTCGACGGTGCGCACCAGCCGGTCCGCCTCGGCGAGGGAGAGGTTGCCGCGCGCCCGGACATGGACGAGCGCGCGCTCGGGCTCGGTCTCGACGAAGAACTCGACCCCCGCGCCGTGGGTGCTGTAGGCGGAGACCACTCCCACCATGCCGGCGACGGCGAGGACGAGGGCGACGACCGGGCCCACGGGGTTCATCACCACCAGCGCGACGAGGCGCCCGAAGCCGGTGCGCCGGCGCGGCTCGAGCGGCGGAGGGGCCGCGCGGGTGCGGCCGCCGAGGGCACGGGCAATGCGCCCGGCGATGCCGCCGAGCACGGGGAGGAAGATGAGCGCCACGATGAGCGAGGCGGAGAGGACGAAGATGAGCGTGATCGGCAGCTGGCCCATGAACTCGCCCGGCATCCCCGGCCAGAGGAGCATGGGCAGGAACGCGCAGAGCGTGGTGGCGGTGGAGGAAGCGATGGGCCAGGCCATGCGCTTGGCGGCCGCCGTGTAGGCGCGCATCGGCCCCTCGCCATCGCGAATGAGCTTGTCGGCATACTCCACCACCACGATGGCGCCGTCCACCAGCATGCCGACCGCGAGAATGAGGCCGAACATCGTCATGTTGTTGACCGACATGCCGAGGGCCGCCATCAGGC
>CAYXPI010000213.1:0-5572 GCA_964467005.1 uncultured Limibaculum sp. | reverse complement strand
GTTGGTGAAGGCGGTGCTCTTCCCGCTCGCCTACAAGTCCTATGTCTCGATGTCGAAAATGAAGGCGCTCCAGCCCGAGATGGAGAAGATCAGGGAGCGCGCGGGCGACGACCGGATGAAGCTCCAGCAGGAGATGATGGAGCTCTACAAGAAGGAGAAGGTGAACCCGGCCTCCGGCTGCTTGCCGATCCTCCTTCAGATCCCGATCTTCTTCGCGCTCTACAAGGTGCTGTTCGTGACCATCGAGATGCGGCACGCGCCGTTCCTCGGCTGGATCGACGACCTCTCGGCGCCGGACCCGTCCTCCTGGATGACGCTCTTCGGCCTCTTCCCCTGGGAGATCCCGGCGATCCTCACGATCTTTTCCATCGGCATCTTCCCGATCCTGATGGGCGTCACGATGTGGCTGCAGCAGAAGCTGAACCCGGCGCCCACGGACCCGACTCAGCAGATGATCTTCGCCTGGCTGCCCTGGGTCTTCATGTTCATGCTGGGCCAGTTCGCCGTCGGCCTGGTGATCTACTGGACCGCGAACAACACGCTCACGATCATCCAGCAGTACCTCATCATGCGGAGCCAGGGGGTGGATGTGGATCTCCTCGGCAACATCAAAAAGAGCTTCAAGAAGAAGCCGGTGGTGGCCGCGGCCAATGGCGGCACCGCGCCGGGCTCGGATGTGAGCTCGGGCTCGGGCGGCCGGCGCAAGGGCAAGGGCGGCGGCTCGAAGGCCGAGGACGACGACACATGAGCGCCACCGTCGCCCGGATCTGCCGCCACCCGGTGAAGAGCCTCGGCGAGGAGACCCTGGAGGCGGTGACACTCGAGACCGGGCGCCACATGCCGTGGGACCGGGTCTGGGCCCTCGCCCATGGCCGCGCCGAGTTCGACTGGGAGGCGCCCGTCTGGGCCCAGGCGCGGAACTTCGTGACGCAGACCCACATCCCCGAGCTCGCCCGCATCAGCGCCCGCTTCGACGAGGCGGCGGGCCGGCTCACCCTCGCCCATCCGGAGCGCCCGGAGATCACGCTGGAGCCCGCCACCGCGGAGGGCGCCGAGGCGCTGGCCGCGTGGGTCGCGCCGCTCGCCACCATGCGCCCGGGGCCCTACCGCCTCGTCACGCTGCCCGAGGGTGCGCTGACGGACTTTGCCGACACCCACATCGCGCTCAACTCCGAGGCCTCGCGGCGGGCGCTCTCCGAGGCCGCGGGCCGCGACCTCGCCCATATCCGCTTCCGCGGCAACATCTGGCTCGAGGGGCTGGCCCCCTGGGAGGAGTTCGACCTCCTCGGCCGCGAGATCCGGCTGGGCCACGCCACCTTGCGCGTGACCGAGCGGATCGAGCGCTGCAACGCCACCGCGGCGAGCCCGGCCACCGGCACCCGCGACACGCCCGTGACCGAGATCCTCGACACGCGCTACGGCCACCGGGATTTCGGCGTCTACGCCCAGGTGGTCGCCGGCGGGCGCGTCGCACTCGGCGACCCGCTGAGCCTGTGACCGCCGTCCCCTTCGCCGTCGATCCGGAGGTCGATTCCGAGAGCCTGGAGGCCGGGCGGAAGCTCTTCGCCGGCCCGTGCGACTTTCTCAAGGGCGTCGTCGCGCTCGACGGTTTGCCCGCAGCGGACCGGCCGGAGATCTGCGTGGCCGGCCGCTCGAATGTCGGCAAGTCCTCCCTCATCAACGCGCTCACCGGGCGGAAGGGCCTCGCGCGCGCCTCCAACACGCCGGGGCGCACGCAGGAGCTGAATTACTTCGCGCTCGGCGAGGCGGCCTATCTCGTCGATCTCCCCGGTTATGGCTACGCGAAGGCGCCGAAACAGAAGGTCGAGGCCTGGCAGGCGCTTCTGCGCGCCTATCTCGCGGGCCGGGTCTCGCTTCGCCGGGTCATGCTCCTCATCGACAGCCGTCACGGGGTGAAGGCCGTGGATCACGCGCATATGGACCTGCTCGACAAGGCCGCGGTCAGCTTCCAATGCGTGCTCACCAAGGCCGACAAGCGCGGCCCCGCGCTCGAGCGGACGCTGGAGGGGGTGCGGGCCGACCTCGCCCGCCACGCCGCGGCCTTTCCGGAGATCCTCACCACCTCCTCCACCACGGGCCTCGGCATCCCCGAGCTGCGCGCGACGCTCACCGCCGCACTCGCCTGACGTTCACGCACGGGCCGATCACAACCGGGCCGGGCGCGCGGGAAAGCCCTTGGCCAACGCCTCGGCATTTGATAGCGCCGGAACCGTGCGTGATGGACCCCCGCGGCGCGTGCCGGCCGCCTTGTCCCGCTGGAGGACGGACCCCATGGACGAGACCGACAGCCTCACCCTCAGCGCCACCCTCCTCGCCGAGGGGGGCGGCTTCGCCGAGCCGACCGCCGTCTTCGCGCAGGTCACCTTCGACCCGGCGACGGCCCCGAGCGCGGTGGACCCGGACACCGGCGAGGCGACCTATGTCATCGAGGACCCTGAGGCCGCCCTTTGGATCGACGGGGAGAGCTACGCGATCTCCGGCGGCGAGATCCGGGTGGCCGACAATCTCAATGTGGGCGGGGTGTTCCTGGTCGACCGGATCCTCCTCACGGTGGAGGGGGACGGGCCCGGGGGCCGGGCGGAGCTCACCGCGGGCGTGGGCAGCTTCGCCCTCGGCACGCTCACCGGCACCGGCCTGCCCGCCGCGCCCCTCGGCCCCTTCGACATCGCCAACGATTTCGGCACCCAGTTCACGCTCGACGGGCAGGCGCCGGAGCCGCCGAGCCCGGACGTCCTCCGTCTCGAGATCGGCCCCGTGGGCTACACGCTCGCCGCGGATGTCGGCCTCGGCGTCGATGAGGCGGGGGCCCGCGACGTCGCCCTCCTCTACGAAGCCGCGCTCGACCGGGACGGGGCAATCGACACGGCGGGCCTCAATTTCTGGATCGACCGGGTGGAGGACGGGCTCTCCGAGCGCGCTCTGGCCCGGGCCTTCCTCGCCTCGCCCGAGTTCGAGGCGAGCTTCGGCGATGTCGACGCCCTCACCGAAGAGGAGCTCGTCACCCGCCTCTACCAGAACGTGCTGGGGCGCGACCCGGACGCCGACGGCTTCGCCTTCTGGGTCGACGTCGCCCAGAACCCGGAGTTCGGCGCGGACGGGCTTCTCCTCGCCTTCGCCACCAGTTTCGAGAACGCTCTCGGCACCCCGGAGACCGAGACCCTCGTCGAGGTCGGCCCCGGGGTCTGGGACTTTCTGTGACCGCGCGTCGGATGGGAGAGTGAGATGACCCGAAACCCCGAATGGACCCCGGAGCTCGCAGCGGAGTTTCTGTCGCTCATCCCGGACGACGACGGCCCGGACACGCCGCTGGTCTTTCCCGAGGGCGGCGCGCCGGTCGACGGGGTGACCGCCTCGTCGGGCGACATCGTGCCTCCCGAAGACGAGGGCGACATCCTGGCCATCGAGCTCGACGAGCGCGCGCTCTACACCGTTTTCGCCTTCGCGCAGGAGGGCGACCTCGACTTCACGCCCTCGCTCTCCATCCTCGACGACGAGGGCTTTCTCCTCCTCACAACGGACGGCTCCCGGCTCGATGTGGAAGAGCCGGGCACGGACACGATCTGGGAGTTCCGCCCCACCTACACGGGCACCCATTACATCGCGCTCGCGCTCCTCGACCCGAACGCGTCCGCCGACTACGGCATTGCCGTGTTCTCCGATTTCGGCGAGCCGGTGGAGAGCGGCGGGGTGGCGCCGCTCGCGGCGGACGATCCGATCACCGTCGAGGCCGGGGAGACCGTGCGCTTCAACCCGCTGGTCAACGATTTCGACGCGGATGGCGACACGCTCCAGCTCATCGAGATCTTCACCCGCGTGGTCGAAGGCGAGGACGAGCCCGTGGAGCTGCCCTTCGAGGGGGTCGCCGCCTTCAGCGACGGCGAGATCCTCTACCGCCCCGCGCCAGGCTTCACGGGGTTCGACAGCTTCGGCTACCGGGTGGGCGAGCAGTCGGGCGCGTCGGACACCGCGATCGTCGTCGTCGACGTGGTGGAGGCCGAGGCCCCTGCGCCGGAGACGGTGACCCGCGGCGAGGCCCAGCGCGTCGCCTATCTCTACGAAGCCGCCCTCGATCGGGACGGCGCGATCGACACGGAGGGCCTCAACTTTTGGATCGAGGCCCTGGCGGGCGAGCGCGACGGCGAGAGCTTCACCCCCTTCACCCTCACCGAGATCGCGGCCTTCTTCTACGAGGGCGCGGAGTTCGAGGCGCTGGTGGGCGCGGACCCGGACACGCTCTCGGACCGGGCGCTGGTCGACCAGCTTTACCTCAACGTGCTCGAGCGGGAGGGCGAGGAGGCCGGCGTGGATTTCTGGGAGGCGCAGCTGGCCAACGGGCTCGCGCGGCCGGATCTCCTCATCGCCTTTGCCGACAGCCTCGAGAACATCCTCGAGAGCCCGGCCGTGGCCGACATCGCCTATCTCGACGAGGACGGCGACGGCAGCTTCCTCTGGGTGGTCTGAGCGCTCAGATCCCGGAGCGGAGACTCGCGAGAAAGGCCAGGATCTCGCCCACCGCGCCGTGGGCGGCAAGGTCCCGGTGCCCGGCCCGTGGATAGGTGACGAAGCGCTTCGGCTCCGGCGCGGCCTCGACCAACCGCGCGGCCTGGGAGAGGGGGATCACCCGGTCCCGCGCCCCGTGGAGGACGAGGAGGGGCGCCGAAACCCGCCCGATGGTGCCGAGCGTGTCCCAGGTCTCGTCGCGGAGGACGAGGCAGGCCGGCAGCCAGGGGTAGTGGTGCTGGGCGGTCTCGCAGAGGCGCGCGAAGGGCGCGGCGAGGATGACGGCCGCGGCGGGCCTCTCCGCCGCCACCTGGACCGCGACGGCCGCGCCCAAGCTCGCGCCATAAAGGACGGGCGCACCCGCGCCGAAGCCCGGGACCTCGGCGATCCGGTCGTAGACCTCGAGCGCGTCCGCGGTGATGGCGGCCTCAGACGGCGCGCCCGCCATGCCGCCCGCACCGCGGTAGTTCATCACCACCACGCCGTAGCCCGCCTCCACGAGCGGACGGACCCGCGCCACCGCCATGCGGAGCACCCCGGCATTGCCGCCGAAATGGAGCACCGTGGGCTGGCCCGGTGCCGGCGCGTGCGCCCAGAGGAGGAGGGGTGTGCCGTCCGCCGCCTCCATCTCGACCAGCCGCCCCGGGCCGCCGGTGGCGCGCGCATCCGTCCGCCAAAGGTCGAAGCGGTAAATGAGTGTCCGCCGCTCCACATGCATGGCGGCGACGAGGGCCGCCCAGCCCACCGCCACCACCAGCGTGAAGACGACGACGAACCGGGCGATCAGGCGTCCGGCCCGCCGCATCGGCTCAGTCCATCGCCTTCACGATTTCCTCGGTCATCTTCTTGGCGTCGCCGAGGAGCATCATCGTCTGGTCCATGAAGAAGAGCGGGTTCTGCACGCCGGCATAGCCCGAGCCGAGGGAGCGCTTGACGAAGAGCACGGTCTTCGACTTCTCCACATCCAGCACCGGCATGCCGGCGATGGGGGACTGGGGATCGGTCTTGGCCGAGGGGTTGGTCACGTCGTTGGCGCCGATCACATAGACCA
>CAYXPI010000212.1:0-5612 GCA_964467005.1 uncultured Limibaculum sp. | reverse complement strand
TCTGGTTTGGAGAGCGGCGGGGAGCATCGTATGCAGAACCGTTCGCGTTAGAAATGAACCGCACAGCCTTTCTTACGCCACTGTCCAGAAAGGTTGGTCCCGAGCAGGCTGACCGGGATCGGCCGGCCGATTGCCGGCATCACCGATCCGGCCTCCGATAACATCGCTGGATCGCGACTGGCCACTGGGGTACTTTGTTGATCTGTGGGGATCCAAGAATCACTAAGGAGAGCGCATGTACCGCAATATCAAGCCTGTAGTCGGCGCTCTGATTGTTTCTGTCATGGGAAGCAACTCATCTGCGGGGGAGAGCGGTCTGTCCGGCGCCCATATCACCAGCGACGCACTGGTCGATAGCTATGCGGCCCCCGCCTATTCGCCCTATGCCGGGCGGACTTTCCCCGAGCGTCCTCTCTGGGGTGATACCCATCTCCATACGGGCCAATCGATGGACGCCGGCGGCTTCGGTGCGCGGCTCTACCACGACGATGCCTGGCGCTTTGCGCGCGGCGAGGAGATCGTCGCTACCACGGGACAGCGCGTGCGCCTGTCGCGCCCGCTCGACTGGCTGGTGATAACCGAGCACTCCGATGGCATGGGCATGATCATGGACCTGCTCGCAGCCAACCCCTCGGTGACGCGCTTTCAGCAGGGTCGAAAATGGTCCGACGGCTACCGCACCGGCGGCCAAACTGCAGTGGAGACGACCAAGGACCTGATCACCACCTTCTCGCAAGGTGAGATCGAGCCCGAGCTGATCGCGGCCTACTCGCCGGGCTCGCGCCGCTACGCCAATATCTGGTCGGACAATCTGCGCACCGCCGAGCGTTACAACGAACCCGGCCGGTTCTCTGCGATCCTCGGCTTCGAGTGGACCTCGCTCGACCGCGGTCGCAACATGCACCGCAACGTGATCTTCCGCGACGGGCCTGCGCGGGTGGGGCAGATCGTACCCTATACCACCACGCCGCCGATCGGCAGCCGGGACCCGATGGATCTCTACAAGTGGATGGAGAATTACGAGGCCAAGACCAACGGCGCGGTGCTGGCGCTGGCGCATAACGGGAACCTCTCGAACGGCGTGATGTTCCCGCTGACCGCGCGCTTCGACGGCAGCATGGTCGATGAGACCTATGTGACCCAGCGCGCCAAATGGGAGCCGCTCTACGAGACGACGCAGATCAAGGGCGATGGCGAGGCCCATCCGTTTCTGAGCCCCGACGACGAGTTCGCCGACTACTTTACCTGGGATGTGGGCAATCTCGATCTCTCCGAGGCCAAGACCGAGGACATGCTGGCGGGCGAGTACTCGCGGGAAGGTCTGAAGCGCGGGCTCGAACTCGAGGCTCGGTTTGGGACCAACCCATACAAGTTCGGCATGGTGGGCTCGACCGACAGCCACACGGCCCTTGCCACTGCCGAGGAGGACAATTTCTTCGGCAAACACACCGGCTATGAGCCGTCGGCCGAGCGGCTGCAGCATCCCTTCGTGAAGACTGAGAATGGCGAGCTCTTTGCCTGGCAGATGGTGGCCTCGGGCCTCACCGGCGTTTGGGCCGAGGAGAACACCCGCGAGGCGATTTTCGATGCGATGGCGCGCAAAGAGGTCTACGCCACCACCGGGCCGCGCATCGGCGTCCGGTTCTTCGGCGGCTGGGATTTCGCTGCGGGTGACATCAACAACCGTCATCCGGCCTTTGTTGGCTATACGAAAGGTGTTCCGATGGGTGGCGATCTCCTGCCGCGTCCGGAGGGAGCCGAGGCACCGAGCTTTATGGTCTATGCCCTGCGCGACCCGATCGGGGCCAATCTCGACCGGATCCAGATCGTCAAGGGCTGGCTCGATGGCGAGGGCAAAACCCACGAGAGGATCTACGATGTCGCCTGGGGCGGTGACCGTTCCCCCGGCGAGGATGGCAAACTGCCGCCCGTCGGCAATACCGTGGATGTCGCGGCAGCCAATTGGTCGAATACGATTGGCGCCTCGGAGCTTGCTACCGTATGGACTGACCCCGATTTCAATCCGGCACACAAAGCGGTCTACTATGCGCGGGTGATCGAGATCCCGACCCCGCCCTGGTATGTCTACGATGCCTATCGCTATGACATCGATATCCCTGAAGGGGCACCGACCACGCAACAGGATCGAGCCTACACGTCACCCATCTGGTATACGCCTCAGTGAACCCTCCCGTCCGCGCGTGGCGGCGGCACAGGCTGTTGATGGCTGCCGTTGGATGGCTCTGGCTGCTGCCTGGGGCCGCCCCTGCCCATCCGGTCTATATTGCGTTGCCAGAAGAGACTGTCAGCGACCATTTGAAGGCCGCGACGGCGGTCGTTCTGGCGCGGCCATCGCCAGAGAACCCGTTTCGCTATCTGCCCGCGACCTGGCTGACAGGTGGGAATCTCACTGGCCTGCCGCCAATCCCGCATTTGGTCGACAGTGGAACGCGGCATCGCCTTGCACGAAATGCCGAGGATGCGGTGGTATTCGTCCATCGGGCAGATGAAACTGCCTGGCAGCGCATCGGGTATGCCAACGCCGCAGTCCGCCGCATGCTCGATGCGCTCATCAGCACTGTGCCCGACTGGACCGGCGGCCGCGACGATCCTGATCGGTTCACGTTCTTTGCGGAGCGCCATGGCCATCCGGACCCGACGGTCAGGCGCATTGCCGTCATCGAGATGTCACAGGCCCCCTACCGTCTCATTCGCAGCATGACACCGGCTCTCGATCGGGCCGAGCTCGAGGCTCTGTTGCGCGACCCGACACAAGCCCCGCTGGCGCCCCTCTATGTGCTGATGCTGGGGCTTGTCGCTGACCCTGAGGCCCATGCGTTGGTCCGCAGCATGGTCGCGCGGGCACAGCGGCTCGGCATGGGCTCCGAACTGTTGGCCTGGACGACCGCCCTCATTGAGATCGACGGGCCCGCCGCGGTCGACCGCTTGGCCTCGATGGTGCTCGGCCCGACGCCAGTCGCGCGCGAGACCGCCGAGATTGTCGTCGCCGCCTTGGGGCTACACGGCACCGAAGGACGGATCGCACTTCGCCCGAGCATTGCCCGCGTTCTTCACGAGATCACCTCCCGCGATCCGGCCCTCGCGGCGCAAGCGGTCCATCACCTCACCGTCTGGGAAGATTGGAGCGCCGTTTCCGCCGCCATGGCCCATCTGCGCGGAGACGCCCCACTTGGCCTCCAAGAGCGGTTTGCACTGACCGCGTATGTCGCCGGGGCTCAGCGCACGAGTTCACCAGCCGCAGGTGATTGACGCTGGGTTAGAGTGGCTTCACGGCGTCAATCTTGATCATGACGGACGATATGGTAGCGCGCGCGTAACTGGGAGAGTGTCGCCTCCCGACGTTTCGCGCGCTCACTCTCGATCCACTGTTGTGTGACCTGCATCCTGATTTCCGACAGGTGGGGCACTCGCGATGGCTTGTATGCAAGGACCCGCACCAGGTGTTGGCCGTAGGCCGAGCGCACCGGCCCCGCCCACGCACCGACGTCTTGACGTGCGACTTGGCTGAAGAACCCCTGCCCGAACACGCCATCGACCGCCGAGGATGGGGAAAGCCTGAGACTGCTCGGCAAGACGGTGGCCGTGCCGATCTCCGCGGGATCGCCTCCCTCCAGCAAGAGCCCTAGTGCCCGTTGCGCAGCCCCTTCCGAGAGCTCCGGCCCAAGAAGTATCTGTTCGAACGCAACGCGGTCCGGAAGCCGAAAGTGCTCGGCATTGCGAGAGAGATACGCCTTGAGAGCCGCCTCGTCCGGTGCTTCATCGAGAGATCCATAGAGGATCTGCTCCATCAACTGGCGAAGCCGCGTCCTGACACCACTGTCGAGTTGGTCAAGCCCAAGCGCCCGGGCTTCGCGTACGAGGATCTCCTCGTTCACATACTCGTCGATCAAGCGCTCCCGCTCCTCAGGCGTTGGCATGCGCCGCCAGACCGCCTCGAATTGGGTGTCGAGATGCTCGACCGTCCTTTGATTGACAACGACTTGCAGGCCGGGTTCGGCAAGACCGCTCCGGTCGCTGCCGGACACAAGACCTAGTGCGTAGATCGCAGCACCGATGGCCAGAAACTGCATGAGAGGCTCAGAAGCCAAGCGGCGGACAATGTGCATGGGCGCGTCTCTTGGCAGATCCGAACCGATCACGCTACTGTCGGCAGACCGCTTGAGAGACGCAAGTCGAAGCCGATGGGAATGCGGCCCGTTTGAATGCCACAGTGAACCCGGCCAATTACACGTCATAGCGATGGCGATGCGGTTCTCCATGTAAATGGCAGCTTGAAGAGAACAAATCACCATCTGCCCAACGGCCGTTTGGTCCGGGTCTCGGTCGATCAGCAGCTTTTGGCCCTGCAGGCGACATGCATCGCCTTCGAGGCGCAGGTGGCGATGGCCTCAGCTGCGAGTGCGGTGGCCCTCGCCACGGCGGCAGCCGCCAAAGCTGAGCCCTTGGGATTCAGTCGGTAGTCGATCTTAGCGCGCGCGTCGGATCCGCGACCACCTGTCCGCGCAGAATACTGCAAATGCATCAGGCGATTTAAGGCAGACGCCCGATGGTCCGGCGTCGGCCCGAGGCGCATCCTCTATGGCAGCTCGCATCTCGCAATGGAGGTACCCGATGAGTAATCCACGCACTTAGATGACCGGAAGGTTGCAGGGATGACCGATACCTTCACGCATCTCGTGGGGCTGGCGGGAGCGGCCATCTACCTGCTCTCCTACGTCTCGGTTCAGCTCGGTCGGCTGGATGGCAATGGCCTAGTCTACACGTCGATGAACACCTTCGCGGCCGTTCTCGTGCTCACTAGCCTGCTGGATCACGTCAATCTCGGCTCGATGGTCATCCAGATTGCTTGGTTCGGGATCGGGTTGTTGCGCATTGCGAGCGCTTATGCCGGTCAATCCGCAGCCGCCGCCACGGCGGCACATGTCGCGGATCGATTACGGCGCCATCTGAAAGTCATGATAGGTGAGGACCTCAAGATGATCAAACTCGATGCTGAGACCGCTCTGGTGACCGGCAGCTCCCGCGGCATTGGCCGCGGGATCGTGCTCAGCCTCGCTGAGCGCGGGGTCGACCGGATCGCAATTCACTACCTACAGAACCGAGAGGGGGCCGAGGTCACCGCGGACCTCGTCCGTCAGTGCGGAGCTGATCCGCTGCTCGTGCAGGGCGATGTGGGCCAAACTGAGGACATCGAGCGGATGTTCTCGGAGGTGCGCGAGCGCTTCGGAGCGCTCGACATCTTCGTGCACAATGCACGTCCGGATGTGGGCGCGATCTACGCGCCAGTCGAGCAACTCACGCTCGATCACTGGAATGCGGCCATGGACACCCAGGCACGGGCCTTGCTGCTCTCTGCACGTGCCGCCGCATCGATGATGCAGGATGGCGGTCGTATCGTGGCCGTCACCTATGGTCCGGGATCACAGACCGGCAGTTGGATGCCATGGGCCGCGATGGGTCCCGCGAAGGCGGCGATGGAGTCGCTCTGTCGGTATCTCGCCTGGGCATATGCAAAGCGTGGTATCACGGTGAACATTGTCCGTTGTCAGATAAATCGGGACACCGGAGGCCATGACGCTGTGGAGGGTCTG
>CAYXPI010000211.1:0-5613 GCA_964467005.1 uncultured Limibaculum sp. | reverse complement strand
GCATCCGCAACGTGACGTCGGACCCGTATGCGGGGGTCGCGCCGGAAGAGGTGGAGGACCCGCGCGTGACCGCCGAGGTGATCCGGCAATGGTCCTCGCTGCACCCGGAGTTCACCTTCCTCGGGCGGAAGTTCAAGATCGCGGTCACGGGCTCGGAGCACGACCGGGCGGCAATCCATGTGCACGACATCGGGATCCAGATCGTCCGGCGGGGCGGCGAGGTGGGGTACCGCATCCTCGTGGGCGGGGGGCTCGGCCGCTCGCCCTTCATCGGCAAGGAGCTCCGCGCCTTCCTGCCCAAGGCCGATCTCCTGCCCTATCTCGAGGCGGCGCTGAGGGTCTACAACCTGCACGGGCGGCGGGACAACAAGTTCAAGGCCCGCATCAAGATCCTGGTGCATGAGATCGGGATCGAGGCCTATCGCGATCAGGTGGAGGCCGAGTTCGCCCGGCTCGACCACGCGGCCATCGCAGCCCCCGAGGAGGAGGTGGCGCGCATCGCTGCCCATTTCGCCCCGCCGGCGCTGCCGGACCGGACGGCGGATGCGGTGGAGGCCGAGCGGATGGCGACGCTCGACCCCGGCTTCGCCGCCTGGGTGGCCCAGAACACCGCGCCGCACCGGGTGCCGGGCTACACGGCGGTGACCATTTCGCTCAAGCCCATCGGCGGTGCGCCCGGCGACGCCACGGCCGAGCAAATGCGACTCATGGCCGACATGGCCGAGCGCCACTCCCAGGACGAGCTCCGCGTGACGCATGAGCAGAACGTCGTCCTCCCCCATGTCGCCCGCGGCGACCTCTACAAGCTCTGGCGCGCGCTCGGCTCCCAGGGGCTCGACTCCGAGACCAAGGGCCTTTTGACGGACATCATCGCCTGCCCGGGGCTCGACTACTGCGCGCTCGCGAACGAGCGCTCGATCCCCGGGGCGCAGGACATCGCCGCCCGCTTCGCAAGCCCCGAGCGCCAGCGCGAGATCGGGCCGCTGGCCATCAAGATCTCCGGCTGCATCAACGCCTGCGGGCACCACCATGTGGGCCATATCGGCATCCTGGGCCTCGATAAGGCGGGGGTGGAAAGCTATCAGATCACGCTGGGGGGCGACGCGACCGAGACGGCCGCGATCGGCGACCGCACGGGCCCGGGCTTCGGCTATGAGGAGGTGCCGGGGGTGATCGAGACGGTGGTCGACACCTATCTGGGCCTCCGCCAGGAGGGGGAGACCTTCCTCCAGGCCTATCGCCGCGTGGGCATGGCCCCGTTCAAGGAGGCGCTCTATGCCGGTGATTGATCGGGGCGGCGAGATCGACGATCTGTGGCCCGCCGCGGGCGAAGGGCCGCTCCCAGCCTCGGGCCGCGTGCTGGTCGCGCCGGCGCGCCTGGAGGAGGCGCTGGCGAGCCCGCTCGAGATCGGGCTTCAGGTGCCCAACACCACGGTGCCGGACGACCTCGTGCCCCGGTTCGGGCGCCTCGCCCTCATCGCCGTGGAGTTTCCGAGCTTTGCCGACGGGCGCGGTTTCTCCATCGGCCGGTGCCTCCGCCATCTGGGCTTTCTCGGCCGCCTTCGCGCCACGGGCCCGGTGATCGCGGACCAGTTCGCCTATTTGCGCGAATGCGGGTTCGACGAGGTGGCGATCCCGGAGAGCGTCGCCCAGCGTCAGCCGGTGGCCCGTTGGTTGACCGAGGCCGGGGCCATCACCCTCGGCTATCAGCGGGGCATCGCCGGACGCGGCTCGATCCTCGACCGGCGGCGCGCGGCCCGTATCTGAGCCGCTGCCCGTCCCCACGCCGGCGCGGCGCTTCGGCCCCGGCCCCGCGGCGGAGATCCTGACGCGCGCCCACAGGGGCGCGACGCCGGAGGAGGTGCTTTAGGAGGTGCTCGAGGAGGTCCTCCGCGCGCAGTATCCGGGCGGGACGGCGCTCGTCTCCTTCTTCGGGGCGGAGAGCGCGGTGTTCCTCCACATGGTGTCGCGCATCGCGCCCGACATCCCGGTGCTCGTTCTCGAGACGGGGATGCTCTTTGCCGAGACGCTGGCCTGTCAGCGGCAGCTTGCCGCCGAGCTCGGCCTCCAAGATGTGCGCGTGGTGCGGCCCGAGACGGCGGAGCTCGCGGATGAGTGCCCGGACGGCACGCTCCACGAGAGGGATGTCGACGGGTGCTGCGCATTGCGGAAGACCCCGTCCTGCAGCGGGCGCTGGCGCCGTTCGAGGCCTGGATCACCGGGCGGAAGCGCGCTCAGGCCGCGACCCGGGCCGCGATGCCCGTCTTCGAGCGGGAAAAGGTGGCGGAGGGGCGGGACCGGCTCAAGGTGAACCCTTTGGCGGACTGGTCTGGCCCGCGCCTCCGCGCCTAGATCCGCGCGCATGCCCTGCCGCCGCATCCCGTGGTGGCCGAGGGCTACCCCTCCATCGGCTGCGCGTCCTGCACCTTGCCGGTGCTGCCGGGCCAGGACCCGCGGGCCGGCCGCTGGCGGGGCCGGGACAAGACCGAGTGCGGGATCCATCTCGACGGCGGGCGTTGGGTGCGCCGGCCCGCGGCGTGCTCGCCGCCTTTCCCTGACGCCTCAGAAGGTGAAGGCGGTCCAGCCGCGGCCGCGCACGGGCTCCAGCCGGGCCACGCTCCCGTCTCCATTGGCGTCGAGAAGGTCGAAGAGGGCGGCCCGTCGGGCCGCGAATTCTGCACGCTCCAGGCGGCGGTCCGCGTCGGTGTCCATCTGCAGCCCGGCGTCGAGCGCCGCCCACTCCTCGGCCGAGACGCGCCCGTCGCCATCGGTGTCCGCGCCGGCGATGTCGGCCTCGTCGGCGCTCAGGGTGCCGTCGCCGTCGGCGTCGAGCATGGCGTGCACCGTCTGCCACTCGGCGGGGTCGATGGCGCCGTCGCCGTCCGCGTCCGCCGTCTCGAACATCCCCGCGCCATGCGCCTCCCACTCGTCGCGGGTGAGCGCGCCGTCGGCGTCTCGGTCGATGGCCGCGAAGCTCGCGGGGGGCGGCGGCGGGGCCGAGGGGCGCTCGGCGGCGCAGGCCATGAGCGCGAGGGCGGCGAGGGCAGAGGCGGCACGGGGCATCTGAGTTCTCCTCATTCGGTGTCGGGGGCGTCGGCCGATTGTTCGGCGATCCAGGCGACCGAGACCACCCGCTCGCCCTCGGCCGTGTCGAAGACCTTCACGCCGCCCGCCGCACGCGAGCGCACCGAGATGTCGGACACCGGGCAGCGAATCGACTGGCCCGCATTGGTGACGAGCATGATCTGATCGTCGAGATCGACGGGGAAGGCGGTGACGACCCGGCCGCCGCGCAACCCCTTGTCGCTGGCCTGCACGCCCTGGCCGCCGCGGCCCCGCACCGGATAGTCGTGGCTGGAGGAGAGCTTGCCGAGCCCGCGCTCGCTGATCGTGAGGATGAGCTCCTCCGCTGCGGACATGGCGGCGTAGCGCTCGGGCGGGAGCGCGATGTCGGCCACGCCCTCCTCGGCGTCCTCGCCGTTGGTTTCCTCCGCCTCCGTCGCCTCCGTCGCCTCGGTCTCGCCGGCCACCGCGCGGCGGGCCTTGAGGAAGGCCACGCGCTCCTCCGGCGTCGCCTCGAAATGGCGGATGATGGACATCGCCACCACCTGGTCCTCCGCGGCGAGGCGAATGCCCCGGACGCCCGTGGAATCCCGCCCCTTGAAGATCCGCACCTCGCCGGTGGCAAAGCGGATGGCCCGGCCGAGGGCTGTGGTGAGCATCACGTCGTCCGCCTCCGTCGCGATGCGCGCATTCACCAGGGTCACGCCTTCGGGCAGCTTCATCGCGATCTTGCCGTTGGCCTTGACGTTGGTGAAGTCCGAGAGCGCGTTTCGGCGGACATCCCCGGCGGAGGTGGCAAAGACGATCTGCAGCCGCTCCCACTCGTCCTCCGGCGCGTCGACCGGCATGATGGCGGCCACCCCGGCCTCGGCCGAGATCCCGCCCAGCACATGCTTGAGGAACCGGCCCCGGGCGTTCCGCCCGCCCAAGGGCAGGCGCCAGCACTTAATCTTGTAGACCATGCCGTCGGTCGTGAAGACCAGAAGCGGCGTGTGTGTGTTGGCGACGAAAAGGCGGGTGACGAAGTCCTCCTCCTTCATCGCCATGCCGGCGAGCCCCTTGCCGCCCCGCTTCTGCTCGCGGAACTCGGCCAGCGGCGTGCGCTTGACATAGCCGCCATGGGTGACGGTGACGACCATGTCCTCGCGCTCGATCAGGTCCTCGTCCTCGAGATCGCCCTCGAACTCCACGATCTCCGTCCGCCGCGGCACGGCGTAGGCCTCGCGGATCGCGCCGAGCTCCGCGCGGAGGATCGCAAGGATCCTGGGGCGGGAGGCCAAGATCTCGAGATAGTCCCGGATCTTGCCGGCGAGGTCTTCGAGCTCCTCCGCCACCTCGCCGACGCCGAGGGCGGTCAGCCGTTGCAGCCGGAGGTCGAGGATCGCGCGGGCCTGGGTCTCGGAGAGGGTGTAGGTGCCGTCGTCCTCCACCCTGTGGCGCGGGTCGTCGATCAGGCGGAGATACTCGGCGATCTCGCCCGCGGGCCAGCGCCGGTCCATGAGTCGCGCGCGGGCCTCCGCCGGGTCGGCCGAGGCACGGATGGTGGCCACCACCTCGTCGACATTCGCGACCGCCACGGCCAGGCCGCAGAGAACATGCGCGCGCTCCCGGGCCTTGCGCAAAAGATGCGCCGTGCGCCGGGCCACCACCTCCTCGCGGAAGGCAATAAACTCGCGCAGGATCTGCACGAGCTCCAGCTGCTCCGGCCGCCCGTGATTGAGGGCGAGGAGGTTGCAGCCAAAGGAGGTCTGCAACGGCGTGAAGCGGAAGAGCTGGTTGAGCACCACATCCGGGGTTGCGTCGCGTTTGAGCTCCACCACCACGCGGACGCCGAACCGGTCGGACTCGTCCTGCACATGGGCGATGCCTTCGATCCGCTTGTCCCGGGCGGCCTCGGCGATCCTCTCCACGAGGGTCGATTTGTTCACCTGATAGGGGATTTCGTCGACGATGATCGCAAAGCGGTCCTTCCGCAGTTCCTCGATGTGGGTCTTGGCGCGGATGACCACCGAGCCGCGGCCCGTGGCGTAGGCCTTGCGCGCGCCGGACTGGCCGAGGATGGTTGCGCCCGTCGGGAAGTCGGGCCCCGGCACGATCTCCATCACTTCGGAGAGGGTCATGTCCGGCCGGTCGATGAGCGCGAGCGTCGCGTCGATCACCTCCCCCAGATTGTGGGGCGGGATGTTGGTCGCCATGCCGACGGCGATGCCCTGGCCGCCGTTCACCAGAAGGTTGGGGAAGGTGGCGGGCAGCACCGTGGGCTCCCGACGGTCGCCCGCATAGTTTTCGGTGAACTCGACCGTCTCCTTGTCGAGATCCTCCGTCAGCGTCTCGGTGAGCTTCATGAGCCGCGCTTCGGTGTAGCGCATGGCCGCCGGCGGGTCGCCGTCCATCGAGCCGAAATTGCCCTGGCCGTCGATCAGCATGGCGGACATCGAGAAGTCCTGCGCCATGCGCACCAGCGCGTCGTAGATCGCGGTGTCGCCGTGGGGGTGGTACTTGCCCATGACGTCGCCGACGATGCGCGCGCATTTGCGGTAGGGCTTGTCG
>CAYXPI010000210.1:0-5641 GCA_964467005.1 uncultured Limibaculum sp. | reverse complement strand
ATCACCGCCTCGGTCGACGACGCGCTCCGCCTCGGCTGCGCGGCGATCGGCTTCACGATCTATCCGGGCTCCTCGCTCGCGCTCGACATGTTCGAGGAGATTTCTGAGATGCGTGAGGAGGCCGCCGCCAAGGGCGTGGCGACGGTGATCTGGTCGTATCCCCGGGGCGAGTCGCTCTCGAAGGACGGCGAAACGGCGATTGACATCGGCGCCTATGCCACGCAAATCGCCGCCCTTCTCGGCGCCCATGTGATCAAGGTGAAGCTTTCGACCGACCATCTCGAGCTCGCCGAGGCCAAGAAGGTGTATGAGGCGCAGGGGATCCCGATCGCCACGGCGGCGGATCGGGTGGCGGACTGCGTGAAGGCCGCCTTCAACGGCCGGCGCATCATCGTCTTCTCGGGCGGCGCCAAGAAGGGCGAGGACTCGGTCTACGACGACGCCCGCGCGATCCGCGACGGCGGCGGCAACGGCTCGATCATCGGGCGCAACACCTTCCAGCGCCCGAAGGCGGACGCGCTCGACATGCTGGCCAAGCTCGTCGACATCTATCGCGGCGAGGCCTGAGCCATACGCCGCGCCCTTGGTCTTGCCTGTGGGGCAACGCTGTTGGCGGCGGCGGCGGCGGGCGCGGCGACCTTCAATCTCGGCGGTCTCTCGGCGGGTGAGATCGCATCCGGCCTCACGGTGGACGGCCTTAGCCTCAACTTCGCGGCCTCGGCCGTGGGCACGGGCGTGACCTCGGCGGTGCCCGTCTCCGTCGGTGTGGGCATGGGCGTCACGACCTCGCCCGTTCCCACATTCGACGACCAAGGCTCCGACGCCAACCGGCTGGACGGGCGCGTCGCGGACGAGACGCTCTCCTTCCTCTTCAATCAACGGATTGTCGTCGACGCGATCACCTTCCAGGGGATCAACCCGCCCGTCGTGGGCCCCTCGAACGACGATGTCCGCTTGGTGCTCGACGGCGACGAGGCCGGCGGCTTCACGATCAACATCCCGCGGCTCGACGCGAACAGCAACGTCACCCGGCTCACGGAGTTCGACGGCGTCCTTCTGGTGCTCACGCAGCTCGATCTCTCGGCCATCGGAAACAATGACCGCTTCCGCGTGCAGTCCATCGAAGTGAGCCAGGTGCCCCTTCCCGGAGCCCTCGGCCTCGCTCTCACGGGGATTGCAGCGCTGGCGCTGATGCGCCGCCGCCGCAGTTGATCGGGCTCAGAGGCTCGATTCGAGCTCGTTGACGCTCACGCCGAGGGCTTCGAGGCCGGCCTCCAGATAATCCGACAGGAGCGGCGAGCCTAGGAGGTACCGCGCGGTCGAGCCCATGCGGCGGCGGCGAGCCTCGGCCACGAGCTCGGGAAACTCCTCCGCCTCCGCCCCGTCGCGCCCGAGCCAGAAGATCGCGACGAGCTCGGCCTGCTCGTCCTCGTTGAGGTCGTCGATCCAGCTTGTGACCTCGTCGGCGGAGGCGTCGTTGGGCCGATCTTCGAGCACGCCCATCACGTCGTCGTCCTGAGCGTCCGCCTCGGCGGTGTCCACATCCTTCACATCCACCTCACGGGCCTTGAGGATGATCCAGCCCACGGTGGCAAGCGGCAGCGTCAGCATCTCGGTCTCCTGCTTTTCACCCATGCTCGCCCCAGCCCCCGGTCTCAGCCTTGACATAGAGCAAGATCAACCGCCTCTAGGGGGGTATGTCCGACGCCAAGCACCTCATCCAGCGCCTGGGCTTGGCCCGCCATCCGGAGGGGGGCTGGTACCGGGAGACCTGGCGGGCCGAGGCCGCGCCGGGCCAGCGCGCGGCGGGCAGCGCGATCTACTACCTCCTCGAGGTCGACGACGTGTCTCACTGGCACCGGATCGACGCGGACGAAATCTGGCACTGGTATGCGGGTGGGCCGCTCTCCCTCACCCTCTCGCCCAACGGCCACGACGCGGAGGCGCATCGCCTCGGCCCCGAAATCGCCGCGGGACAGAAGCCCCAGATCGTGGTGCCCAAAGGCTGGTGGCAGACCGCCGTCTCCCTCGGCGCCTGGACCCTGGTGGGCTGCACCGTGTCGCCCGCCTTCGAGTTCGCGGGCTTCGAGCTCGCCGGGCCGGACTGGCGCCCGATGCCGCGTCCCGGCGGCTAGCCTCGCCCCTGCCCCTCTGCTACTGAGCGGCCAACCGAGGGGGCGCGCATGTATGGCGAGATCACCTATTGCGATGTGGGCTACTGCCTGACCGATCCTGAGGCGGGCTTTGCCTTCCAGCCGCCCCGCACCGTGTTCTCCACCCGCGAGAAGCCGCTCGGCACGCGGGCGATCCAGAACTGCCCGGCGGTCAACGCGCTCGAGCGGCAGGTGGTGGAGATCCCCTCGCCGGTCACCCTGCGGCTTGCCTTGGAGGAGGAGGCCGGCGGCCCCGCTCTCGCGGTGATCGACCAAGGGACCTTCGTGCAGCCCGAGAAGATCTCGGAATGGGTGAGCCTCGAGGCGCCTGCGCGCTGGCGCCACCCGAAGAAGCCGGTGCTCCAGCTCGCCCTGCCCTTCTTCTTCGTCACCGACACCCCAGCGATCATGACGCTGATGCCCCCCTTCCTCGGCCCGCAGATGCGACGGTGGCCGGGCACGATGGTGGCGGCGCGCTGGCCGCTCTGGATCTGGCCCGCGAGCCTCACTTGGGCCTTCGAGTGGGACAAGCCCGGGGAGGAGCTCGCCCTCCGCCAGGGCGAGCCGCTGGCCTACGCGCTTTTCGAGTTCAACCACCCGCAAAAGCGACCGCGCCTGGTGGAGGCCGAGCTCACGCCCGAGCTTGCCGAGTACCGCGCGGGGATGGACGGGGTGCGCCACATCACGCCCGAGATCGAGGCCCTCTGGGAGGAGGCGCTCACCCGGCGGCCGGAGCGGCTTCTCACCCGGCTCGGAGATGGCTGAGGCGACGGCGGAGATCGGCTGGCGCACCCAGTCGCCCCAGGCGGCGCTCGCCTTTCTGCCGCCGGTGATCCTGGCGCCGAGCGCCCCCGCGGCGAGCCTCGAGCGGCGGGTGATCGTGGCCCGCGCGGCGTTCAATCTTCGGCTTCGGATGGCGCAGCCGCCCCATGGCCCCGCGCGGTTTTTTCGGGTGGACGAGCCGGGCGGCCTCTCGGAGGGCGCGTTTCGCGGGCTCGTCACCTTCATCATGCCCTCGGCCCAGCGGCGGGACGACCGGCCGGCGGTGCAGATCTCGCTCAACCTCCACATGGTCACGGACCGGCCCTGCACGCTCAACCTCATGCCGCCGATGTTCGCCCCGACCTTTCGCGCCTGGCCGGGCAGCCTCGTCTGCGGCCGCTTTCCCCTCACCCAATGGCCCCGGCCCCTCAACGCGGTCCTCGAATGGCAGGACCCGGATAGCGACTGGGTGCTCCGCCGGGGCGATCCGCTGGCCTATCTCCTGCCCGAGTTCGACGATCCGGCGCTCGCGCCCCACCTCGTCGAGGCCGCGACCACCCCGGCCCTCGGTCGGCACCTCAAGATGGTCGACAACGTCTCCTCCGTCGGCCGCAATGTGGGCCCGATGTTCGCCGAGGCGGCGCGCCGGCGCCCGGCCCGGCTGCTCGTGCCCAAGGCCACGGGCGCCCCCGCCTGGGACGCTTGACAGACCCCGCCCCCCGCGCGAGACCGGGCGCCAAGCGGAGGAGGACCCCATGCCGAGACTGTTTGTGAACTCGATGGCCAATTTCATGATCCAGGGGGGCATGGTCAGCTTCACGCTGCAGGATCAGGCGATGTCGACAAGCGGCGGCCAGCCTAAGCCCCTGCCGCCCGAAGATGTGGCCAACATCGTGATGCGCGAGGCGGATTTCGCCAAGCTCGTCGGGTTCTTCAACCAGCATCTCGCGGCCTATGAGAGCCAGACCGGGCGAAGCCTCGGCGAGCCCGGCGCAACACCGGCGCCGCGGGCCCAGCCCAAGGGTGGCGGCATGAAAATCCGCCCGCGCGAGGGTTGATGGCCGCGACCGAGGCTCCCCGCCTCTATCTCGTCACCCCGCCGAATGCCGCGGAGCGCGTGGATGCGGTCGCCCGCGCCACCGAGAGGATTCTCGCCACGGGCGCCGTCGCCTGCCTGCGGATCGGGGTGGAGGCGGACGACGCAGCCTTGACGACGGTGGCGAACGCCCTTCTGCCGATCGCCCACGCGGCGGAGGTTCCGCTCTTGGCGACCGACCGGCCGGCGCTCGTCCAACCTCTCGGCCTCGACGGCGTGCATCTGACGGCCGACGGCGGGCGCCTCGGCGCGCTCCGGAAGGCGCTCGGGCCGGACACCATCCTCGGCGCTTTCGCAGGCGCGAGCCGGCACCGGGCGATGTCCCTCGCCGAGGCGGGCGCCGACTACGTGGCCCTCGGCCCGGCCGCCGAGGCGGGGGAGCTTCTCGCCTGGTGGGCCGAGGTGATCGAGGTGCCCTCCGTCGCCGAGGGCGGCGTTGGCCCCGGCACCGCGGCGGAGCTCGGCGGGGTGGCGGATTTTCTCGTCCCCGGACCCGAGATCTGGGAGGCCGACGATCCCGCGGCCACCCTCGCCCCTTACCTCGAGGCGCTCACACGTTGAGGAGGAGGTGCTCCCGCTCCCAGGGCGAGATCACCCGCATGAACTCATCGTATTCGTGCTCCTTGACCGCCGCGTAAAGCGCGCAGAACTCGCGCCCCAGCACATCGGCCAGGGCCGTCTGAGTGCGGAACTCCGCCACCGCATCGAGGAGCGAATAGGGCAGCTCGCGCGGCCGGTCGTAGCTGTCGGTCGTCACCTCCGGGCGGGGCGACAGCCCCTCGACCATGCCGAGATACCCGCAGGCCAGCGTGGCGGCGATCGCGAGGTAAGGGTTGGCGTCGGCGCCGACCACGCGGTTCTCCACCCGACGCGCCTCGGGCTCGGAGATCGGCACGCGGAGCCCGGTCGTCCGATTGTCCCGCCCCCAATCGAGGTTGATGGGGGCTGTGAGGTCCGGCACGAGGCGACGGTAGGAATTCACATAGGGCGCCACCATGCAGCAGGCCGCGCGGAAATAGGCTTGCTGCCCGCCGATGAAGGAGAAGAAGAGCTCCGACGGCCCCCCATCCTCGCCCGAGAAGAGCGAGCGCCCGGTCTCGGCCGAGACGACGGACTGGTGGATGTGCATCGCACTCCCGGGCTGGCCCTCCATCGGCTTGGCCATGAAGGTCGCGTAGCAGCCGCAGCGGAGCGCTGACTCGCGGATGAGGCGCTTGAAGAAAAACACCTGGTCGGCGAGCTCGAGCGGATCCCCGTGCCGGAGGTTGATCTCGAGCTGGGCCGCGCCGCCTTCCTGGATCACCGTGTCGATGTCGAGACCGAGCGCGTCCGCATAGTCGTAGATGTGCTCGATGATGACGTCGTACTCGTCCACCGCGGCGATGGAGTAGGCCTGCGCCTTCTGCGCGCGCCGGCCCGAGCGCCCCACCGGCGGCTCGAGCGGGTAGTCGGGGTCGGTGTTGGGTTTGGTGAGGTAGAACTCGATCTCCGGCGCGACCAGCGCCCGCCAGCCGCGCGCATCGTAGAGCCCGATCACCCGGCGGAGCACCGAGCGCGGCGCGTACCCGATGAGTTCGCCCTCCCGATTGCAGACATCGTGGATCACCTGCACCGAGCGGTCGTTGGCCCA
>CAYXPI010000209.1:0-5696 GCA_964467005.1 uncultured Limibaculum sp. | reverse complement strand
GGCGCTCTTGTAGGCCATGATATGCTTTTATGTGTTCACGCCGCGGCGGTCGACCTCGGCCATCTCGGTGAAGATCCGCTCCGACCAGCGGGTGATCGCCATGTGGTAGCTCATATCCACGCAGATCTGATGGCCGGATTTGCGGTGCCAGTCGTCGAAGGCGGCGAGGAGCGAGCCGTCGCCCGGCAGCACGAAATCCACCAGCATGGTGGTGCCGCCCGAGGCGGCCGCGAAGGTGCCGCTCTCGAAGGTCTCGGCCGCGGTGGTGCCCATGAAGGGCATCTCGAGATGGGTGTGCGGATCGATCCCGCCGGGGATCACATAGGCGTCCGTGGCGTCGATCACCTCGTCGCCCGAGAGCCCCTCGCCGATGGCCGCGATCGTTTCGCCCTCGATGAGGACATCGGCTTTCCAGCTCCGGTCGGCGGTCAGCACCGTCCCGCCCTTGATCACCTTGCTCATGGTCCTGTGCTCCTCGGTGTTGGGCGCGGCCGGGCGCCGGGTCTACTCGACGATCTCCGCGGTCTCGAGGACGGCGTGGAGGAGGACGTTGGCGCCCTTCTCGGCCCAGTCGAGCGTGATCTCCTCGGCCTCGTTGTGGGAGAGCCCGCCCACGCAGGGGCACATGATCATGGCGGTGGGGGCCACGCGGTTGATCCAGCAGGCGTCGTGCCCCGCCCCGCTCACGATGTCGCGGTGGGAGTAGCCGAGCTTCTCGGCCGCGGCGCGGACCGTCGCGACGCAGCCATGGTCGAACTCCGGCGGGTCGAACTGCCCCACGATCCGGTGCTCCATCTCGCAGCCGAGCGCCTCGACGAGCGCCGGCGCCTCGGCCTCGAAGCGCGCGACCATGCCTGAGAGCACGTCGGGCAAGTGGCTGCGGAAGTCGATGGTGAAGACCGCGCGGCCGGGGATGATGTTGCGGCTGTTGGGATAGACCTCGACATGGCCGATCGCGCCCACGGCGTTGGGCTGGTGGTCCATGGCGATGCCGTGCACGAGCTCGGTGATCTGGGCGAGCCCGCGGCCCGCGTTCTTGCGCATGGGCATGGGCGTGGAGCCCGTGTGGCTCTCCTTGCCGGTCACGGTCACCTCGATCCAGCGGAGCCCCTGGCCGTGGGTGACGACGCCGATATCCACCCCCTCGGCCTCGAGGATCGGCCCTTGCTCGATGTGAAGCTCGAAGAAGGCGTGCATCCGGCGCGCGCCCACCTCCTCCTCGCCCACCCAGCCGATGCGGGCGAGCTCGTCGCCGAAGCGTTTGCCCTCCGCATCCGCGAGGTCGTAGGCCCAGTCGAGCGTGTGGACGCCCGCGAAGACGCCGGAGGCGAGCATGGGCGGGGCGTAGCGGGTGCCCTCCTCATTGGTCCAGTTGGTCACGACGATGGGGCGGCGCGTGCGCACCCCCTGCTCGTTGAGCGAGCGGATGAGCTCAAGCCCGCCGAGGACGCCCAAGACGCCGTCGTACTTCCCGCCCGTGGGCTGGGTGTCGAGATGCGAGCCGACATAAACGGGCAGCGCGTCCGGGTCCGTGCCCTCGCGCCGGGCGAACATCGTGCCCATCCGGTCGACGCCCATGGCCAGCCCTTCGCGCTCGCACCAGGCTCGGAAGAGCGCCCGGCCCTCCGCATCGGCATCGGTCAGCGTCTGCCGGTTGTTGCCGCCCGCCACGCCGGGGCCGATCTCGGCCATCTCCATCAGGCTGTCCCAGAGCCGTTGCCCGTTGATCTTGAGATTGCCGCCGATCGCCATGACGCCTCCGGTGCCGGGGATGGCCTCGACGTTATCTGCGCGGCGGGGGCGGTCAAGCCCAAACCGCCTGCGCAGGAGGCAGGCTCGCTGCGCTGCACAGGTTTTCAGCGCTTGACAAGGCGGGCGTGGCGCCCCCGAGATGGCGGCGCGCGAAAAGGGGCCCCGATGAGCCGCGTCCGGATCAAGATCTGCTGCATCGGCTCGGCCGAGGAGGCGGCGCTCGCCGCCGCGGCGGGGGCCGATCTCCTGGGCCTGGTGGGGCCGATGCCGAGTGGGCCCGGCACCCTCTCTCTCACGGAGGCCGGGGCCATCGCCCGCGCCGCGCCGCCCTGGGCCCAGCCCGTTCTCCTCACCTCCCGCCTCCGCGCCGGTGAGATCCGCGCCGAGGCGGCGGAGGCCGGGATGCGCATCGTCCAAGTCGTCCAGCACCTGCCCGTGGCGGAGGCGGCCAAGCTCGCCGCGGCCGATCTCGCCTACATCCAGGTCGTGCATGTGGAGGACGCCGGCGCGCTCGACCTCGTGCCGCTCTACGCACCCCATGCGGACGCGCTCCTCCTCGACAGTGGGCGCCCAGCGGCGGGCGAGCTCGGCGGCACCGGCCGGGTGCACGACTGGGCGGTGAGCGCGGAGATCGTGCGCCGGGCGGCGCCGCGGCCCGTGCTCCTCGCAGGCGGGCTCGGCCCGGAGAGCGTGGGCGCGGCGATCGCGCGGGTGCGGCCCTTCGGCGTCGATGTCTGCTCCGGCCTCCGGCCCCAGGGCGCGCTCGACCCCGACCGGCTCGCGGGCTTCGTCGCGGCCGTGGCGGCGGCCTGAGGGGGCGGCATGGCGATCCACGTCTTCGGCTCGATCAACATCGACCATGTGCACCGCGTGCCCCACCTCCCCCGCCCGGGCGAGACCCTGGCCGACACCGGCTATGCCCGGCATCTGGGCGGCAAAGGGCTCAACCAGGCGGTGGCCGCGGCACGGGCGGGCGCGCGGGTGCACCTCTCGGGCGCGGTGGGGCCCGACGGCGGCTGGATCCTCGAATGGCTGGCGGCGGAGGGGATCGACCTCGCCGCCGTCGCGCGGCTCGAGGCGCCGACGGGCCATGCGGTGATCTGCGTTGCGCCGGATGGGGAGAACTGCATCGTCATCCATGGCGGGGCCAACCGGGCGCTCGGGCCCGAGGTCGTGGACCGGGCGCTGGCCCCGGCGCGGCCGGGGGACTGGTGGCTCGTGCAGAACGAAACGGCCCGGGTGGCCGAGAGCGCGGAGCGCGCGCGGGCGGCGGGGCTCAGGGTCGCCTTCGCCGCGGCCCCGTTCGACGCGGCCCTGGCCGAGCGGATGATGCCGCTCTCGCACCTTCTCGCGCTCAACGAGGGCGAGGCCGCGGATCTCGCGGCAACCCTCGGCCGGGGCCCCGAGGCCTGGCCCGTGCCGGCGGTCCTCGTCACCCTCGGTGCGCGGGGCGCCCGGCTCCTCGCCGCGGAGGGCTGGCCCGGGCCGGGCGGCCCCCGCCGAAGCCTGGAGGTCCCCGCCCTCCCGGCCGAAGCGGTCGACACCACCGGGGCGGGTGACGGATTTCTCGGCGCCTTTCTCGCGGGCCTCGACCGGGGGGTGGGCGCGCCCGCCGCCCTCGGCCGCGCCGCCGCGGCCGCGGCCAGCGCGGTCTCCCGCCACGGCGCCGCCCCCGCCATGGCGCGGGCCGGCGAGATCGACGCCCGGCTCTCCGCGGAGACCCCATGACGACCCCCATCGTGATCGACACCGATCCCGGCATCGACGACGCGCTCGCGATCCTCTGCGCCCTCGCCGATCCCGAGATCGAGCTCCTCGGCCTCACCACCGTCTTCGGCAATGTGAGCGGCGCGCAGGCCTCGGCGAACGCGCGGGCGCTTCTCGAGCTCGCCGGCGCCAGGATCCCCGTGGCCGAGGGCGCGGCCCGCCCGCTCCGCCGCCCGCCGGCGCCGCACGCCACCCATGTGCACGGACCCACCGGGCTCGGCGCGGCCGGGCTGCCTCCGCCTGAGGCGCCGGCCACGGGAGAGCCCGCGCACAGCGCCCTGGCCCGGATCGCGGCCGAGCGCCCGGGTGAGGTCACGCTCGTGGCCCTCGGCCCGCTCACCAACCTCGCCCGCGCCCTCGACGCCCATGCGGAGATCGTCGACACCGTGCGCCGCGTGGTCGTGATGGGCGGGGCGGTGCGCCGGGGCGGCAACGTCACCCCCCATGCCGAGGCCAACATCTGGCAGGACCCGCATGCCGCCCTGCGCGTGCTGGAGGCGCCGTGGTCCGTCACCCTCGTGGGCCTCGACGTCACCACCCGCGTGATCCTCACCCCGGCCCATCTCGCGCCTGTGGCCGAGGCCGCACCGCGCGCCGGCGGCTTTCTCGCAAGCGCGGCGGAGACCTACTTCCGCTTCCACGCCGAGGCGCTGGGTCTCGCGGGCTGCCATCTCCACGACCCCACCGCCGTCATCGCCGCCGTCGCGCCCGAGCTTCTGCGCACCGAGGCGCTCGGCCTGTCGGTCGAGCTCAAGGGCCTGGAAATCGGGCGCACCCGCGAAACCGGGCCCGGCCCCGTGGAGGTCGCCCTCGGCGCGGACGGCCCCGCCATCCTCGCCCGCCTGACCGCGACCCTCGCGGCGGGCGGCCTGCCCTGACCCAAGGCCCGAAGGAGGCCCCCATGAGCTTCGCCATCGCCACCGTCTCCTACACCGACCCGGCCGCGCCCGCGGCCTTTGCCCGCTCGCTCCACGAGACCGGCTTCGCCGTCTTGACCGACCACCCGATCACACCCCAGCGCATCGCCCGAGCCTATGAGATCTGGGGCGGCTTCTTCGCCTCGGAGGAGAAGCACGCCTACACCCGCGCGCCGGGCGGGGCGGAGGGCTACTTCCCCTTCCGCTCGGAGAACGCGAAGGACCACGCGGCGAAGGACCTCAAGGAGTTCTACCACGTCTACCCGGAGGGCCGCGTGCCGCCGGCGCTCGAGGCCGAGACCCGGGCGCTGCACGCCGATCTCGTGGCCGTGGGCGCGCGCCTCCTCGGCTGGCTCCAGGCCGAGACGCCGCCCGAGGTGCTCGCCCGCCTCTCCGAGCCCTTGCCGGACATGCTGGCGGGCTCGCGCATGAACCTCCTCCGGATCCTCCACTACCCCGCCCTCGACACCCCGCCCGAGCCCGGCGCGGTGCGGGCCGCGGCCCATGGCGACATCAACTTGCTCACCTGCCTCCTCGCGGGCTCGGAGCCCGGGCTCGAGGCCCGCGCCACCGACGGCACCTGGCACCAGGTGCCCTGCGACCCCGGCATGATGGCGATCAATGCGGGCGACATGCTCGAGATGGCGACGGGCGGGCACTACCCCGCCACCGTCCACCAGGTGGTGAACCCGCCCGAGGAGGCGGCCGGCGTGCCGCGCTTCTCGATGCCCATGTTCCTCCACCCCCGGCCCGAGGTGGTGCTGAAGCCCGGCACCACGGCGGACGCCTTCCTGCAGGAGCGCCTCCGCGAGATCGGGCTCACCGGCTGAGGCCCGGCGCGAGGGCTGGTCCGCACCCCCGGCCTGTGGTTAGTCTTGAAAAACCGATCCAACAGGGACCTCCACCGATGCTCAAACCTCTCCTCGCCGCCGCGGCGGCCGCCCTGATCGCCACCGCCCCGCTCGCCGACGACTTCAAGCCGGCCGTGGTGTTCGACATGGGCGGCAAGTTCGACAAGTCGTTCAACGAGGGGGTGTGGAACGGCATCCAGCGCTTCCAGGCCGAGACGGGCGTCGAGGTGATGGAATTCGAGGTCACCAACGAAACCCAGCGCGAGCAGGCGATGCGCCGCATGGTGCGCCGCGGGGCCACCCTCGTGCTGGGCGGCGGCTTCGCGCAGGCGGATGCGATCGACAAAGTGGCGGCCGACAATCCGGATGTGGACTTTGCGATCATCGACGTCTTCTGGCTCGACCGGCC
>CAYXPI010000208.1:0-5747 GCA_964467005.1 uncultured Limibaculum sp. | reverse complement strand
CCGACCGCCGTCCGCGCCGCAGACGCAATCACAACTCCCGTCATCCCAATGTCCTTTCTGGTCTCGCCGACCTCCGCCCGCGCCGCAGCCTACGGACGGCGCACCGCCCGGCAAGGGGGCCTGCGGCAAGGCCGCGTCCCAGCCCAAGCATAACGGGTCAAGCCGATTGGCCAACAGGGCGCGGCCGCGTCACGATCTCTGAGCCGCCCCAAGGCAGGTCGGGAGCGCGCTCAAGCGAGTGGGAGACGACTGGCCCGTCGCAAGGGAGCGGGTTGCCGCTCACCCGGCGGCCTGAAGCTGCCGGCCAGGCGCCGCCACGGCCGGGAGCCGGATCCCTGGCTTGACCGAACGCGCCCGTCGCGCCCCACGGCCGTTCCACAGGCGCGCCGCCACATGGCCCCAGCTCCGGGCCGACACCCCGCAGGCGGACGGGACCACAGGCGCTCGTGGACCCGCGCCCACCGCCCCCCGGGCACGCCGACCCCCGCGCTCGCTCAGCGGTCCGACACCCTCCATCGCGGATTGATCCAGGGCTCCGCGTTCTCGCGGGGCAGAGGCGGACGGCCGAGGATGTGGTCCGCTGCCTTCTCGCCCACCATGATCGACGGGCCATTGAGATTGCCATTGGTGATGCGCGGGAAGATCGAGCTGTCGGCCACCCGGAGACGCTCGACCCCGATGACCCGGGTCTCGGCGTCAACCACCGCCAGCGGGTCGTCCGCCCGCCCCATCCGGCAGGTGCCGCAGGGGTGGTAGGCGCTCTCGGCGTGCTCGCGGATGAAGCCGTCGAGCTCGTCATCCGTCTGCACCGTTGCGCCCGGCTGGATCTCCTTGCCGCGATAGGGGTCGAAGGCCGGCTGCCGAAAGATCTCGCGGGTGAGCCGGATGCAGTGGCGGAAATCCGCCCAATCCTGCTCGTGGGACATGTAGTTGAACCGGATCTCCGGATCCGCCTCCGGGTCACCGGAGCGGAGGCGCACCGTGCCCCGCGAGGGCGAGCGCATCGGCCCCACATGCGCCTGATAGCCGTGACCCTCCGCCGCCGCCTGCCCGTCATAGCGGACCGCGATCGGCAGGAAGTGAAACTGGATGTCCGGATAGTCCACCCCGGCGCGGGAGCGGAGAAAGGCCGCGCTCTCGAACTGGTTTGACGCGCCGAGGCCCCGCTTGAGGACCAGCCACTCGGCGCCCACCCGCGCCTTGCCGAGGATATTCCAATGCCGAAAGAGCGTGATCGGCTGCACGCAGGCCTGTTGGATGTAGAGTTCCAGATGGTCCTGGAGGTTTGCGCCCACCCCCGGCCGGTCCGCCACCACCTCCAATCCGTGTTCGGCAAGATGCGCCGCAGGGCCGATGCCGGAGAGCATGAGGAGCTTGGGCGAGTTGATCGAGGAGGCGGCGAGCACCACCTCTCGCCGTGCGCGGACCACCTCGGTCCGCCCTCCGCGAGAGATCTCCACGCCCACCGCCCGGCCCTCCTCGATCACCACACGCCGGGCCAGGCAACGCTGGAGCGCGAGATTGGGCCGCTTAAGCGCGGGCTTGAGATACGCGTTGGCGGTGGACCAGCGCCGGCCTTTCCAGACCGTCGCCTCCATCGGCCCAAAACCCTCCTGCTTCGCGCCGTTGTAGTCCGCCGTGATCTCAAAACCGGCCTGGGCGCCCGCCTCCACGAAGGCGTGGAAGAGGGGGTTGAGCCGCGGGCCCCGGGAGATGTGGAGCGGCCCGTCGGAGCCCCGCCAGCCGGGGTCGGCCCGCGGCGCGTCCGGGAAGGGGCCACCCTCGTGCCAGGTCTCCATTCGCTTGTAGTAGGGGAGGACATCGGCATAGGCCCAGCCCTCCGCCCCCTGATCGGCCCAGTGGTCGAAGTCGCGCGCATGCCCGCGGACATAGACCATGCCGTTGATCGAGGAGGAGCCGCCCACCACCTTTCCCCTCGGGCAGGCGAGACGGCGCCCGCCGAGGCCGGGCTCGGGCTCCGTGCGGTAGCCCCAGTCGTAGCGCGTCATGTTCATCGGATAGGAAAGGGCGGCCGGCATCTGGATGAGGGGGCCCGCATCGGTGCCGCCATGTTCGAGCACCAGCACGTCCTGCGTCCCGTCCTCCGACAGCCGCGCCGCGAGCGCCGACCCCGCCGAGCCCGACCCGACGACGATGTAGTCCGCCTCCATGTCCGCTCAGTCCACGCGCAGGCTGTCGTAGGAGACCATCACGTGCTCGGCATAAGCCGGGCGCTCGGTGAGGCGCTGGTAGTAGGCGTCGAGCTGCGGGGTGGCGGGCCGCGCGATCTCGAGCGTGTAGTAGCGATAGAGGAGGTGGCCCACCATCACATCGGCGAAGGTGAAGTCCGCCCCCGCGAGCCAGGGCCCGGCGCCGAGGCGCGCGTCGAGCATGTGGGCCAGCCGCCCCCCCTCGGCAACGAGGGCGGCGAGGCGGGCGGGGTCGCGCTCGGCCTTGGGCGTGCGCACCAAGGTCCAGAACACCCCAGCCTGGAGGACCGGGGTCCAGGTGGTCTTGATCCACTCCGCCCACATGTCGAGCTCGGCCCGCCGCGCCGGGTCCGCGGGCCAAAAGGTCGCGTCGCCATAGCGGGCGGCAAGGTAGCGAAGAATGGCAGCGCTTTCCCAGAGCGTCACGTCCCCGTCGCGCAGGACCGGGATGCGGCCGTTGGGGTTCATCGCGCGATAGTCGTCGGTCTCGAGGCCGCCGAAAGCCCCGCCCGCATCCACCCGCTCGAACGGACGGCCGAGTTCGCCGAGCGCACAGGCCACGACCTGGACATTGGACGAGGTGGTGCGGCCCCAAAGCGTGATCATGGCGGGTCTCCTCCGACGGCTCGCACTGACCTAGCAGATCGGCCGGCGGACCGGAACACCCGTCAGCCGCCCGTGCGGCGGCCTTCGTCGTCGATCACCACAGTGCCGTCCTCCTTGGCGAAGGGGCCGATCTCCGGGCTCTCCAGAAGGTCGAGCACCCGCTCGGAGGGGCGGCACAGCGCGGTGCCCTTGGGCCCGATCACGATGGGGCGGTTGATGAGGATCGGGTGCACGAGCATCACGTCGATCAGCTCGGCATCGCTGAGCGCGGGGTCGTCGAGCCCGAGCTCGTCATAGGGCGTGCCTTTCCGGCGGAGGAGGTCGCGCACCGAGATCCCCATCTCCGCGATCAGCTTCTCGAGCCGCTCCCGGCTCGGCGGGGTCTCGAGATAGAGGATCACCTCGGGCTCGACGCCCGACTGCCGGATCATGGCCAGGGTGTTGCGCGAGGTGCCGCAAGCGGGGTTGTGGTAGATCGTGACGCTCATTCGAGCTCCTTTCCGGGGGCGAACAGCCAGCGGGCCAGCCGCCAGGCCAGGGCCGCGCCCACGAGCTGGGCGGCGACGAAGCCGGGAACGTCGGTCGGTCGGATGCCGGCGAAACTGTCGGTGAGGCCGCGGGCGACGGTCACGGCCGGATTGGCGAAGGAGGTGGAGGCTGTGAACCAGTAGGCCGCGGTGATGTAGAGCCCGACGAGCATCGGGATCGCCTCGGGCCGAGAGCGGAGCGCGACCAGGATCGTCAGCACGAGGCCGAAGGTCGCCACCGCCTCGGAGACGAGCTGCGCGCCGCCGGTCCGCACGGTTTGCGAGGCCTGGAGAACCGGCGCCTCGAACATGAGATGCGCCAGCCAGACCCCCGCGATGCCAGCCGCCACCTGCACGGCGACGAAGGCCCGCGCCTCCGCCGCCGCGATCTCGCCGCGGAGCGCGAAGGCCATCGTCACCGCAGGGTTGAAATGGGCCCCCGAAATCGGGCCGAACAGTGTGATGAGGACCACCAGGATCGCGCCCGTCGGGATCGTGTTGCCGAGGAGCGCGAGGGCCACGTTTCCGTCCGCCAGGCGCTCGGCCATGATGCCGGAGCCGACGACGGTGGCGAGGAGAAAGCCGGTCCCGAGCGCCTCGGCCGCCAGCCGCTGATGCCTCGTCGCGCCCACGGTCCCCCCCTTCCATAAGTTTTCACATGTCGGTTAACACAGTTCGGGAATTGCCGTACAGTCGAATTATGAGAATCGAACAGGAGGCCGCGGCGCTCGCCGCCCTCGGCAACCCCACACGGCTCGCGGTGTTTCGCCTCCTCGCGCGGCGCGCCCCGGGCGGGGTGCCGGCCGCAGAGATCGCCCAGGCCACCGGCACGGTGCCGAGCACGCTGTCCGGCCATCTCGAGCAGCTCGTCGCCGCCGGCCTCGCCACACGCGAGCGGCGGGGCCGCCAGCTCCTCTACCGAGTGGGCGCCGCGCGGGTGGGCGCACTACTCGACTACCTGGTGGGGGATTGCTGCCGCGGCCGGCCGGAGCTCTGTGCGCCCGGGCTTCGGCTCGCCGGGCCCACGCGCCATTTTTCGGAGGAGATCCCCATGGCACGACCGCCTTTCACCGTCCTCTTTCTCTGCACCGGCAACTCCGCCCGCTCGATCATGGCGGAGGCGATCCTCACGCGCGACGGCGGCGAGCGCTTCCGCGCCCTCTCGGCCGGCACCCGGCCCAAGGCCGAGGTGCACCCGCTCACCCTCACGACGCTCGCGGATGCCGGACTGCCGACTAAGGGGTACGCGCCCAAATCGCCGGACTCCCTGGAAGCCGAGACCGCCAAGGGCCTCGATTTCGTCTTCACCCTCTGCGACGCGGCGGCCAACGAGGAATGCCCCATCTGGCCTGGCCAACCCCTCGGCGCGCATTGGAGCCTGCCCGACCCCGCCGCGGCGACCGGGACGGAGGCGGAGCGCGGCCTCGCCTTCCGCACGGCGTTCCGCACGCTCGAGCGCCGCATCGCAAGCCTCGTGGCCCTGCCGGTCGAATCGCTCGACCGGGCGAGCCTCCAGCGCGCGATCGACGGGCTGGTGGGCGCGCCGGACGCGGCCTGAAGGTCAGAGCTTGGGGGGCTCGAGGAGCCCGGCGCGGCTCGGCGCCGCATGGTCGGCCCGCACCGCGCGGTTGGCGCTCTCGCGCTTGAACTCGTAGCGCACGAGCCCGTCCGCGGCGGCGACGCAGACCACGAGCCGCCGCGCCACCCGCTCCTCGCCCTCCAGAATGTCGATATAGCCGCGAAGATGGGGGGGCTCGGCCGCCTCGATCACGAAGCCCTCTCCGGTAAGCTCGACCACCGGAAAGAGCCGATCCGCCGCCGCCACGCGAAAGCGGCTGGACCGCCGACGCTCCCGGCGGCGCCCCTCATCCAGCGCCCGCGCGATCTCCGAGCGGATCACATGCTCCATCCCGGGCCTCCGTCCAACACGCGTGCCCTCACGCCACTCCACATCTCCAGAGCGTAGCGTCCCGCGCGGCGCTTGTCAGAGGAAAACGCCCGCTCCCGCGCCGGTTTCCTTGCCCTCGGCGGCCGCTCGGGTATAACGCCTGCGGCCCTCACCCAGCGCAGCCCAGGCCCGGCGCGCCGCCTCCGGCGCGCATGGCCGGATGCCGCCCGGAGACACCCATGCCCAAACGCACCGACATCCAGTCCATCCTCATCATCGGCGCCGGGCCCATCGTGATCGGCCAGGCCTGCGAGTTCGACTATTCCGGGGCGCAGGCCTGCAAGGCGCTCCGCGAGGAAGGCTACCGGGTGGTGCTGGTGAACTCGAACCCCGCCACCATCATGACCGACCCGGACATGGCCGACGCCACCTATGTCGAGCCGATCACGCCGGAGTTCGTCGAGCGCATCCTCGAGAAGGCGCGTCCCGACGCGCTGCTGCCGCCCAAGGGCGGGC
>CAYXPI010000207.1:0-5789 GCA_964467005.1 uncultured Limibaculum sp. | reverse complement strand
CCTGCCGAACGTCGTGCTGCTGCCGCACATGGGCTCGGCGACCCACGAGGGGCGGCTCGAGATGGGCGAGAAGGTGATCCTCAACATCAAGACCTTCGCCGACGGCCACCGGCCGCCCGACCAGGTCCTGCCCTCGATGCTTTGATGGCCGGCCGCGACACCGTGCTGATCGGCACGCCCACGGCCGACGGCATCGTCACCACGGGCTATGCGGAGAGCCTGGCCAACGCCATCGCCGCGATCCTCGCCACCGGGCGGGGCACCGCCTATCGGGTGGTGGACTTTTACGACGTGGCGGAGGCGCGCAACCACATCGTGCACGAGGCTCTCGCGCGCCCGGAGGTGAGCCGGGTCCTCTTCATCGACAACGACATGCGGATCGAGCCCGCCGTGTTCTCCCGGCTTCTGGCGGCGGGCAAGCCTGTGGCCGGCGGGGTTTACGTCAAGCGCCAGACCGATCTCGAGGCCTACGCCCAGGCGCGCATGGCCGGCCACGAGCCGGACGCGGCCCGCGCCCTCGCCAGCCCTTTTGTCGTGCGCCTCGCCGAGGGCACCCACAGCATCGACCAGGGCTTCCTGCCCGTCGACGGGGTGGGCATGGGCTGCACCCTCATCGACACCGGGCTCCTCCACCGGATGGCCGCCTCGGGCCGCCTCGCGCAGCGGCGCGGGATCGCCGGCAGCGGCCCGGTGTGGGATTTCTTCTCCCGCTTCGAGATCGAGCCGGGCCTCGCGCTCACGGACGATTTCGCCTTCTGCGCCCGGGCCAACCAGGCGGAGCCCGGCGCCGTCTGGGCCTATGTGGGGGGCGGGCTTTCGCATCAGGGCCGGTTCGACCACGAGGCGCCCTTCCTCGCGCGTCTGAAGATCCACCAGGCCGCGCAGGCCGCCCGCGCGGAGTGAGCCGGTCAGTCGCCCGCGAGGCCGAGCGCCTCGCGGAGCCGGGTCAGGAACCGGAGCGACGGGCTCTCCACCCGGAGCCGGGTCAGCCGCCCGTCATAGTTGAGATGGATCGTCGCCACGAGCTCGCGGGTCTCCGGCGGATAGATCGCGAGCACCAGATGCGCGGCCTGGAGATCCTCGGCGTAGCGCGCGAGCACGTCCTCCTGCTCGTCCGCCACCCCGTATTTGAAGGTCAGCTCGCCCTGCCGGAGATTGGCGCGGCGCATCTCCCACACCAGATGGGTCTGGCCGAGCGGGGCGCCCGCCGCCCGCACCGCCTCGATCACCGGCGCCAGGTCCTGCTTGCCCTCGACGGCGCGGGACCACTCAACCTCCATGGTCGAGCCCCGCGCCCGCCCGGCCGCTCACTGGCACCGCGCCTGCGCGCTTTCGAGCGCGGCCGTGAAGCCGATGAGCGAGAAGGTGTCCACCGTCGTGGTGCCGCGGGACGAGACCCCCTCGATCACCGCGTCGGCGCCGCGCTTGAAGGCGGCGACCACGCGCGCGTCCTCCGCCGGCCCTTCGAGCCAGGCGTTCTCCCCGCTCGTGAACATCGTGAAGGTGGTGGCGCCCACCTTGGTCTCGACCTCGGAGCCCTTTCGGAAGGGGTAGCCCGCGATGAAGGAAATCTCGTTGGTCACATTGTCCGCCGGGCGCACGGCGACCATGAGGAAGATGTCCCCTCGGTTCACCTGCACCTGATTGCCGCCCCGCAGCGCCACCGAGCGCGTCGGCCGCGACACGATCCAGCACACCGTGTTGCCGTCTTGCTGCGCTTGGAACACCGACCAGTCCCGGTGCACGTCCACCCGGTTCTGCGTCTGCGCCGCCGCGGAGGCCGCAACCGCCGCGCTCAGCGCCAAAACCACGCCTATCAGGAATTTCGTCATGCTCGCCTCGCTTGTCCCGCTCCCCTCCGGGCTCTTGGTCGGCCTTGATGGGGACGGTCGATTGCCTCAGAGTTGCTCGCGGGCGAGCATACCGCAGGTCCGCCGGAAAAGGCCACCCCGCGCTGGCCCCTTCGTTCGCCCCGGCGCGCCGCTGCGCCGGCCCTCAGCCACAAGGATCCGAGCTGCGTGAGCCAGGAGCCCCCGAGAGAGCCGGACACGCCCCGCCGTGGGGTCTCCCCAGCGAATTGGGCGGCGGCCGAGGACGAGGTGCTTCTGGCCGCCGTCTCCGCGCGGCGCGACAAGGCGGCCTTCGTCGAGCTCTTCGGCCGCTATGCCGGGCGGGTGAAGGCCTTCCTCCTCCGCGCGGGCGCGCCAGAGGGGGTGGCCGAGGAAGCCGCCCAGGAGGTCATGATCCTCCTCTGGCGGCGCGCCCATCTCTTCGATCCCGCCAAGGCCAAGGCCGCCACCTGGATCTTCACCATCGCGCGCAACAAGCGGATCGACCTCGCCCGCCGCGAGGCGCGCCTCCGCCAGGAGGTGGACGACCCCACGCTGATCCAGGATCCCGCGCCCGCGGCCGAGCGCACCGTGGCGGGCGCGGATCGCGACGCGGCTGTGCGCGCGGCGCTCTCGGCCCTCTCCGAGGACCAGAGGACCGTCGTGCGCCTCGCCTTCTTCTCCGACATGACGCACCCGGAGATCGCCGAGCGGCTGGGCCTGCCTCTCGGCACCGTGAAATCCCGCCTCCGCCTCGCCTTCTCGAAGCTCCGGGCCGAGCTCGGCCCCGCCTTCTCGATGGAACTCACGGATGACTGAGGCGGCCAACCCGGTTCTGGCCGAGGCCTGGCGAGGCGGCCTCCTCGAGCGGAGCCACCGGGGGGCGGCGGCGGTCTGCCGGCCCACGGGCGAGGTGGTCTGGGCCGCGGGCGACATCGCCCGGGTGCATCTGCCGCGCTCGGCCTCCAAGATGCTCCAGGCACTGCCCATGGTGGAAAGCGGGGCGGCCGACGCCGCGGGGCTCGACGACCGGCATCTGGCGCTCGCCTGCGGCTCCCATGGCGGCGCGGCGGTGCACACCGGGCTCGTGCGCGCCTGGCTCGCCAGCCTCGGCCTCGGCGAGGGCGCGCTCCGCTGCGGCGCCCATCTGCCTCTCGACGCCGAGGCCCGGGCCGAGATGCGCGCCACCGGCGCCCGGCCCGGCCAGATCCACCACCAATGCTCGGGCAAGCACACGGGCTTTCTCACCCTCGCGGCCCGGCTCGGCGGCGGGGCGGAGTATCACGCGCCCCACCACCCGGTGCAGCGCGCGGTGGCCGAGGCGACGGCCGAGCTCTGCGACGAGACGCCCGAAGGCCCCGCGGTGGACGGCTGCTCGGCGCCCAATTTCGCCGTCTCGATCCGGGGGCTCGCCACCGCCATGGCCCGCTTTGCCGCGCCGGAGCCCGCGCTCTCGGGGGCCCGGGCCGCGGCCTGCGCCCGGCTCGCCGCCGCCATGGCCGCCCACCCGGTGCTGATCGGGCGCGCGGGGAGCGACGCCACGCGCCTCACCGCCGCCTCCATGGGCGGCGCGGCGGCGAAAACCGGCGCCGAAGGCGGCTTCGTCGCGATCCTGCCGAGCCTCGGCCTCGGGGTCGCGCTCAAGATCGACGACGGCAACGACGCCGCGGCCGCCGCGGCGATGGCGGCCCTCCTCGCGCGCCTCGGCGTGCTCGACCCGTCGCACCCCGCCTATGCCGCGGCGGCCGAGCCCGCGCTCCGCACCACCCGCGGCGCGATTTGCGGCGCGCTCCGCCCCGCCGCGGCGCTCACCGAACAGCCCGCATCTCCCGCCAGATCGCGTAGAGCCCCGCCCCGATGATCATCGCGACGCCGAGGAGCACCGCCCAGTCCACCGCCTCGCCGAAGATCGCGGCCCCGATCGAGATGCCGAACACCATCTGGAGATAGATGAGCGGCTGGATCCGCACCGCCTCGGTGGCGTCGAGCGCGCGGATCAGGAAGTAGTGCCCCGACATGCCGGTGACGCAGAGGAGCCCGAGCCAGGCGATGTCGGCCCAGGCCATCGGCGTCCAGAAAAAGGGCCCCACCAGCGTCAGCCCCGCCGCCCCGGCGATCCCGGTGTAGAAGAAGGCGGGGGCGGAGCTGCCATCCGCCCGGTTCACCAGCCGCGTCAGCACGGCGTAGACCGCGAACATCCCCGCCGAGGCGAGCGCGATGAGCGCCACCGGCTGGAAGACATCGCCGCCCGGGCGAAGGATCACGAGAACGCCGAGAAACCCCACCCCCACCGCCGCGAGGCGCCGCCAGCCCACCGCCTCGCCCAGCACGGGGATCGCGAGGAGCGTGGCCAGCAGCGGGTGGAGCGCGAAGATCGCCTGGGTGGCGGCGAGGCCGATGAGGTCGAACGCCGTCACGATCACCAGGATCTGCGCCGCCAGGAGGAGGCCGCGGATCACCTGCACCACGGGCATCTCGGTGCGGGCCGCGGCGCGCACGCCCCCGGGCCCGCGGCTCGCCAACACCAGCACGAAAACCGCGAAGAACCAGTAGCGGATCATCACGAAGAACGGCACCGGGTAGCTCGCCGCCAGATGCTTCGAGATCCCGTCCTGAAAGGCGAAGAGCGTGACCGCGAGCAGCGCGAAGCGGATGCCGGCGGCCGGGTCGCCCGCGCTCATCGGTCGAGGTCCAGCTCGGCCAGGATCTCGGCGCGGTGCTCGTCGAGGAGGGGCGGCGGCCGCTCGAGCGCGAGCTCGGCCCCGGAGAAGCGGAGCGGCGTGCGCACGCCCGGCACCCCTCCCGGCGCGATGGCCATGCCCCGGTGGCGCACCTGGGGGTCGTCGAACACCTCGGCCACCGTGTTGATCGGCCCCGCCGGCACGCCCGCCTCGGTGAGCGCGGCGATGAGCGCATCCCGCTCCCAGGCCGCGAGACGGGGCGCCAGCCGGTCCTCCAGCGCGCCCCGCGCCGCCACCCGCGCCGCGTTGGTGGCGAAGGCGGGGTCCTCGGCCAGCTCCGGCACCCCGAGCGTGCCCGCGAGGCGGGCAAACTGCCGGTCGTTCCCGCAGGCGATCACGAGATGCCCGTCCGCCACGGCAAACACCTGATAAGGCACGATGGAGGGATGCGCGTTCCCCCGCCGCCGCGGCACCACACCCGCGGTGAGGTAGCTCGACGCCTGATTCGCCAGCACCGCCACCTGGGTGTCGAGGAGGCTGAGGTCGATCCGCTGGCCGAGCCCCGTGCGCGCTCGCTGGGCGAGGGCCGCCTGGATCGCCACGGTGCCGTAAAGGCCGGTGAAGATGTCCGCATAGGCCACCCCGGGCTTCTGCGGCGCGCCCTCGGCCTCGCCGGTCAGGTCCATGATCCCACCCATGCCCTGGATGAGAAAGTCGTAGCCCGCCCGCGCGGCATAGGGCCCGTCCTGCCCGAAGCCCGTCACCGAGGCGTAAACGAGCCCCGGGTTGCGGGCCGCAAGCGCGGGATAGTCCAGCCCGAATTTGGCAAGGCCGCCCAGCTTGAAGTTCTCGATCAGCACATCCGCCCGGTCGGCCAGCACACGCGCCACGGCCCGGTCCCCCTCCGCGCCGAGATCGAGGGCGATGGAGCGCTTGCCCCGATTGGCGCAGGCGAAATAGGCGCTCTCCTCACCGCCCCCCCGCGGGTAGAAGGGCGGACCCCAGCGGCGGGTGTCGTCCCCCTCCGGCGCCTCGATCTTCACCACATCGGCGCCGAGATCGGCGAGGAGCTGCCCGATCCAAGGCCCTGCGAGAATCCGCGCGAGCTCCACCACCCGCAGCCCCGCGAGCGGCGCGGTCATCGCCCCGCCCTCGGTCCCGGGTGCCGGGCGGCCCCGCCGCCCCGCGCCGAGGGGGCTCGGCGCCCCCGAGGCGCGCCCCCCGCAGAAAAACGCCAGCCGCCCGGGCTGCGCCCGACGGCGCCCGAGGGCGATTGGAG
>CAYXPI010000206.1:0-5801 GCA_964467005.1 uncultured Limibaculum sp. | reverse complement strand
GGGTGACCAAGGTCGTCGATCCGCTGGCCGGCTCCTACTATGTCGAGGCGCTGACTGATCAGCTCTGCCAGGAGGCCTGGGCGCTCATCGAAGAGATCGACGCCCTCGGCGGCATGACCAAGGCGGTGGCATCGGGCATGCCCAAGCTCCGGATCGAGGAGAGCGCGGCCCGCTATCAGGCGAGCGTCGACCGGGGCGAGACCGTGATCGTCGGCGTCAACAAATACCGCCTCGAGGCGGAGCCGGAGATCGACATCCTCAACATCGACAATGCGAAGGTGCGCGAGGCCCAGGTGGCGAAGCTCACGCGGATCCGCGAGGCCCGGGACCAGGGCGCCTGCGACGCCGCGCTGGCCGAGGTGGAGCGCCGCGCGCGGGAGGGGGGCAACCTCCTTGAGGCCGCGGTGGACGCCGCCCGGGCCCGGGCGAGCGTGGGCGAGATCACCGAGGCGATGGAGCGCGTCTTCGACCGCCACCGGGCGGAGATCCGCACTCTTTCCGGGGTCTACGGCCAAGCCTATGAGGGCGACGACGGCTTCGACAAGATCCGGGGCGACATCGCCCGCTTCGCCGAGGAGGAGGGCCGCCGCCCCCGCATGCTGGTCGTGAAGATGGGTCAGGACGGGCACGACCGCGGGGCCAAGGTGATCGCCACCGCCTTCGCCGATCTCGGCTTCGACGTGGATGTGGGCCCGCTCTTCCAAACCCCGGAGGAGGCCGCGCAGGACGCGATCGACAACGACGTGCATGTGATCGGCGTCTCCTCCCAGGCGGCGGGGCACCGCACGCTGGCCCCCGCCCTCATCGAGGCGCTGCGGGCCGAAGGCGCCGAGGACATCCTGGTGATCTGCGGCGGCGTCATTCCGGCGCAGGACTATGAGTTCCTGACATCGAAGGGCGTGAAGGCGATCTTCGGACCCGGCACCAACATCCCCGCCGCGGCCGCCGAGATCCTCGACCTCATCCGGGCCGCCCGCACCCCCCGCGCCGCGGAGTGACCCCATGCTCGCGCCGGAGCTCGTGGCCAGCGTCGGGCTCGCCCTCGGCGGCTGGTGGTTCACCCTGTGGCGTGAGCGCGAGAAGCGCGGCATCGAGGCCGAGCTCGCGCGTGTGGAGCGCCAGATCGAAGAGCTTTGGGGCCCGCTTTTCGCGGGGATCGTCGCCAACGACGAAGCCTGGACCGCGCTTCGCCGGCAGTGGCACCAGCGTTTCGGGGTCGAGGTGGATCCCGACCTGCCCGATCCACCGCTCCCGAGGGATCCGGACTATCTGTCCGGCGCCGAGCGGCGACGCCTCTGGATGCGCTACAACGCGGAGGTCTTCCAGCCGATCAACCGGCGCATGGCCGACACGGTGACCCAGAACTTCCACCTTTTTGAAGCGGCAGGACCAGGCGCCTTGCCCGCGGAGATCCGCGCCCTCCTGTGCCATGTGGCGTCGTGGCAAGCGGTGGTGGCGCGCTGGGCCGAGCCCGATTTCGACCTCACAGCGGCCGAGCCTGGCGCCTTCGAAGCGACCTCGGGCTGGACCACCGAGCTCCGTGGGCGCGTCCTCGCGGCCTATGAGGAGCGGGTGGCGCGGCGCGCGGCCCTCTTGTCGGAGCGGGGCAATTGGCGGTTCCTCTCCCTGTCCTCCTCCGGCGGGGCATCGGGCGGGGCATCGGGCGGGGCAGGGCCCTGGCGCCGGATGATCGGAACAGGCTAAGGGGCGGGCTCATGCGCATCGCAATCCTGGGCGCCGGCGGCGTCGGCGGCTATTTGGCACACCGGCTGATCGGGGCGGGGCACCGCGTCTCGATCCTCGCGCGCGGGCGCCATCTCGAGGCGATCCGGAGCCAGGGCCTCGCGCTCGAGACCGCGGATGGCGCGCGGCATGTCGTCCATCCGGAAACGGCGCATGACGACCCCGCCGCCCTGCCCCCCGCCGATCTCGCGGTGATCTCGGTAAAGGGCCAAGACCTCGAGCGCCTCGTGCCGCGGCTCGGCCCGGTGCTGGGGGCCGAGGGCGTCGCCCTCTCCTTCCTCAACGGGGTGGAGGCGCCGGACCTCGTCGCGGCGCGCTGGGGCGCGGAGCGGAGCCTCATCGGCATCGCGCGCATCTCCTCCCACATCACCGCGCCCGGGCAGGTGACGATGGCCACCCCCAGCGCGAGTTTCGTCGTCGGCGCGCTCGACGGCCGGCAGGACCGCGCGCCGGTGCCCGAAATCCGCGCGGTCTTCGCCGAGGCGGGGATCGCCGTGCCCGAGGTCTCGGATGTCCGCACCGATCTCTGGCGCAAGTTCATCGTGCTCACCGCCTTCGCGGCCATCACCGCGGGCGCCCGCACCGAGATCGGCCCTGCCCTCGCCCAACCCGCGCTCTCGACGCTCCTCGACCGGCTGGTGGCGGAAACCGTGGCGGTGGCCGAGGCCCGCGGCGTGCCGCTGCCCCACGACATCGCCGAGACCTCCGGGGCCTCTCTGCGCGCGCTCGCGCCGCATATGCGAGCCTCGCTTGCGCACGACCTCGCCGAGGGCAAACCGCTGGAGATCGATTGGCTCTCCGGCGCGGTCGCCCGCCTCGGCGCCGAGCTCGGCGTCGCCACCCCGGCCCACGCCACCGTCGCAGCCCTTCTCGCCCCCTATCGCGACGGGGCCCGCCCGGTCTAAGCTGTCCGGCATCGCCGAGTGCGGCCGAGAAAGAGCCGCGCGGGCCAAGGGGGGAGGACAAACCGGTGAGCCAGGCAAAGGACGACGCGCTGCGCGAGGCGGCGCTGCGCTATCACGCGGAGCCGGGGCCGGGAAAGCTCGCCATCCGGGTGACCAAGCCCATGACCACGCAGCGGGACCTCTCGCTCGCCTATTCGCCCGGGGTGGCGGAGGCCTGCCTCGCCATCAAGGCCGACCCGGACGCCGCCTTCCGCTACACCGGCCGTTCCAACCGGGTCGCCGTCATCTCCAACGGCACGGCGGTGCTCGGGCTCGGCAACATCGGGGCCACCGCATCCAAGCCCGTGATGGAAGGCAAGGTCGCGCTTTTCAAGAAGTTCGCCAACATCGACGGCTTCGACATCGAGGTGAACGAGACGGACCCTCAGCGCCTCGCCGAGATCGTCATCGCGTTGGAACCCACCTTCGGCGCGGTCAATCTCGAGGACATCGGCGCGCCCGCCTGTTTCGAGGTCGAGCGCATCTGCAAGGAGCGCATGGCGATCCCGGTCTTCCACGACGACCAGCACGGGACCGCCATCGTCGTCGCCGCCGCGGTGCTCAACGCAATGCGCCTCACCGACAAGCGGCTCGAAGACGTCAAGATCGTCTCCACCGGGGGCGGGGCGGCCGGCATCGCCTGCCTCAACCTCCTGTGCGACATCGGCCTCAAGCGCGCGAATGTTTATCTCTACGACATCGAGGGGCTGGTCCATGCCGGCCGCACCGATCTCGACGCCACCAAGCGCTCCTTCGCCCGGGCGGATGCGGGCCGCCCTCTCGAGGTGGAGATCGAGGGGGCGGACATGTTCCTCGGCCTCTCCGCCGCCGGGGTCTTGCGCCCGGAGATGGTGGCCAAGATGGCGCGCGACCCCGTGATCTTCGCCCTTGCCAACCCCACGCCTGAGATCTGGCCCGACGCCGCCCGCGAGGTGCGCGCGGACGCGATCGTGGCCACAGGGCGGTCCGACTACCCCAACCAGGTCAACAACGTCCTCTGCTTTCCCTTTATCTTCCGCGGCGCGCTCGACGTGCAGGCCACCCAGATCACCGAGGAGATGAAGATCGCCTGCGCCGAGGCGCTGGCCGAGCTCGCGCGCAAATCCGCCACCGCCGAGACCGCGGCGGTCTATCGGGGCGAGCGCATGGTGTTCGGGCGGGACTATCTCATCCCCAAACCCTTCGACCCGCGCCTCCTCGGCCAAGTGGCCACGGCGGTGGCCCGCACGGCGATGGAGACCGGGATCGCCCGGCGCCCGCTCGCGAGCCTCGAGGACTATCACCGAAGCCTCGACGCCTCGGTGTTCCGCACGAGCATGATCATGAAGCCGGTCTTCGAGGCGGCGCGCACGGCCCATCGCACCATCGTGTTTGCCGAGGGCGAGGATGAGCGCGTGCTGCACGCCGCCCAGTCGATGCTGCAGGAGGGCGTCGACCGTCCGATCCTCATCGGACGCGAGAAGGTGATCGCCCAGCGGATCGAGCGCGCGGGGATCGACCTCAAGATCGGCCAGGACGTGGAGATCTGCGACCCCGAGGACGATCCGCGCTACAAGTCCTATTGGACGGAGTACCACCAGATCATGGAGCGCCGGGGCGTGACGCCCGACCTCGCCCGCACCATCCTGCGCACCAACACCACGGCGATCGGCGCCATCATGGTGCGCAAGGGGGAGGCGGACAGCCTGATCTGCGGCGCCTTCGGCCAGTATCTGTGGCACCTCAACTATCTCGACCAGATCCTGTCCGGCCTGCCGGACGGCAAGGGCGGGCGGCTCAAACCCGTGGGCGCGCTCTCCACCGTCATTCTCGAGCAGGGCGTGATCTTCATCGCCGACAGCCAGGTGCACCCAGAGCCTACGCCCGAGCAGGTGGCCGAGACCGCCGTCGGCGCCGCGCGGCACATCCGCCGCTTTGGGATCGAGCCGCGGATCGCGCTCCTCTCCCACTCGGTCTTCGGCAGCCTCGACACCGCCTCTGGCCGCAAGATGCGGAGCGCCCTCGAGATGCTGGAGATGCGGGGCGTGGATTTCGAGTTCGACGGCGAGATGCACGCCGACCACGCGCTCGACCCCGAGCTCTTGAAGCGGATCATGCCGAATGCGCGCCTCACCGGGCCGGCCAACTGCCTGATCTTCGCGAATGTCGACGCCGCCTCCGGCTCGCGCAACATCCTGAAGCAGCTCGTCGGCGGGCTGGAGATCGGGCCCATCCTCATGGGCATGGGCAACAAAGCGCATATCGTGAGCCCCTCCGTCACCGCGCGGGGGCTTCTCAACATCGCGGCCCTCGCGGGCACGCCGGTCAAGAATTACGGCTGAGGGGAACTCGGCCCGAGGCAAGAGGGAGAGACGGATGGCCACCTATCGCGAGGTTTACGAGGCGTGGCGGGCGGATCCAGAAGGGTTCTGGCTCGAGGCTGCCGCGGCGGTCGACTGGATGACGCCCCCCAGCGCTGCGCTTGACGCCTCCACCGCGCCGTTCTACCGCTGGTTCGCAGACGCGACCTGCAACACCTGCCACAACGCGGTCGACCGCCACGTGGCCGCGGGTCGGGGCGAGCAGCCCGCGATCATCCATGACAGCCCGGTGACCGGGACCAAGCAGGTGGTGACCTATGCGGAGCTCCTCGACCGGGTGTCGCGCCTCGCCGGCGCGCTCGCGGCCAAGGGGGTGACGAAGGGCGACCGGGTGATCATCTACATGCCGATGATCCCAGAGGCGCTTGTGGCCATGCTGGCCTGCGCGCGGCTCGGCGCCATCCATTCGGTGGTGTTCGGCGGCTTCGCGGCGCATGAGCTCGCCGTGCGGATCGACGACTGCGCGCCGAAGGCCATCATCGCCGCCTCTTGCGGGATCGAGCCCTCACGGGTGGTGCATTACAAGCCGTTGGTCGACTCGGCCATCGAGCAGGCGACCTCAAAGCCCGAGTTCTGCGTGGTCTTCCAGCGCGAGCAGGAGATCGCCACCCTGATCGAGGGCCGCGACCACGAATGGCACGCCTTTCAGGAAGGGGCCGAGCCCGCGCCCTGCGCCGAGGTGGGCGGGGCCGATCCGCTCTACATCCTCTACACCTCCGGCACCACCGGCCGGCCCAAGGGCGTCGTGCGCCCC
>CAYXPI010000205.1:0-5831 GCA_964467005.1 uncultured Limibaculum sp. | reverse complement strand
GGGAAAACTGCCCACGCGCAGGAGAGGCCGCCATCTTCCATTCTGGGCAAAACTGTAAGATACTTACATTTTGGATCTCCCGATTGCGCAGGTCTGGAGTTGGACGCTGCAAGCGAACGGCGACGTGCGCCCGAAGCCGATTATTTCTATTACAACACAGACTGGCGAAGCTATGTGGTCACGAGTTCGGCGCGACGGACCGTGCCGGAGAGGCCGGGTGAGCCATTCTTGTCTTGATCAGGCTCGTCAAAGCCGGCATCCTGCATGGCAAAAGCGCGAAAAAGCAACCTCACCCAGAGATTTCGGGATGAAGAGATGGATAATCTAGAGTTTATCGCGCTTTTGGGTGGTATTCCTGCCATTTTAACGGCTGTAATCGGATATGTTTCAAGTATATTTTTGGAGCGCATGAAGGCGTCATTCGCGTCAATTGTTGAGGCAGAGAAAGCCGAGATTCAAGCACAACTCAAACGACAGGAAGCGAGCTTCAAGCATTCGTTTGGAGTGTACGTCGAGCTTTGGGATAATGTTGCGCTATTACAATCGCATATTCGAGATATAGTTTTCTTTGGGCAGCGAGCAGAGGGGCCAGAGTTTGACGCCATGGTCGAGAAGTATGCCGCCTTCGACAACCAAGCAGCGTTGCTCAGAAAATTGACGAAGCGTCATGCGCCATTTTATTCAGAGGAAATTGCAAACGATCTGAAAGAGATACTAGATCTTTCCAGAAATCTAAAGGAGAATAATATCCGCTGGCGCAGACGTAGAGCAGACGAATACGCCGAGAAAGGGCTTGATATAGACATTTTGCACGCTAGCGAAGCAAAAGCTTGGAACGATCTTTTAAAAATCATAAGTAAAGTCGAAAACAAGATTCGAAAAATTTCGAATGAGTAGGGCATTGCTTCGAAAAATTGGCCCCATCAAGCGGAAATGTATTACTGGCGATCAATCGGCGCATTTCCTGCTCAGGGCGGGCAAAATGCGAGACGCAGGTCTTCAGTGATACGGCAAAACTTGATAAACGCGATCAAGTTTGGCGTGGATCACTGCGCCTCGACGTCGCCAATAACCTGCACAACCACAGGCACGCCGTCTACCTCGCGCGGCAGGCGGGCCATGTTCTTCTGCTCGCGCACACCGATCATGATGGCGGCGCGCCCCATAGCGTCGAGGGTCTCCCCCACCATCACCACGCCGGCGCGGCCCATCAGATCATCGTGGTGCTGCCCCAGCACCTGCGCTGCACGGCCATCACCTGCCTGCAGGGGTGCCTCGGCCTCGGCGCCGAGCACGCCGAGATCTGGCGGCAGAAAGTCGTCATTGTCTCCAGCTGTCATGTCGCCTCCACCAAATAGGGTCGGAGCCCGGCCAATGGCCGGGCCACTGCATTATGTTACTACACGGACGCGACGGTCCGCCAGCACGCGCGTCATGCGGTTGCAGAAGGTCGTCCCACCACCGCCGGCGAACAGCAGTCCCACGGGCCGCACGCCACGCGCCCATTCCCACACCACCGAGCCGGAATCGCCGCCTTGGCTGAAATTGCCGCTTCCGGCACGCACAGAGAACTGATCGCGGAACTGCGCGACGCGGCCACCGCCGAAGTTGACGTTGACCGTGACGTTTACGGCGTTGATCCGCCCCTGCGTGAGCTGCGTCGTACGGCCCGACTTGCCTACTGTCATACCAACGCGTGGGTTGATCGGAGACCCGCCGATGTTGAAGAAGCGGCGCTGCCCGCCGCTCAGATACACCAGCTCCTTCCGCACGCGATCCGGCCACGCCCAACCTGTCGCGCAGTCCACGAAGTTGGCGCCACCGCCGAAGTTTATCGGGCGAAAGCTCTCCAGCACCGCAATCTGGTCCGCCGGGCACCGGCCGCCGTCTGCGTTGCCCGGCTGCGAGATGCAGTCACCGATGCGCGCGTCGTTGCTGTTTGCCAGCACGTGGTTGTTGCTGAGCACCATCAGCCGGCGATCACGCGGCGAGGACGTGCCGCGGACCAGGCAGCCGAAGGTGCCGGCGGTGACGCGGAAATGCCCGACCGAGATGCCGCCGGGCGCCGGCCGCATGCGGAACCGGTGGGCCAGCGCGTCTACAGGGCCGGTCGGCACCTGGATCACTGGCACAGTAGAGAGGGCCTTGGTGCCGGCGATGCTGGCAATCTCCGCCTGCACACCTTCGTCAGCGGTGGGCTCAAGGGTGAAGACAGTGATGGCAGGTTCGCCCGGCAGGCCCAGCGCGCCACGCTGCAGTTCCTCGGCGTCGGGATATGTCAGACCGACGCCTACGAAGTTACTTCCGTCCAATTGCTGGATGGCTGCGCCTTCGGCGTTGCAGGTCTTGCAGTTCTCCGTCAGCCGCTTCTCGATCTCGGCCTTCAGCGCGACCATCTCTGCGCCGAACTCGGCGCCGCTCGTTTCCGCTTCTTGGTCGGCGTCCTCGGCACCCGTCTCATCGAGGTTCGGTGCGTCGAACTCGTCGTCACCACCGCTCTCAACGTTAGGGGGCTCAATCGGGGTTTCGTCGGTGTTGTCAACGTCGGCCATTCTTCGTCCTCCGGCAAAAGATTTTTCGGGCGGTGCCTGCAAATTAATATGTCTACTCGATACGAGGAGCGTACTGGCAGATCTGATTCGTTAGAAGTGTGAGTTAGCGGGTTTGCACTCGGGAACTTGCGCCAGTAGCGCAACGCGAGCTCTCTGAAGCGCCAGCGTGGATCGCGGTCGGCAAAGAAAGGGCCTGAAGCCACCATCCGGCAACCTTCCATGATCGCGTCATAGTGGAAGACTTTTTCGGCTGAGCGCGGCCCGCCACGTATTGAAAACATTGGGAAATTCCGCTTGCCCAAGCTGGCTATCTGACGGAACTCCTAGAGAAACGGAAGGCCTCGCAGACAGCCAACCCGGCGCGGTGTGACAGCCTCGGGTGGTGATCCCCGTGTTCTGATTCGGTGCGCATAGCCGGTGAAGCGTTGTGCGTCTCCCGCCGCCTCGTGCGCGGCGCGGGCGTGCAGTTCATTGACGAGAATGGCGGCGGTGCCGGCGTCCGGCTGCGGGGATGAGGTGTGCCCCCAGATGTGCCCCTGAGACGCATAGGCCGACCCAAGGGCCGGCCGATCTTTCGCTAAGTGCCTGATTTTGTTGGTGCCGGTGAAGGGACTCGAACCCCCGACCCCATCATTACGAATGACGTGCTCTACCAGCTGAGCTACACCGGCGCCGGCGGGCGGCGGCCCGCGCCTCGCGCTCTTAGGGCGTTTGGCGCGCCATGGCAAGCCGTCCCTCGGCTCAAGGCTCCGCGCGGGTCCGGGTCGCGCCGTCGGGCTCCGCCACGCCCGCCGGTTCGGGCGCGCCGGCGCCATCGGGCTCGGGCTCGGCGGCGTTCGCCGGATCGGTCGCCGGATCGGGCGCCGGATCGGGCGCCGGATCGGGCGCGCGGGGCGCCTCGGCCTCGTCGTCGACCAGCAGCGGCAGCATCGCCGCCTGGGCCATCTCGCCCGCGCCCCCGCTTTGGAGCGCGCCGAGCGCCCGGGCGAGCCAGCCCCGCACCACCGCGTCCGGCGCCCCCTCGCCGCGGGCGATCGCCGCGCGGATCGCGCAGCTGCGGGCCGAGGGCTCCGCCTCCCCCAGCGCCTCGAGCGCGGCCCGCGCCGCCCCCCAGTCCCGCGCGAGGAGCGCGAGCTCGGCGGCGACGAAGCGGCTCTCGGGATGCTCCGGATTGACGGCGAAGAGCTTGGCGAAGCGGGTGCGCCGCTCGGCCGGGGTCTCCTCGGGGGCGAGATCGGCGAAGGCCCGGGCGATCTCGGCCGAGGGGGCGCGGCGCCAGGCCTCGAGGAGGTGGCGCCCGGCGGCCCGGGTCTGGCCCTGCAAGGTGAGCTCGCGCGCCGCGGCCGTGGCCGCCTGGGCGTTGGCGGGGTCGAGCTTGGCCGCCTCGAGGGCGAGCGTGCGGGCCGCCGCGCGGTCCTTGGCCTCCGCGGCCTCCTCGGCCATGGCGAGGGCGAGGGCGGCCTCGCGCCGGTCCGCCTCCGGCCGGGGCAGGGCGCCGATCCGCCGCTGCTGGGCGAGGGTCTTGCGCGCGCCGGCCCAGTCGTAGGCCTCGCTCTGGAGCTGGTAGAGGACCGCGAGGACGCCCGCATCCCCCGGCGCGATCTCGTGCGCCTGCTCGGCGAGGGCGCGGGCGCGGCCCGTGTCGCCCGCTTTCTGCGCTTGGTCGATCAGGCCCTTGAGCCCCACCACCGCGGTCGACGGCTCCTCGGCGAGCGCCCGCCAATAGCGCCGGGCGCGCCGCGCGTCGCCCGCGAGCTCGGAGGCCTGCGCCATGAGGAGCCGGGTGAGCCCCGGGCGGCGCAGGAGCCGCTCGGCCTTGGCGGCGCTCTTCTGCGCGGTCTTGGCGTCGCCGCTCGCCAGCGCCATCAGCGTCGCGTCGAGGGTTTCGATCCCCCGGCGCCGGCGCGCGGTGTCGGTGAAGCGGCGGACGGCGGCGGGGTCGCCCAGGATGAAGAGCGCGAGGGCCACCAGAAAGTCCACCAGCCGCACGAGGAGGAGGAGCGCGAGCGCGGCCAGCACCAGCGCGGCCATGGCGGCGAGGGGGGTGAGCACGAACTCCTGTCCCGCCATGGCGACGGTGACGCCCCCCTCGGTCTCGAGGAGCACCCACACCACCCAGGTCGCGCCGGCCACCGCCGCGGCGAAGGCGGCCAGGCGAATGAAGGAGCCGAGCATGCGTCAGTCTCCCTGGGCGAGGGCGGGGGCGATGAAGCGGGCGAGGGCGCCCTCGGCGGCCACCCGGTCGCGGAGCCGTGCGGTCCAGTCCGCCATGGCGGCGCCCGCGGCGGGGGGCAGGGCCTCGGCCTCGGCGAGCGCGCGCGCGAGGTCGCCTTCGGAGAGACGGGCCTCGAGGCGGGAGATCCGGGCGGGCAGGTCCTGTCCGGTCTGCTCCTCGGTGGGCATGACGAAGACCTGGGACTGGAGCCAGGAGCTGACCCGGCCCGCCGGGTCCCCCGCCGCGGCGGCCCGGGCCTCGGCCTTGATCGCGTCGCGGGCGGCCTTGGGCAGCCCTTCGGCGAGGCGCAGGGGCCCGGCCACGCCCCGCGCGGCATGGGCGGCGAGCGGCTCTGGCGCGGCGCGGCCGAGGAGGCGCTCCACCTCGGTGAGGACGGCGGCGTAGGGCTCGCCGGCCATCACTCGGGTGGCCAGCGCGTCGGCCGCGCTCTTGAGCGTCGCGGCGCGGAGGGCGCTTTCGGCCTCGTCGAGCGCCGTGGCCTTGGTCGTGTCGGCCCGGGCCTCGGCGGCGGCGAGGCGCGCGGCCAGCCGGGCGGAGCGGGCCTCGGCGGCGCTGCGGGCGGCGGCGAGGCCGGTCTCGATCTCCGCCCCGAGCCGCGCGATCTCCCGCTCGGTTTGCGCCTCGATCCGGGCGAGCGCCGCGCGGGCGCGTTCGAGCCCGGCGCTCAGGGGGTCCGTCGTTTCGGCCAGGGCGGCCTTGGTCACGAGCGCGCCGGCCTCGGCCCGAGGCAGATAGTCGGGCGCGGCCTCGGCCTGGGCCTCCAGTCGGTCGATCCGGGCCTGGAGCGCGGCGATGGCGGCCGCGAGCTCCCGGGGTGCCGGGCTCCCCGCCGCGCCGGGGCCGGCATCGGCCAGGCCCTGGTTGAGCGCCCGGAGCTCGGAGGAGAGCCCGGCCAGCCGGCGCTCCGCCGCCGCGACCTGGCGGGCGAGCTCGGCGCGCGTCGACCCGGCGGCGCGGGCCTCGCGATGGGCGGTGTTGGCCGCGCGGGCGCTCTCCTCGGCGGCGGCCCTGGCCTCGGCCCCCGCGGTTTCGGCGGCGGCGGC
>CAYXPI010000204.1:0-5894 GCA_964467005.1 uncultured Limibaculum sp. | reverse complement strand
GGCCGGGCCGCCGCGCGCCGCGCGGCCGACCGCGGGGGTCTCGTAGGGCAGATCCCGGTCCGCGCCGATCTCGTAAGGCAGCGTGTCGGCCTGGCCGGCAAAAAGGGCCGCGTCGTCGACGAGGGCCTGCACCGTCTCGACGGGCTCGAACTCCACGCCGGTCCGATAGGTCTCGATGATCACGTGGGGCCCCTCCGCGTCGTCGGGCAGCCGCTGTCCGGTGCGCGCGTCGATCTTGACGAGCAGCGTCGCGCCAAAGCTCGGCGCGGGGAACTGCCCCGGCACCCGGGTTTCCATCGCCTCGGCCATAAACGCCTTGAAGACCGGCCCGCAGAGCGTGCCACCATAGGCCCCCCGGCCCATGGGCCGGGGCGTGTCGTAGCCGATGAAGCAGCCCGCGACCATGTTGGGGGTGAAGCCGATGAACCACGCGTCCTTGTTCTCGTTGGTGGTGCCGGTCTTGCCGGCCACCGGGAAACCGAGCCCGCCCACCGTGCGTGCCGCCGTGCCCCGCTCCACCACGCCCTGCATCATCGAGACGAGCTCCTGCGCCGTGTAGGGGTTCATGATCTGATCGCGCCGGTCGAAGAGGAGAGGCTCGGCGGCCGGGCTGTAGCGCTCGACGGCACAGCCCTGGCAGGATCGCGGGTCGTGGCGAAAGAGGGTGCGGCCGTTGCGGTCCTGGATGCGGTCGATCACCGTGGGGCGGACCCGCCGCCCGCCATTGGCGAACATGCCGTAGGCGGCCACCATGTCGTAGAGGGTCGTCTCCCCCGCGCCGAGGGCGTAGGAGAGGTGGCCGGGCATGTTGTCGTAGACGCCGAAGCGCTCAGCATAGTCGGCCACCCGATCCATGCCCACGGATTGGGCGATCCGCACGGTCATGAGATTGCGCGAGTAGACGATCCCGTTGGCGAGGGGCGTGGGCCCGTAGTACCCGCCCGAGGAGTTCTTGGGCCGCCAGTCCTGCCCCGCGAGGCGGACCACCACCGGCGCGTCGAGCACGATGGTGGAGGGCGCGTAGCCGGCGTCGAGCGCCGCGGCGTAGACGAAGGGCTTGAACGACGAGCCGGGCTGCCGCTTGGCCTGGGTCGCGCGACTGAACCGACTGTGCTCGAAGGAGAACCCGCCCTGGATCGCAAGGACCCGGCCCGTCTCCGGGTCCATCGCCATAAAGGCGCCGGCGATTTCGGGGATCTGGCGAGCGCGCCACCCCGGCCCCTCGGCCGACACGAAGAGGACGTCGCCCGGACGCCAGACATCGGAGGCGCGGCGGGCCGCGGCGCTCCGCCCCTCGCGCTCGACCCGGGAGATCCACCCCTCGGCGCCGAGGTCAAGGCGCGCCACGATGGGCCCCTCCTCGGCGGCGATCCCGATCCTTGCGGCCCGGTCGTCCGCCGAGAGCACCACAGCGGGAAGCCAACCCGCAATGTCCCGCGGGACGGAGGCCGCGGCAAGCGCCTCGGCCCAGCCCTCGCCGCCCGACAGCGCGGCCGCATCGAGCGTGGCGACCGGGCCCCGCCAGACACCCTGGCGCCGGTCGTAGGCCTCGAGGCCGGCGCGCAGAGCCCGCCCAGCGATCTCCTGAAGGTCCGGCGCGATGGTGGCGCGGATGGTGAGGCCGCCTTCGTAGAGCGCCTCCCTCCCCATCTCGCGAACCACCTGGCGCCGCACCTCGTGGGTGAAGTAATCCGCCCGCGTCGGCGCGAGGGGGTCGGCCACGTCGTCGTCGAGAATGGTGTCCAACGGCTCGTCCATCGCGGCGTCGGCCTCGGCCCGGGAGAGGTGACCGTTCTGCGCCATCTCCTCGAGCACGTAGTTCCGACGCTCCACGGCACGCTCGAAGTCGCGAATGGGGTGGAGCTCGGACGGCGCCTTGGGGAGCGCGGCGAGATAGGCCGCCTCGGCGGGGGTCAGCTCCTCCAGCGCTTTGCCGAAGTAGTTGCGCGCCGCCGCCGCCACCCCGTACGCGCGCGCACCGAGGAAGATCTCGTTGAGATAGAGCTCGAGGATGTGCGCCTTGGAGAGCGCGCCGTCGAGCCGAACGGCGAGGATCATCTCCTTCACCTTGCGTTCGATCGCGCGGTCCCGGTCCAGGAGAAAGTTTTTCATCACCTGCTGCGTGATTGTGGAGGCACCGGCAAGCCGCACCTCGCGCCCCTGGGCCCGGGCCATGCCGTAGCGGACCAGCGCCTTCGCGATGCCGGTCGCGTCCACGCCCGGGTGTTTCCAAAAGTTTTTGTCCTCCGCCGAGATGAAGGCGTTTTTGACGAGCTCCGGGATCTCCTCGATGGGCGCGAAAACCCGGCGCTCCTTGGCATACTCCGCGATCACCCGGCCCTCGCCGTTGTAGACCCGAGAAAGCATCGGGGGCTGATAGTCCACCAGCTCGTCGTGGCTCGGCAGATCCTGGCCGTACATCCGGACGATGCCGCCGATGGCGACGAGCGCGAAGACAGCGGCGATGGCGGCGTTCGAGACGAGAGTGGCAACGAGGCGCAGCATGGGAGACCTCCGGGTTGGGGCGTCCGCGGTTCCCGTCCGCTATAGCCGAGGCGACGATGTCAGGCCAGGGCGGGCTCGCCGCGGGGTCAACCTCGGGGTGCGCGAAATCCGGGCGACGCGATGTCCACCCAGGTCGCGACGCCGCGCGCGATGCCCTCCGTCATTGCCGCCCGCCAGGCCGGATCGGTGAGGCGCTGGCGGTCGATCTCGGAGGAGAGAAAGCCGAGTTCGATCAGCACCGAGGGGATGTCCGGCGCCTTCAGCACGAAGAAATTGCCACGCCTGTGCGGGCGCGTGTCGAGGAGGTCCACCCGCTTCCCGAGCTCGGCCGTGATCGCCTCGGCGAGCTTGATCGACTCGGCCTTCGACCCCCGCCGCGCGAGCTCGATCAGGAGGCGCGTCACATCGTCCTCGCTGCCCGAGAGGTTGACGCCCGCAAGCACATCGGCCCGGTTCTCCCGCTCGGCAAAGGCGTCCGCCGCGCTGTCGGTCCCCTCACGATCGAGCGTGTAGACGCTGGCGCCGTCGGCCACCCCGCTCTCGAGGCTGTCGGCGTGGATCGAGAGAAAGACATGCGCCTTTGCCTCCCGAGCCAGCTGGATGCGACCGCGGAGCGGAACGAACCGGTCGTCCTCACGGGTCAGCACCGGGTGGAGGCCCTCGATCTCCGACACCCGCGCCGCGAGGTCCTTCGCGAAGTCGAGCACCAGATCCTTCTCCACCAGGTCGCCCGCCAAGGCCCCGGGGTCGAGGCCGCCATGGCCGGGGTCGATCGCCACGATCACCGATCCCTCGGCCGCGCCCCGGGCCCGTGGCTCCGGTGCCCAGCGCGCGCCCTCCGGCCAGCCCGCGGTCTCGGCAAACCGGCGCGGGGTCGTCGGTTCCATCCGGATCTCGAGCGCGAAGCCGCCACGGCGCGGAACCACCGCGGCCCGAGACACCCGCATGGGCCGGTCGAGCTCGATCACGATGCGCCCGCTGTCGTGACGGAAGGCGCCCCGGCGGATCGCCACGATGCCCTCGGCCGGATCTGGGTCGCCCGCCTCCCAGGCGAAGGGCGGCAGATCCACCACCACGCGATAGGGCCTGGTGAGCGTGAAAAGGCTGAAGATCGGATCTCCCGACATCTGGGCCAGGAGACCAACGCCATCGCCCACTGGGCGCAGCTCGAGATCGGTGACGCGAAGAAGCGGCTCGGCCCGGACCGGCAGCGCCGCCGCAAGGAGCGCGAGCGCCGCCAGCATGCGCCACATCCGCCATCCTCTCACCGCCGTCATCCGGTCCTCCGCCCCCGCTGCCTCACCCGCAGGTGGACGCTAGCACGGCCCGCAGCTGCGAAAAAATCGAATTGTGTTCCCCGCGGGTTCTTGATAGGCGACCAGTTGAGGCGTGGTCCGTGGGCCCGCCCCGGCGAGCGGATGGAGGGACCGCGGCAAGACCCCTCCCCCATGCGCGGCGCCGAACTCCCGCGCGCCGCCGTGCGCGCCAACACCACCGCCGCGACGCTTGTGCGGCCCCGACAGGAACCGAATTGATGCCCGCCCGCCCCGCGCTCTCCCTTCCGTTTGCGAACGAGGCCTCCCACGGCCCCCGCAGCGGGACGGCGCCGGGCGCGCGCATCGCCCCCACACGAACATCGCCGCGGCTTCGGACCGGGCTCTGCCCCGCGCCGCGCCGGCGGTCACAGGACATCCATGACCAAGAAAATGCTCATCGACGCGACCCATCCGGAAGAGACCCGGGTGGTCGTGGCAGACGGCACCAAAGTCGAAGATTTTGACTTCGAGTCCATCAACAAGCGCCAACTCGCCGGCAACATTTATCTGGCGAAGGTAACCCGGGTCGAGCCATCGCTGCAGGCGGCCTTCGTCGAGTATGGCGGGAACCGCCACGGCTTCCTCGCCTTTGCCGAGGTGCACCCGGATTACTACCAGATCCCGGTGGCGGACCGTGAGGCGCTCCTCGCCGAGGAGGAGCGTGCGGCCAAGGCCGAGGCCGCGCAGGAGGAGGCGGAGACCGAGCGCCCCGCCAAGCGCACACGCCGGAGCCGCAAGGCGAAGGAGGAGGGCGAGAGCCCGGCGGAGGGCAAGGCCGCCGAGGCCTCTGCGCCGAAACCTCGCCGCCGTCGGGGCGGGGCGAAAGCGCCGAGCGCGCCCGCGGGCCTCGACGTGATCGAGCTTGAACCGGAGGCCGCGCCCGAGGCTGCGACCGAGGAGGGGGCCGTTCCGAAGGGCCTCGAGATCGCCGAAACGCCGGCGGAGGAGGCCCCGGAGGCCGCTCAAGAGCCTGCGCCCGAGGCCGAGGCACCCGCGGCGGCGCTCGAGGCGTCCGAGGCGCCCGGGGCGTTCGGGCCCGCCCCCGAGCCGACGGCCGCGGCCACCGCGGAGCCCGACGCCACCGCGGAGCCTGACACACCCGCCGAGGATGCCGGGGCCGAAGAGAGCCCGGAGGCGTCGAAGGACGCGCCTCCCGGCTCCGTCGCCGAGACGGCGGGCCTCGAGGAGGAGACAATCTCGGAGGACATCGCGGCGGGCGAGGACGCCGAGGCGAAGCCGAAGCCTCGCTCCCGCGGCGGCGCCAAACGAACCCGGAGCCGCAAGAAGAAGGAGGAGGAGCCCGAGGACACGCCCGAGGCCGACGCGCCCGAGGAGCCTCGCATCGAGGAGGCCGGCGCCGAGGACCCGCGCGAGGAACTCATCCGCGAGCGCACGATCCGCAAGCGTCGCTACCGCATTCAGGACGTCATCAAGGTCCGCCAGATCCTCCTCGTCCAGGTCGTGAAGGAGGAGCGCGGGAACAAGGGCGCCGCGCTGACCACCTATCTCTCTCTGGCGGGCCGTTACTGCGTGCTCATGCCCAACACCGCGCGCGGCGGGGGCATCTCGCGCAAGATCACCAACGCGACCGACCGCAAGCGCCTTCGCGAGGTGGTGGGCGCGCTCGAAGTGCCCCGCGGCATGGGCCTCATCGTGCGCACCGCCGGCGCCGAGCGCACCAAGCCCGAGATCCGGCGCGACTACGAGTTCCTTCTCCGCCAGTGGGAGCAGATCCGGGAGCTCACGCTCAAATCCATCGCGCCCTGCCTCATCTACGAGGAAGGCTCGCTCATCAAGCGCTCGATCCGCGACATCTACTCGAAGGAGATTGCGGAGGTGCTGGTCGAGGGCGAGGCCGGCTACCGCGAAGCCAAAGACTACATGAAGATGCTGACGCCGTCCCATGCGAAGAACGTCAAGCAATACGCCGACACGGTGCCGCTCTTCATCCGCTACCAGGTGGAGAGCTACCTCAACGGCATGTTCTCGCCGACGGTGCAGCTCAAATCCGGCGGCTACATCGTGAACGGCATCACCGAGGCGCTGGTGGCGATCGACGTGCGCTCCGGCGGC
>CAYXPI010000203.1:0-5935 GCA_964467005.1 uncultured Limibaculum sp. | reverse complement strand
CCGCCCTCGCCTCCGCCGGGCGGGCGGCCTCGGCCTCCGCGCTCAGCGCCCGGATCGCAGCGCCGAGCGCGTGGTCGGCCGGGGCTTGGGGCCCGAGCGCGGGCGGCGCGCCTCCGGGGATCACCGGCTCGCGGGGGCCGTGGGGGGCGGCGTCCGGGGGCCGCGGCTCGCCGGTCCTGGTGCCGAGGAGGCCGAAGGAGGCCGCGATGCCGAGGGGGTGGGCGCCCGGCCGCGCCGCGTCGTCTCCGGCCGGGGGCAGCGGGGCGCTCTCAGCCGGCGACACGCCCGGCGCGCGCGGTCGGCCCGCGCCACTGCCGCCGGAGGGGCGGAGGAGGCCGAGCACGGATGCGGTCATCCAGCCGATGGCCCGGTCCGCCTCGCCGAGGGTCATGCCGAGCGCGGCCGCCCAGGCCAGCACCGCCCCGAGGCCAAGGAGAAGGGAAAGCGGGCGGATCGCCACCTCCGGCCCGACGGGCAATGCCGAGAGAAGCGCCAAGGCCCCGCTGTCGCCCAGATGCCCGCCGAGCCCCACCGACAGGGGCCAGCTCTCCGGCGGCGCGTGGGTCGAGGCGAAGAGGGCGCCCAGGATAAGCGCGAGCGGCACGAGGAGGAGCCGAGCCCAGACCCGCTCCTCGCCGAGATGCAGAACGAAGCGGAGGCCCCAGACGGCGGGAAAGACCGCGAGGAACCACGCCCCCCAGCCCAGCACGCGCATGAGGGGGTCGGCCACCACGGCGCCGGGCCGGCCGAGCCAGTTGACCGGGCCGCTGCCGGGGGCGCTGAAATGGGAGGGGTCCGCCGCGTCGTAGCTGCCGAGGGCGAAGGCGAAGCCGAGGCCCACCGTGAGGAGCGTGAGGCCCCAGAGCTCGCCCAACCGCCGCGCGATGGCCGTGCTGCGCCCGGCCGCCTCGCCCTGGGCCGGGTCCGCGCCGGGCTCGGTGCCCCGATCGCCGAGGAGAAGCGCCATCGCCGCCCCGCCCGCCTCAGGCGAGCTCGGAGGCGACGGCCTCGAGCCCGCGGCGCACCTCCTCCGCCGGCGCGACGAGCGCGAGCCGGAGATACCCCGCGCCTGGATCGCCGCCGCCCAGCCAGTCGGGCGCCGGACGGGAGAGATACCGGCCGGGCAGGGCCTTCACCCCCGCCTCGCGCCAGAGCCGAAGCGCCGCCGCCTCGCCCGGATCGGCGTCGCCCTCGGCCTCGCCCACCCGGAGCCAGAGGAAGAACCCCGCCTCGGGCGCCATATAGCCGGAGAGGTTGCCGAGCACCTCGTCGGCCAGCGCGAACTTTGCCTGGTAGAGCGCGCGGTTGGCCTCCACATGCGCCTCGTCCGCCCAAACGGCGGCGGCGGCGTGCTGCGCGGGGATCGGCATCGGCGCCCCGGCATAGGAGCGAAGCCGCAGCATCTTGGCCCGGTTCTCCGGCCCCGTGCAGGCAAAGCCCGAGCGCAGGCCGGCCAGGTTCGAGCGCTTGGAGAGGGAGTGGAACACCACCAGCCGCTCGGGATCGCCGCCCATCGCCGAGAGCACCTCGAGCGCGCCGGTCGGGGCCCGATCGCGCCAGATCTCCGAGTAGCACTCGTCGGCGAACACCCGGAAGTCGTGCCGCTCGGCCAGCGCGAAGAGCCGCTCCCACCAGGCCCGGTCGGCGCAGGCACCCTGGGGATTGGCCGGCGCGCAGATATAGGCGACCGTGGTGCGCGCCAAGAGTTCCTCGGGCAGGGCCCCATAGTCTGGCAAATGCCCGGTCTCGGCGGTGGCGGGGATGTAGACGGGCTCGGCCCCCGCCGTCAGCGCGGCCACCGCGTAGCACTGGTAGAAGGGGTTGGGCATCAGCACCGCGGGGCGCTGGCCGTTTTTCGTCTCGGGGCTGAGGGCGATGCAGGCGGCGTAGAGCCCCTCGCGCGTGCCGTTCAAGGGCAGGATCGAGCGCTCGGGGTCGCGATAGGCGGGCGCCACGCCGTAGCGCCGGGCGAGCCAGTCCGAGATCGCGGCGCGGAGCTCGGGGATCCCCTCGTTCGGCGGGTATTTCGAGAGGGTGGACGTGTGCTCGGCCATGATCGGCATCACGAAATCCGGCACCGCGTGCTGCGGCTCGCCGATCGACATCGGAACCGGCGGCCGCCCCGGCGCCATATCGCCCAAGAGGGCGCGCAGACGCGGGAAGGCATACTCCGGCAGGGACTCGAACCGCTCGGGATATCGCATCGGGGGACCCTGCTCTCGCCTCTTGGCCTCTCTCCGGGAGTGGACCGACCATAGCGGAAGGCGGGGCGGCCCGTCCACTCCCGCACCCGGCCGCTCAGCCGGCGAGGCGCGCCTCGATCCACAGGGCGTGGGCGATGAGCCGGTCCTCCCGGTCCGGCCCGTCGAGAAGCATGAGCCCGGTCATGGGCTCGGGCAGCGGCAGCGTGATGGCCGAGAGGCCGAGGAGGTTGGCGAGCCGCGTGTTTCGGAGCGCGCGGAGATTGGCGGCGGTGTAGGCGATCTCGTCCGCGACGATGGCGTCCGTGCGGGGCGGGAGGCTGGCCACGCTCGGCATCGCCAGCGGGCCCTCGGCCTCGATCCGCGCGGCGAGGGACGCGCCCAGCCGGCGGTAGACCTGGCGCGCCCGGGCGTCCGCCTCCGGAGAGGCGCCCTCGCCGAGCCGCACCCGCGCCTCGATCCGCGGGTCCACCACCCCCGGCGCGGCGGCGATCCGGGCGCCCCACACGTCCCAGGCCTCGGAGGTGACGAGCGGGCTGACCTCCGCCACGGTTCGGAAGGCCTCGGTGATCTCGGGCGCCGCCGTCCGGGCGGGCGCGAGGCCCGCGCGCGCCAGCCGATCGAGTGCCGCCTCGAAGGCCGCCCGCGGGTCCGCGTCCACATCCTCGACGACGAGCGCCTGGGGCACGAGAAGGGCAGCCGGGCGCACGGCCTCGGGCAGGGGCCGCTCCGCCTCCCCGGCCATCGCGCGGAAGAGGAGCCCCGCATCCTCCACGCTCCGCGCCAGAGGGCCCACGGTGTCGAGGCTCGGCGCGAGCGGCACCACCCCGAGGGTCGGCAGACGGCCGACGCTGGTCTTGAGCCCCACGAGCCCGTTCCAGGCCGCCGGAATGCGCACCGAGCCGCCGGTGTCCGTCCCGATGCCCGCCGCCGCGAGACCGCGCGCCGTCGACACCGCGGCGCCCGAGGAGGAGCCCCCCGGCACCCGGGCTGCGTCGAGCGCGTTGGGCGGTGTCGCGGTGATCGGGTTGTGCCCGAGGCCGGAGAACGCGATCTCGGAGAGGTGGGTCTTGCCGAGGCAGACGAGCCCCGCGGCCGTCGCTGCCGCGAGCACCGGCGCGTCCGCCTCCGGCACCCGGCCGGCGAGAAGGCGCGTGCCCGCCTCCGTCGCCACCCCGGCGGTGTCGATGTTGTCCTTCCACGAGATCGGCACCCCGTCGAGCGGCCCGGAAAGCCGGCCTCCCGCCGCCCGCACCGCCGCGGCCGCCGCCTCGTCCCGCGCGCGCTCGGGCGTCAGCCGGGCATAGACCTGGCCGTCCGGGTCCTCGCCCGCGATCGCCGCCAGATAAGCCTCGGTCAGCGCCCGGGGGTCGATCCGCCCGGCCGCGATCCCGCGCCCCAGCGCCGCCGCGCCCATCGCCCGCCAATCCGCCATCGCCCGCCCCCATTCGTCGCATCTCGGTTGTTGGACATTTCCCCGGCCCCTCCCAATAGTAAAGGCCATGACGGAGCGAGAGACCGACATCGCGATCATGGGCGGGGGGATCGTGGGCACGGCGCTCGCGCTCGCCCTCGCGCGGCAGGGCTTCCGCGTGGCGCTCGTGGACCGGCTGTCGGCCAAGACGCGGGCCGCGCCCGAGTTCGACGGCCGCGCCTATGCGGTGGCGCTGGGATCGGCCAAGCTCCTCGAGGCCATCGGCGTGTGGCCCGAGATTGCGCCCCAGGCCCAGGAGATCCGCGAGATCCGGGTGGGGGAGGGCGCGGGCTCGCCGGAGCTCCTGAGCTTCGACCCAAAGGAGACCGAGCCCGGGCGCATGGGCTGGATCGTGGAGGACCACCTGCTCCGGACCGCCCTCCTTGACGCTTTGGCGGCAAGCGGCGTCACCCATCTCGCGCCGGCGCGCCCGGCCGAGATCGCCTATGGCCCCGGCGCGGCGGAGATCACGCTGGAGGACGGGCGCCGCCTGACGGCGGAGCTCGTGGTGGCGGCGGACGGGCGCCGCTCCCCCACCGCCAAGGCGGCGGGCATCGGCACCCTCGGCTGGTCCTACGCGCAAACAGGGCTCGTCGCCGCCATCGCCCATGAGCGGCCCCATGGCGGCCTCGCGCATCAAAGCTTCTTCCCCGGGGGGCCCCTCGCCGTCTTGCCGATGACCGGGGAGCGCTCGGCCATCGTGTGGTCCGAGCGCACGGCGCGGGCCGAGGCGCTGATGGCGCTCTCCGAGGACGACTACGCGGCCGAGCTCGCGCGCCGCATCGGGCCGCGGCTGGGCGCCCTCCGGCTCATCGGCCGGCGCTGGGCCTACCCGCTCTCGCTGGCGCTGGCCGACGCTTACGCGGCCCCGCGGCTCGCTCTCCTCGGCGACGCCGCCCACGGGGTCCACCCGATCGCGGGGCAGGGGCTCAATCTCGGATTTCGCGACATCGCGGCCCTTGCCGAGGTGCTGACCGAGGCCGCCCGCCGGGGCGAGGACATCGGCGCGATCACGGTCCTCCGCCGCTACGAGCGCTGGCGCCGGTTCGACGGCGCGTCCTTTGCCCTCGGCACCGACGCGCTCAACCGCCTCTTCTCCAATGATTGCGGCCCGCTGTCTTTCCTCCGGCAGGCGGGGCTCCGGGCCGTCGGCGCGCTCCCGGGGGCGGGGCGGGCCATCATGGCCGAGGCGACGGGCCAGGCCGGGCGGGTGCCGGCCCTCCTCCGCGGCCTCCGCCCCTAACTCACTCGCCGCCGAGATCCCGCCGCACCGGCGGCTGGGCGAGCATGGCGCGGGTCTCGTCGTAGCGGTCGAAGCTCTCGTCGAGGCGGAAGGCGAGCTCCGGCGAGTATTTGAGCCGGATCCGCCGGTTGACCGCGCGGCGGAGCTCGCCCCGCGCCTCGGTGAGGGCGGCCAGCGTCGCCTCCCGCTCCCGCCCGCCGAGGGGCATCACGAACACAGTCGCGTGCCGCAGATCGGGCGAGGGGCGCACCTCGGTCACCGTCACCGTGGGCCCGGGCACCGCGAGCCCGTGGGCCTCGCCCCGCATCAAAACATCGGCGAGCGCCCGGCGGAGCGTTTCCCCCACCCGGAGCTGCCGGTGGCTCTGGCCTTTCTGTCCGTGCGACCCCCGCGCCGTCCCTCGCATCGCCATCGTATTGACCTTTCCCTTCACCAATGCGAGCGTTTCGAGCGGCCGATTGACACACGGGGTGCGCACGCATGACCCCAGACGGCATCCTCGAGACAACGCTTTACGCGCAAAACCTAGAGGCGGCCGAGCGGTTTTACCACCACGTGCTCGGCCTGCCCGTCGTCTCGCGGGAGCGGGGGCGCCACGTCTTCTTCCGCTGCGGCCCCGGCATGCTCCTCGTGTTCAACCCCAAGCTCACCACCGAGCGCCCGGTGATTGGCGCGCGCCTGCCGGTGCCGCCGCACGGCGCGGTGGGCCCGGGGCATGTGTGTTTCCGCGCCATGTCCCACGAGATCCCCCGCTGGATCGAGCGGCTGAAGCTCGCCCGGGTGGAGATCGAGGCCGATTTCCACTGGCCGGGGGGCGGGCGCTCGATCTACTTCCGCGACCCGGCGGGAAACAGCCTCGAATTCGCCGAACCCCGCCTCTGGGCCGAGAGCTGAGCCCGGAGACCCGTGGGCCGCCACGCCGCGCGGGCCCGGCGCCTCCCGGGTGGGCGGGTGGGGGAGGTGGCGGGCCCGCGCCCGTCGCCCCGCAGCGAGTGAGCTCGATCGTAGTGAGCTCGA
>CAYXPI010000202.1:0-6013 GCA_964467005.1 uncultured Limibaculum sp. | reverse complement strand
TCCGTCACGAGGCCCTGCTCGGTGGCGTCGGTCTGGCGCTCGTTCATCCAGGTCTTGATGAGCTGGAAGGGCACCGTCGCGGCGATGGCGAGCGCGCCGAGGAGGGCGGCGACCGCGTAGGCGAGGTTGCGGATGTCTGCCGAGTCGGTGCGGATGTCTGCCGAGTCGGGGCGCGCCTGGTCGGAGAGCCGGCTCAGGATCCCGTCCGCCGTCCAGAAGAGCTCGAGGCCGACCACCCAGGCGAAGACCGCATAGAGCCCGATCCCGAGGGGCAGGACGATCCAGAGATAGTTGCGCCGAAAGACGTAGGCGGCGCGCTTGCGCCACGTCCTGATCCAGGCCAGGACGTCGGCCAACCACGCGAGCGGCAGGACCAGCCAGCCGAGCAGGCGGCTGAGGCCGCGGGAGATCCGGGCGAGGGCGCTCTCGGGTCTGTCGTCGGGCATCGGGCAAATCCCCCCAAAGCAATTGGGGGGATCATGGCGGCGGCGGCGGGCGATGGGAAGCGCCGCGGGCTCAGGCCATGCGCATGGCGCCCGGCGTCACGGTGCGCATCCGCGGGCGGGGGGCGATGCCCTGCACCGCGTCGATGAGGGCCGAGGCCTCGGCGCGCTCATGGGTCCAGCTCCGGTCCGCCAGGAGACGCCGGCGCGTGCCGGCGGCGGAGACCAGATGCAGCACCCGGTGGCCCGAGGGCGTGGTCTCGACCCAGAGCTCGGAGGGCGTGTGCACCGAGAGGGTGAGGCCGAGGAGGTTGAGCTGCCAGAGCGCCCGGCCGTCGAAATAGAGCGCGGGCTTGGCGAGCATGAGCCCGCCGGCCAGCATGCAGAGAAGCGCGGGCAGGATCGCGGGCGAGACGCGGAGCGCGGTGAGGAAGAGCGCGCCGTGCAGCGCGGTGCAGACGAGGCCGGTGACGAGCAGGGCCCAGGCGAGCCAGGTGGCGTAGCGGACGGTCATGGGGGGTGTCCTCCGGTTCCTATGCGCCCCGGGGCTGCGGGGCATCTGACAGGGAGGATGGCGGGGCTTGGCGAGGTTCCGCCCCATTTCGGCCGCGACTTTGCCATGAATGGCGCCAGGGACGTTGCCATGGACGGCATCATGGAAAGGGCCGCGGCATGGCTGCCGCGGCCCGAGGCCGGGGTGGCGGGTGGGCCCGATCTCAGCCGATCAGGACCACCGTCATGAGCATCGCGTAGATCGTCATGCCGACGGTCGGAGCGATGTAATAGATGGCTTCCATCTGTCTTCTCCCAGGGCCGGCGCGGGCTTCCCGTCCCGTCGCCACTGTCGCGCAGGAGACATTATAAAATTATCTCGCGCCGAAGTTTCCCGACGCAATTTGCTCTCCCACAGCCGACTCGCTAGCACAATCTGCCGCAGTTGACAATCGTCGAGCCGGACCCTGCCCCGCCCCGGTCCCCGGGCTCCGCTTGCAACCGCGCCCCGGCCCCGTATATACGGCCCGAAGCGTGACGGCCGCCCGGCCCGCCCCCGGGGGCGCACGCCCAGTCTTCGAGAACGCCAGATCGTCGAGAACGAAGGGGACGCGGAATGTTTGCCAGCCCAGCCTATGCCCAGGAGGCCGGCGGCGCCGGCGCCATGGGCGGCCTCGTGGGGATCATCCCCTTCATCCTGATGTTCGTCATCTTCTATTTCCTGCTGATCCGCCCTCAGCAGAAGCGGATGAAGGAGCACCGGATGATGGTCGAGAACCTCCGCCGGGGCGACCAGATCGTCTCCGCTGGCGGCATGATCGGCAAGGTCACCAAGGTGATGGAGGACGACGAGGTCGAGGTGCAGGTCGCCGACGGGGTCAAGATCCGGCTGGTCAAATCCACGGTCTCCGCGGTGCTCTCGAAAACCGAGCCCTCGGCGGAGAAGTAACCCCGTTTCCGACACCGCGAGAGGAGGCGCGCCATGCTGCAATTCCCGCTCTGGAAGACGCTGCTCACCGTCGCGATCTGCGTGGCCGGCCTTCTCTTCACCCTGCCCAACCTCTTCTACGAAGCGGCGGACGAGGCCGGCCGCGCCCGCGCCGAGATCGCGCAGATCGAGGCGGCCGGCGGGCCGGTGCCGGCCGAACTCCGCGCCCAGGCCGAGCAGTGGCCCTCCTACCTGCCGCCCGGGGTCGTGCGCCTCGGCCTCGATCTCCGGGGCGGCGCGCATCTCCTCGTCGAGGTGCAGGTGGCCGAGGTGGTGGCCGAGCGGCTCGACGGGGTGCGCGAGGCGGTGCGCCAGGCGCTGCGCGAGGCCGAGGTGCGGCGCTTCACGGGGCTGACGGCGGACGAGACCTCCGTCGCGGTCACGATCACCCGGCCCGAGGATCTGGAGCGCGCGGCGGCCGCGCTCGCCGAGATCCCGCAGCCCGTGGGGGGCGGCATCGCCGGCGGCTTCGGCATGGGCGGCTTCGCGGCGGGCAACGATCTCGACCTCGCGCAGGTGGGCAGCACGTTCACCCTCACGCTCACCGAGCCGGCGCTCGAGGACATCGCCGACCGGACCATGGCGCAGTCCCTCGAGATCATGCGCCGCCGGATCGACGAGTCCGGCACCCGCGAGCCCACGATCCAACGCCAGGGGCCGGACCGGATCCTCATCCAGGTGCCGGGCGTGGGCTCGGCGGCGGAGGTGCTCGAGCTCATCGGGCGGACGGCGAAGCTCACCTTCCACCGGGTCGAGGGCCTCGGCCAGGACGCGACGAACCCGGGGCCGGGGCAGATCAGCCTTCAGGACATCGACACGGGCGAGCGCCTCCTTCTCGAGCGGCGGCCCATCCTCACCGGCGAGAATCTCGTCGACAGCTCTCTGGGCTTTCATCCGGAGAACGGGCTGCCGGTGGTCAATTTCCGCTTCGACACCCGGGGCGCGCGCATCTTCGGAGACTACACGGCGGCCAACACCGGCCAGCTCTTCGCCATCGTGCTCGACGAACAGATCATCTCCGCGCCGCGCATCCAGTCCCCCATCCTGGGCGGCGCGGGCTTCATCGAGGGCACCTTCAGCGTCGAGAGCGCGACCAATCTCTCGATCCTCCTCCGCTCGGGCGCGCTGCCCGCCTCGATCAAGGTGCTGGAGCAGCGCACCGTGGGCCCGGATCTCGGCGCGGACTCGATCGCCGCGGGCTCGGCCGCGACGGCCCTCGCCTTCGTCGCGGTGCTCATCTTCATGATGGCGGCCTATGGGCGCTTCGGCATCTTCGCGGCGGTCGCCCTCGTTCTCAACATGTGCATGCTGATCGGGCTGCTCTCGATCATCGGGGCCACGCTCACCTTGCCCGGCATCGCCGGCATCGTGCTGACCATCGGCATGGCGGTGGACGCCAATGTGCTGATCTTCGAGCGCATACGCGAGGAACTTCGAAGTTCGAAGGGCCCGGCGCGGGCCATCGACCGGGGCTATTCCGAGGCGCTCTCGGCGATCATCGACGCCAACATCACCACGCTGATCGCCGCCGTCATCCTCTTCGCCATCGGCTCGGGGCCCGTGAAAGGCTTTGCGGTGACGCTCGGGATCGGCATCGTCACCTCGGTCTTCACGGCGACCATGGTCACGCGGCTGATGGTCGTGACCTGGCTCGACCGGGTGCGGCCGAAGAACCTCAAGGTGGCGCTCCTCAAGCTCGTGCCGGAGACGACGCGCCTCGACTTCATGTCGGTCCGCCGGGGGCCGCTCGTGGGCTCGGCGCTCGCCTGCCTCGCCGCCATCGCCTTCGCCGTGTCGCTCGGGCTGAATTTCGGCATCGACTTCCGCGGCGGCACGATGATCGAGATCCAGACCCAGGAGGCGGCGGACCTGGCGGAGATCCGCCGCACCGTGACGGCGATGGACCTCGGCGATGTGGCGGTGCAGAGCTTCGGCTCGGAACGGGACGTGCTGGTGCGCGTGGAGGAGCAGGCCGGCGACGGGGACGCGCGCATGGCCGTGGCCGAGGAGATCCAGGCGCAGCTCTTGCAGGCCTTCCCGGGCACCGAGATCCGACGGGTCGAGGTGGTGGGCCCCAAGGTCTCCGCCGAGCTCTTGCAGGCGGGCGGGCTGGCCATCCTTCTCGCCGTGCTCGCGGTGCTCATGTACATTTGGATTAGGTTCGAGTGGCAGTTCGGCTTGGGCGCGGTGATCGCGCTGGTGCACGACGTGCTGATCACCGTCGGCCTCTTCGCGATCACCCAGATCGAGTTCAACCTGGCGATCATCGCGGCGATCCTCACGATCGTCGGCTACTCGCTCAACGACACGGTGGTGGTCTTCGACCGGGTGCGCGAGAACCTGCGCAAATACAAGAAGATGGATCTGGCCGAGCTCTTGAACCTCTCGATCAACGAGACGCTGGCGCGGACGGTGATGACCTCGGTGACGACGCTGATCGCGCTCTTCGCCATGTTCTTCCTGGGCCCGCCGGTGATCCAGGGTTTCACCTTCGCGATGATCTGGGGCGTGGTGATCGGCACTTACTCCTCGGTTTTCGTGGCGGCGGCGGTGCTCCTCTGGCTGGGGGTCAAGCGGGACTGGTCGACCGCCGAAGAGGCCAAGGCGGGGATCCGGCTCGACGGCGCCCAGGTGTGAGCCGGCGGGGCTGGGCGGCGGCGCGGCGCGCGGTCCACGCCCCGCCCGCCCGGGCCGGCTCCGCGCGGATTGGGGGTGGGAGCGCCCCCCATCGGCGTGGCCCGCGCGCCGCGTGGCGGGGGTGAGAGAAGGGGACGCGCCCATGCGCATGCGCGAGATCGGCTATGAGGGCCAGCGCCCGGTGGAGGGCTACGGCCCCGGCGGCTTTCGGATCGGGGAGAGCTGGCTGGCGGGTTCCTTGGCGCTGACCCCCGGCGGGATCGCGGAGGTGACCGCGCCCTTCGGGCCCGAGGCGCTGGCCCCCATCCTGGCCGAGGCGGAGGCGATCGACGTGGTGCTGGTGGGCCAGGGCGCAGAGATCGCGCCGCTCGCGCCGGAGCTCCGGGCCGCGCTCGAAGGGGCGGGGCTGGGGGTCGAGGTCATGTCCACCCCCTCGGCCTGCCGGACCTACAACGTCCTCCTCTCCGAAGCGCGCCGGGTTGCCGCCCTCCTCGCCGCTGTCTGACGCGCCGGCGCCGCCGCTCTGGATGCCGGGCCGGGATGTCGCCCGGGCCGGCGGCTTCGCCTTGGGTCGGGGGCCGGTCCTCCGCGCGCAGGCCGCGGCCTCGGAGGATCGAGATCGGGGCCGGTGGTGGCGCGACCGGCGCGACCGGCGCGCTCGCAACGGCGCTGCAGGCCGGCGCGCGACCCTGGGACGCTCGCGCCCGGCGCCCGGGATCTGAGGACCGGCGCCCCCGGCCGCCGGCGGCCTCTCCGGCCCAAGGACCTCGCGGCGCGCCGCGGGGCTCGTCGGCGGCGCGCGGCGGCGGAATGGGGTGGGGAGCCGACCTCGCCCCTTTCGTGAGCGCGCGGCCGGGATATATGGGTGAGGCGGGGCACCCGGCCCGCCCGGGCGCGCCCCGCTGGCCCATAACAGGAGGAGGGACCCGATGGCCTTCACGCTTCCCGATCTGCCCTACGCCCACGATGCGCTCGCCGCCAATGGCATGAGCCAGGAGACCATGGAGTTTCACCACGATCTCCACCACAAGGCCTATGTGGACAAGGGCAACGAGCTCGCCGCCGGCACGCCCTGGGAGGGCGCGGACAACGCCAAGCTGCCCGAGGTGATCACCGGCACCTACGGCAAGGACGAGCATCAGGGCCTCTTCAACCAGGTCTCCCAGCATTGGAACCACATCCAGTTTTGGGAGATGATGGCGCCGGGCGGCACGGGGATGCCGGGCGGGCTCGAGAGCGCGCTCACCTCGGCCTTCGGCTCGGTGGACGATTTTAAGAAGGCGTTCATTGCCGCGGGTGTCGGCCAGTTCGGCTCGGGCTGGGCCTGGCTCGTCTCCGAGGGCGGGGTGCTCAAGATCACGCGCACGCCGAACGGGGTGAACCCCCTCTGCTTCGGGCAGACCGCGCTCCTCGGCTGCGATGTGTGGGAGCACTCCTACTACATCGACTTCCG
>CAYXPI010000201.1:0-6155 GCA_964467005.1 uncultured Limibaculum sp. | reverse complement strand
ACGGCCTGCCGGTGGTCACCTCCAACTGCTCGATCAATTACGGGCCCTGGCAGTTCCCGGATAAGCTCATTCCCGTGATGCTGATCGCCGCGGTCGAGGGCCGGGCGCTGCCGATTTACGGCACCGGCGAGAATGTGCGGGACTGGCTCTATGTCGAGGACCACGCCCGCGCGCTGCGGCTGGTGCTCGAGAAAGGCATGGAGGGGCGGACCTATTGCGTCGGCGGCAACGCCGAGCGCTCGAACATCCAAGTGGTGCGGGCGATCTGCGCCCATCTCGACCGGCGCGTGACCGCCGGGCGCCCCCATGACCGGTTCATCTCCTTCGTGACCGATCGGCCGGGGCACGACCTGCGCTACGCCATCGACGCGACGCGCATCCGGGCCGAGCTCGGCTGGGAGCCGCAGGAGAGCTTCGAGACCGGGCTCGCCCGCACGCTCGACTGGTATCTCGCCCATCGCGACTGGTGGACGGGCATCCGGGCCCGGCGCTACGGCGGCGAGCGCCTCGGCCTCACGACGGAGCGCAGAGCGGGAGGGACGGCGTGACACGGATCCTGGTGATCGGAGAGAGCGGGCAGGTGGCCCGCGCGCTGGCCGAGCGGCGGTCGGGCCGGGCGATGACGTTGCTCGGGCGCGGCGCGCTCGACCTCGCGGATCTCGAGGCGATCGGCCCCGCCGTCGCCGCCGCGGCCCCGGATGTGGTGGTGAACGCCGCCGCCTACACCGCGGTCGACCGGGCGGAGGAGGAGACCGCGCTCGCCGAGCGGGTGAACGGCCACGCGGTCGGCCGTCTCGCCGAGGCCGCCGCCGCCGCGGGGGCGGCGCTCGTGCATCTGTCGACCGACTATGTCTATCCCGGCACCGGGACCGAGCCGCACCGCGAGGACGCACCCACCGCTCCGGTCAACGCCTATGGCGCGAGCAAGCTTCTCGGCGAGGCGCTGGCCCGGGCGGCCAACCCGCGCACCGTGATCCTCCGAACCTCCTGGGTCTACGCGCCCTGGGGCAAGAACTTCGTCACCACCATGCTGAGGCTCGCGGACCGGGCCGAGCTCCGCATCGTCGACGACCAGGTGGGCCACCCCACCTCGGCCGAGGACATCGCGGAGGCCTGCCTCGCGGTCGCGGACCGGATGGGCATGGCCGGCCCGGGGCCGGCGGGCGTCTACCATTATGCGGGGCGCGGGGAGACGAGCTGGGCCGGCTTCGCCCGGGCGATCTTCGGCGAGGCCCGGGCGCGGGGCCTCATCGCCAGCGCACCGGAGGTCGTGCCGATCCCGACGGCCGAGTACCCCACCCCCGCCACACGGCCGCTCAACTCCCGACTCGACTGCGCCCGCTTCGAGGCGACCTTCGGCCTGGCCCCGGTGCCCTGGCGCGCCGCACTGGGGCGCACGCTCGCCCGCATGGCCGAGCCCGAGCGCGCGGCGGCCGCGGGGTGAGCCCCCGGCGCGGGCGGAGGCCGATGGGGGGCGCTCCCCCCTCCGCCTGCGCCATGGCCGGCCCGGGTGGGCGGGGCCTCCGCCCGCGCCGGAGCTAAAACGCGTCCTTCCGCCGCCGGATCTCGCCGAAGACGGCCGCGTCGTCGCCCTCCGGCAGCCCCACCAGCGCCTTCACCTCCGCAAGGCTCGCGCGCAGAAAGGGGTTCGTCGCCCGCTCCTCGCCGAGCGTGGCCGGTACGATGGGGTCGCCCGCCGCATCCGCCGCCGCGATCCGCGCGACCCGCGCCTTCAGCGCCGGGTTCTCCGGCTCCACCGACAGCGCGAAGCGCCCGTTCGCCGTCCCGTAATTGTGGCCCGAGTAGATCCGCGTCGCATCCGGCAGGGCCGCGAGCTTCGAAAGGCTCTCCCACATCATCTTGTGCGTGCCCTCGAACACCCGACCGCAGCCGAGCGCCATCAGGCTGTCCGCGGTGAAGGCCATGGGCTCCGGTCCCTCCACCACATAGGCGATGTGCCCGATCGTGTGGCCCGACACATCGACCACCCGCGCCACCGTCTCGCCGAGGGCCACCGTCTCGCCCTCGGCCACCGCCCGGTCGAGCGGCGGCAGCCGCGCCGCATCCGCCCCGTGGCCCACGACCTCCGCGCCGTAGCGGGCCGTGAGCGCGGCCACCCCGTCGGTGTGGTCGCCATGATGGTGGGTGATCCAGATCTGATCGAGCCCCCAGCCGCGCGCCTCGAGCGCGGCCTCGATGGCGCCCGCCTCGGGCGCGTCGACCAGCGCCACCTGGCCGGTCGCGCCGTCGCGCAGGAGGTAGGCGTAGTTGTCGGAGAGGCAGGGGACGACGACGACCTCAGCGGGCATGACCGGGGCTCCTTGATCCGAGATGGGGCGCGTGCGAGGCTGTGCCAAAGCGAGGCCGGGCGCAATGCATCTCGACGTCGTCGATCTTCGAAAGTTCTACTACGGCACGGGGCTCGGGCGGCTCGCCCGGGCGATGCTGCGGGCGCGGCTCCGTGCGCTCTGGCCCGATGTGCGCGGCATGACGGTGGTGGGCTTCGGCTTCGCGGCCCCCTTCCTCCGCCCGTTCCGCGACGAGGCGACGCGCACCCTCTGCCTCATGCCCGCCCAGCAGGGGGTGTGCCCCTGGCCGGCCGAGGGGCCCAATCTCTCGGTCCTCGTGGAGGAGACGCTCTGGCCGCTCGCCCGCGGCGCGGCGGACCGGATCCTGGTGGCCCACGGGCTCGAGACCTGCGAGCGTCCGAACGCCCTCCTCGAGGAGATCGCCCGCGTCCTCGCGCCCGGCGGCAAGGCGGTGTTCCTCGCGCCCAATCGGGCGGGGCTCTGGGCCCGGCGCGACGCGACCCCCTTCGGCTATGGCCGGCCCTACTCCGCGGGCCAGCTCGAAAAGGCGCTGGTGGCGCACGACTTCGCCGTGGAGGAGGAGGCGGCGGCCCTCTATATGCCGCCGTCGCACCGGCGCTTTTGGCTCCGGCTCGGGCCGATGATGGAGCGGGTCGGCCAGCGGCTCGACTGGCAGGCGCTGGCGGGGGTGACGATCGTCGAGGTGACGAAGCTCGTCTACATCACGCCGCAGGCCGGGCTCCGTGAGGCGGCGGCGGCGCCCTTGCGCGTGCTCGAGGGGCTGCGGCCCGCGCCCGCGCCCAAGCCCGCGGCGGGCTTTCGCGCCGCGTTCGAGCCCCGCGCCCGGGCGGGCGCATTGCCTCGCAGCCGGGATAAGGTATCTTAACCCGGCCGTGCAACACCTTGCGTGGAGCCCCCGATTGTCATCACGAGGCCGTGTGTGACCGACGACGCGAGCGACGACGACGCGAAGCCCAAGGGCAAGAAGACCGGGTTCGAGGGGATGTTCGATCTGCCCGCGGGGGCGATCCATTTTCACCAGCCCACGGTCAATGTGAGCCTCGACATCCACGGCAACCGGCTGAACCTTTCGGAGGAGACGGCGGGGAAGCTCATCGAGGGGTTCGCCGGCGCCGCGTTTAAGAGCGGGGCGGCGGGCATGGCCTTCGAGGCCCCGGGCGGCGGCGGACCCAGGGGACCGGGCGGACCGGGCGGGCCGGGCGGGCCGGGCGGCTCCGGCGCGGCGGAAGACCCGGGCGATCCGGGCGGCGCCGCCTTCGCCACCGCAGAGGCCGAGCCCGCGCCCCGGGTGCCCCCCCAGCCCCGCACGCCCCGGGTGGCCGGCCTCGCCACCGGCGCGCTGCCCGACATGGCGGGAAACCGCCGGCTCATCCGCCCGGGCTGGACCTTCGAGAAGCGCTGGACCGTCGTCGTCTGGCTCGTCGCGGGCCTCGGCCTCTCGGTGGCGGCGCAGATCCAGCCCGTGGCGCCCCCCTTCGCGGTGATGGCGGCGGTGTGGCTCGCCGGGGTTCTCTGGGTGCGGCGGATCCGCCAGCTCAACCGCACCCGCAGCCGGGGCGAGCGCCTGCCCTACCGCACCCGAAAGATCGGCATCGTCTACGGCCTGCCGGTGGTCGCGCTCGCGGTGGAGGGCGTCTTCCAGGTGGTTCTGCGCTAGAGGGGCGCTCGGCGGGCCTGAGACCCGCGGCCGCGGCGGCGCCCCTGGCCAAGCCGGCCCGCCCCGCGCTAGAGGGAAGGACCGCCACGGAGGCCCTCAATGCACCTGACCATCCGCCCAAACCCCGGCATCTCCGAGATCGCGCCCTATGTGGGCGGCGCGGCCGGCGCGCCCGGGGCCAATCGCACGATCAAGCTCTCCTCAAACGAGAACCCCCTCGGCCCCTCCCCCGCCGCCCGCGCGGCCTATGCCGAGGTGGCGGACCGGCTGGCGGTGTACCCCGATGGCGGCCATGCGCGGCTCCGCGCCAAGATCGCCGAGGCGCATGGAATCGAGGCCGAGCGCATCGTTTGCGCCAACGGGTCGGACGAGCTCATCGCCCTCCTCACCAAGGCCTATGCGGGGCCCGGCGCGGAGGTCCTCTTCTCCGCCCACGGCTTCCTCATGTACCGGATCTCGTCGCTCGCCGCGGGCGCAACCCCGGTGACCGCGCCCGAGCGGGACCTCACCGCGGATATCGACGCCCTCATCGCCCGCCTCTCGGAGCGGACGCGGCTCGTCTTCCTCGCCAACCCCAACAACCCCACCGGCACGATGGTGGCAGAGGCCGAGATCGCCCGGCTGGCCGACGCGCTGCCGCCCCAGGCGCTCCTGGTGCTCGACGCGGCCTATGCGGAGTATGTCCGCGGCGCGGGCTCGGATGGCGGCATCGCCCTTGTGCGGAGCCGGGACAACGTGGCGATGACCCGGACCTTCTCCAAGATCCACGGGCTCGCCGCGCTCCGCCTCGGCTGGGCCTACGCCCCCGCCCATGTGATCGACGTGATGAACCGGGTGCGCGGGCCCTTCAACGTCACCGCCCCCGCGCTGGCGGCCGGCGAGGCCGCGATCGCCGACCGCGCTTATGTGGAGCACTGCCGGGTGACCAACGAGGTGTGGCGGGACTGGCTGGCCAAGGAGATCGCGCAGGCGGGCTTCGTCGTGACGCCGAGCGCGGCCAACTTCCTCTTGGTCGAGACCGGGGACCGCACCGACGAGGTGGACGCGCATCTCAAAGCGCACGGCCTCATCGTGCGGCGGCTGGCGGAATACGCGCTGCCCGGGCATCTGCGCATCACCGTGGGCGACGGGGAGGCGTGCCAGGCGGTGGCCGAGGCGCTGCGGGGGCTCGCGCGTGCGGCATGAGGCGGGCCCGAACCCGGCGCGCGCCGCCCGCGCCCCGGTGGCGGAGCGGCTGGCGCTCCTCGGCCTCGGCCTCATCGGCTCCTCCATGGCCCATGCGGCGCGGGCGCAGGGCCTCGCGCGCGAGATCACGGGGTTCGCCCGCTCGGCGGCCACCCGCGCCCGGGCCCGGGAGCTCGGGTTTTGCGACCGGGTGTGCGAGAGCGCGGCCGAGGCCGTGGCGGGGGCCGACATCGTGGTGCTCTGCGTGCCCGTGGGCGCCTGCGGCCCCCTCACCGCCGAGATCGCGCCGAGCCTCGCGCAGGGCGCCGTCGTCACGGATGTCGGATCGGTGAAGGCCGAGCTCATCGCCGACATGCGCCCCCACCTGCCGGAGGGCGTCCATTTCGTGCCCGGGCATCCGCTGGCGGGCACCGAGCAGTCCGGCCCCGATGCGGGCTTTGCCGAGCTCTTCGAGAACCGCTGGTGCATCCTCACGCCGGAGGCGGGCGCCGCGCCGGAGCCCGTGGCCCGGATCCGCGCGCTCTGGGAGGGGATGGGGGCCAAGGTGGCGGAGATGACGCCGGAGCACCACGACCTCGTGCTCGCGGTCACCTCCCATGTGCCCCACGCCATCGCCTACACCATGGTGGGCGTGGCCGACGACCTCGCCCGGGTGTCCGAGAGCGAGGTGATCGAGTACTCCGCCGCGGGTTTCCGGGATTTCACGCGCATCGCGGCCTCGGACCCCACCATGTGGCGCGACGTGTTCCTCCACAACAGGGAGGCGGTGCTCGACATTCTCGGCCGCTTCTCCGAGGAGCTCATGACGCTGCGCCGCGCGATCCGCACGGGCGACGGGGAGTGGCTGCACGCCTATTTCACCCGCACCCGGGCGATCCGCCGGGGGATCATCGAGGCGGGCCAGGACACGGCGGCGCCGGATTTCGGGCGCCATGGGCGGCCGGGCTGAGCGCGCGGGCGGCCCTGGCCGCGGCGCTTTTGGC
>CAYXPI010000200.1:0-6186 GCA_964467005.1 uncultured Limibaculum sp. | reverse complement strand
GGGGAAGGTGTTGGTCGAGTAACGCTGGTGGTAGATCGCGAAAGCCGAGACGACGCGCGGGTCCTTGAGGTCGGGGTAGAACTCCGCCACCTGCTCGGCCAGCATCATGCCCTTGTAGATGATCGAGCGGCAGGACAGCGAGCAGATGTAGAAGCCCGCGATCTGCGCCTGGGCAACGGCCTTCTCCACCCGGCGGCGGATCACGTAGAGTTCGCGCTCGAACACCTCCTCGCCCGTGCCCTTGGGATTGCCGATGAGGATCTGCTCGATCTCCGGGCGGGTGGCGTTCGCCTTGTCGCCCAGCACCGAGATGTCGACCGGCACCTGGCGCCAGCCATAGATGCGGTAGCCGAGGCGGAGGAGCTCGGTCTCCACGATCGTGCGCGCCATCTCCTGGGCGCCGAAATCCGTGCGCGGCAGAAACACCTGGCCGACCGCCAGGAGCCCCTCGGAGGGCTCGTGCCCCGTCCGCCGGATCTGATCCTCGAAGAAGCCCGTCGGGATCTGGAGGTGAATGCCCGCGCCGTCGCCGGTCTTGCCGTCCGCGTCCACGGCGCCCCGGTGCCACACGGCCTTGAGCGCCGCGATCCCGTGCTCCACCACCTGGCGGCGCGGCGCACCGTCGATGGCCGCCACGAGCCCCACGCCGCAGGAGCCATGCTCCTCCTCCGGCAGATACATGCCGCGGGCGGCGAGCTGGGCGGCGCGCGCGTCGAAATCGGTCATGAGCCCTCTCCTTGGGGTTTGGCGGCGACGAGCGCCTCGACGTCCGCGCCCGTCAGGCGGGGCGTGTCGTCGGCGAACTCGTAGAAGCCCGGCGTCTCGTCGACGTAGATGTGGCTGGTGATCCGGAACACGCGGTCGTCCGCGGCAATGCCGGCGTTGAGATAGGTCTCGCCGGTCGCCACCACCCGGAAGAAGAGCGCGGTGCCGCAGACACCGCAGAACGCGCGCTCCCCCCACTCCGAGGAGCGGTAGGTGCGGATCTCCGCGGCCCCCTCCCAGGCGACGGTGGTGCCCGCGTCGACCGCGAATTCGGGCCCTCCGGTCCAGCGCCGACACATGCCGCAATGGCAGACATGCACCTCGCGCTTGGCATCCGGCGCGTGGAAGCGCACGGCGCCGCAGAGGCAGTGGCCCACGAGGCCGGTCTCCGCGCTCACGAGCCGCCCTCCGCCAGGCACTCGGCCGCGGTCTTGCGGGGCGCGTCGTCGGCGAAGGCGTACCAGGGGGCCGCGTCCTCCACCCAGATATGCGCCGTCAGCGCGAGGCCATGATCTTCGGGCAGGGCCGAGGCATTCACCGCCCAGTCTCCGGGGTCTCCGCGATGACGCCAGAAGAGCGAGCTGCCGCACCGGGTGCAGAAGCCGCGCTCGCCATCGTCCGAGCTCGCGAACCAGGCCAGCGTCGCCGCCGCCTCGAGGCGCACGCCGCCCGCGAAGGTCGCGGCCATGAAGGGCCCGCCGCCGCCCCAGCGCCGGCATTGCCCGCAATGGCAGGCAGCAATCCCCTGGGGCACGCCGAGCGCGGAGAAGCGCACCGCCCCGCAGAGGCACTGGCCCGCCAGACCCTCCGACGGCGCGCTCACTCGGCAGCGATGGCCGGAGCCACCCCCAACCGCTCGGCGATGGCGTCCGCGGCCTCGCGCCCGTCGCGGATCGCCCAGACCACGAGGGACGCGCCGCGCACGATGTCGCCGGCCGCGTAGACCCCCGCGAGGGAGGTCTCGTGGGTGCGGAAATCCGCCTTGATGGTGCCCCAGCGGGAGACCTCGAGCCCCTCCACGCCCCAAAGCCGCAGAAGATCCTCGGGCTCGAAGCCGAGCGCCTCGACCACGAGATCCGCCTCGATCGCGTAGTCCGATCCCGGCACCTCCTCCGGGCTTTGCCGGCCGGTGGCGTCCGGCGCGCCGAGGCGCATCTGCACCGCGCGGACCGAGGCCACCCGGTTCTCCCCGTCGAACGCCTTCGGCGCGGTCAGCCAGGAGAAATGCACCCCCTCCTCCTCAGCGTTGGCCACCTCGCGCTGGGAGCCCGGCATGTTCGCCCGGTCGCGACGGTAGAGGCAGGTGACCGAGGCCGCGTCCTGGCGGATGGCGGTGCGCACGCAGTCCATCGCCGTGTCGCCGCCGCCGATCACCACCACGCGCTTGCCCTTGGCGTCGAGCGTCCCGTCCGCGAAGGCGGGCACGGGGTCGCCGAAGCCGACGCGGTTGGAGGCGGTGAGGTAGTCGAGCGCGGGCACGATGCCGGTGAGGCCCGAACCCGGCGCCTTGAGCTCGCGGGCCTTGTACACGCCCGTCGCGATCAGCACCGCGTCATGGGTGTCGTGCAGGTGGTGGAACTCGACGTCGCGGCCGATCTCGCAATTGAGGCGGAAGTGCACCCCGGCCGCCTCGAGCTGGGCGTTCCGCCGCATCACCACCGGCTTCTCCAGCTTGAAGCCCGGGATGCCATAGGTGAGCAGCCCGCCCGCCCGGTCGTAGCGATCGTAGATCGTGACCTGGAAGCCCATGCGCCGCAGGCGGTCCGCCGCCGCGAGCCCCGCGGGGCCGGCGCCGACGATCCCCACGCTCTCCGCCCGCTCGGGGCCCACGGGAATGGGCGCGACCCAGCCCTCCACCCAGGCCGTGTCGGTGATGTATTTCTCGATGGCGCCGATCGTGACGGTGCCGTGGCCCGACTGCTCGATCACGCAGGAGCCCTCGCAGAGCCGATCCTGCGGGCAGATTCGTCCGCAGATCTCGGGGAAGGTGTTGGTGGCCTGGGAGACCTCGTAAGCCTCCCGGAGCCGCCCCTCTGCCGTCAGCTTCAGCCAATCCGGGATGTTGTTGTGCAGCGGGCAGTGCGTCTGGCAGAACGGCACGCCGCACTGGCTGCACCGCGCCGCCTGCTCCGCGGCCTTCTCGGCGGCGTATTCACGGTAGATCTCCCCGAAGTCCTGGGCGCGATCTTCGGCCGAGCGCTTCTCCGGCATCTCCCGGTCCCGCTGGGTGAATTTCAGCATCTTCTGGACCACAACCGCCTCCCGCCGCGCCGCCTGTGTTCGCTGACACTTGCGGCTCATACAGGATGCGGACGGGCGAGAAAAGGCAGAAATGCTGCCCTATCCAGGCGCGTGCGGCGCAACGGCGCAGCCTTGCCGCGGGAGCGCGGGGGGCCGGAGCCACAGTTATGTCACAACGGCTGACATATATTGCGCTTTCCTTCCCGCCGCCCCTCGGGTAGCACAGCGGCAATCTCGGGAGCGTGCCATGGCCCTGTTCGACCTCGTCGTCCTCGCGCTCATCCAGGGCATCACCGAGTTCCTGCCGATCTCCTCGTCCGGGCATCTCGCGCTCTGGCCGCTTCTCACCGGGCGGCCCGACCAGGGCGTGACGCTCGACGTGGCCGTCCATCTCGGGACCTTGGTGGCGGTGTGCCTCTATTTTCGCGCCGACATCGCGCGGATCTGGGCCGGTGCGGGCCACATTCTCCGCGGCCGCATGGCAACGGAGGAGGCGCGGCTCGCCTGGCTCCTGGCCTTCGCCACCCTGCCCGCCGTCCTCGCCGGGCTCGCGCTCAAGCTCTCGGGGCAGATGTCCGCCCTCCGGAGCGTCGAGGTGATCGGCTGGACGACCCTTGTCGGCGGCCTCCTCCTCTGGGCGGCGGACCGCTGGGGCCGTGCGACCCGCGCCGAGCCCGACTGGGGCTGGCGCGATGCGGGCCTCATGGGCCTCGCCCAGGCCGTCGCCCTCATCCCCGGCACCTCCCGCTCCGGCGCCTGCATGACGATGGCCCGCGCCCTCGGCTACCGGCGGGAGGAGGCGGCGCGGCTCGCCCTCCTCATGGCGGTGCCGACGATCCTGGCCGCGGGGATCGTGGAGACGGCAGGGCTAGTGGCGGAGGGCGACCTCGCGCTCGGCGCCGACTTCGCGCTGGCGGCGGCCCTCGCCTGCGGCTCAGCCTTCGCCGCCCTTGCGGTGATGATGCGCATGTTTCGCGGCAACTGGACCATGACGCCCTTCGTCCTCTACCGCCTGGCCCTCGGCGGCGTGCTCCTCGCCATCGCCTATGGCTGAGCCTGTCGGAGAAGCGTCGCAGTCCTCGGTTAAGTTGGTGGCATGAGCAAAGACCTTCAGCAGATCCTCGTCACCTTCCTCTTCGGCCTGATCGTGGGCTGGATCGCGAGCTTCGTCGTGGGCGGCGGCTCGCTTCTCTCGTATGTCGTGTGGGGCATCCTCGGCTCCGCCCTCGCGGGCTACGCCGCGCCCAAGCTCGGGCTCAAGCTCGATCTCGGCCACCCGCTGGCCACCAACCTGGTCTTGTCGGTCGCCGGCGCGGTGGTGCTGGTGCTGATCGGCCGGCTGATCTTCTAGTCCTGAGTCCGGCGGCTCTCGGTGAGCGACGAATACTGGCCGTAGGGCCGGTAGGCGTAGAGATAGCTGTCGATGATGCCCTCGGGCGCTTCGGGCTCGATCCCGAGGTCCGCGAAACCGCGGGCCCCCTCCGCCACCACATTGTCCCGTTCGAGAAGGCGCACCTGGTCGAGCGTGATGGGAGGGTTCGGCAGCAGGCCCAGCACCCGGCCCTGGAGGCGCGCGGCCCAAAACGGGATGTCGACGATCGCGCGCCGCCTCCGGATGGCGCGGAGCATCATCTCCATGAGCGCGCGGAAGGTGTAAATGTTGGGCCCGCCGAGCTCGTAGATCCCCGCCTCCGCCTGGCCCGCGACGGACACGACCGCCGCGTCGGCCACGTCCTGCACCCAGACGGGTTGGAACCGTGTGTCCCCACCCACCACTGGGATCACCGGCGACATCCGCGCCATCGAGGCGAAGCGGTTGAAGAACTGGTCCTCCGTGCCGAAGACGATCGAGGGCCGGAGGATCGTGGCGGCCGGGAAGGCGTCCGCCACCCGAGCCTCCCCCTCGGCCTTCGAGCGCGCATAGTCCGCCGGGCTCGCCGCGTCCGCCCCGATCGCGGAGAGCTGGACGAAGCGGCGCGCCCCCGCCTCCGCCGCGAGCCGGGCGGCCCGGGCCGCGCCCTCGGCCTGGGTGGCGGCGAAGCTGTTCTTGCCCGTCTCGAACAGGATGCCCACGCAGTTGACCACCGCCGTGGCGCCGGCCACGGCCCGGGCGATGGAGGCGTCGTCTCGGATGTTGCACTGCACGGGCTCGACCTGGCCGACCACGCCGTAGGGTCGCACGAAATGCGCCTCATGCGGGCGGCGGCAGCCCACGCGCACGCGCCACCCCTCCCGGGCGAGGCCCTGCGCGATGTAACGCCCGACGAATCCGGAGCCCCCGATCACCGTCACCAGCGGCGCATCCGTCGCCATCGCCATTTGCGGCCCTCCCGGTCATAATCTGTCGCAAAGGACTAAGCCGCCCCCCCGGTCTCGGCAAGGATATAGTGCCCCGCTCCGCGCTGAGAGGGAGAGCGCCGGATGCCGGGCCGCGCCCCCCTCGCGGCCGCCTGCCTGAGAGGCCGGTCATGGAGGTGGAACAGGGCTGCCGTCGACGGGGCCCCGATGCGCGGCGCGGATCGGGCGGGGGGATCTCCCCCTCTTCGGGCCCGTGACGGCGCCCGGCGACCCCTGCCCATCCGCTCCTCGGCGCACGCTCCGGGGCACAACCGCGGCGACGGCGCACCGCGCATGGCAGAACCGAGCTTTCTGGGCGGGACCGCGCGCGCCGGCTCGCCCCCCGTTGACTTGGCGGGGCCCGCGGCTTAACTCCGGTCACGCGCTGCAAGGCGCACCAACCTCCGTGCCCAGGTGGCGGAATTGGTAGACGCGCTAGCTTCAGGTGCTAGTGCCCGTATGGGCGTGGAAGTTCGAGTCTTCTCCTGGGCACCATCACGCCGGACGGGCCGCGCCGGAGCGCCTCGGCCGAGGACCAAGTGATGACCGTGACACTGCACCGTGGGGATCTGCCGGAGGGGCTCGACTTGGGCCCGGTCGTCGCGGTCGACACCGAGGCGATGGGACTCGTGCCGCACCGGGACCGTCTGTGCCTCGTCCAGCTGTCCGCGGGCGACGGCACCGCCCATCTGGTGCAGATCGCTCGGGGCCAGCGGGAGGCGCCACGCCTCGTCGCCATGCTCGCCGATCCCGGGGCGACCAAGCTCTTCCATTTCGGCCGGTTCGACATCGCGGTGCTGGCGCACGCCTTCGGCACCGTCGCGCGCCCGGTCTACTGCGCCA
>CAYXPI010000199.1:0-6418 GCA_964467005.1 uncultured Limibaculum sp. | reverse complement strand
CGAGAAGGTGGTGTAGACCGTGCTCTCCTGCCCCGTGGCCGAGCGTGCGAGCACCCGCAGGATGGTGGCGGCGTCCTCGAGCGTCGGCACGATCTTCTCGATCGAGGCCATCACGATGTGCACGCGCGGCAGCGACTGGGAGAGGTCGCCATTGCCCTCGTTCGTCACGATGACCGACTGCCCGGTCTCGGCCACCAGCATGTTGGCGCCGGTGATGCCCACCTCGGCGTCGAAATACTTCGAGCGGAGGACCGTGCGCGCCTCGTGCAGGAGGTCCGGCAACTCGGCGAGCGAGCGGCTCTCCTCGAGATGCGTGTGCTCCTTGCGGAACTCCGCCTCCACCTCGGGCACGGTCACATGCACCGCGGGCGCGATGATGTGGCTGGGCGCCTCGCCCCGGAGCTGGATGATGTACTCGCCGAGATCGGTCTCTTGGGGGTGGATGCCATGGGCGGCGAGGTGGTCGTTGATCCCGCATTCCTCGGAGATCATCGACTTGCCCTTGTTCACCGTCTTGGCGCCGGCCTCCTGGGCGATGCGGAGCACGATCGCTTGGGCCTCCTCCGCCGTCTCGGCCCAGTGCACATGCCCGCCAGCGGCGACCACCTTGGCCTCATACGCCTCAAGATAGGCGCCGAGATTGGCCAGCACGTGGTTCTTGAGATCCCGCGCCGCGTCGCGGATCGCGTCGAACTCCGGCACCGCCGCCCGGGCCGCCGCGCGCTTTTTCACAAACCCGCCTTGGGCGCCCGAGAGCGCCGCCTGCAGGTTGGTGTTGGCCAAGGCCGCGCGGACATTGTCCCGAAAGCGCGGCGTGGTGGCTTCGTGGATGCTCATGCGTCGCTCCCCGCTCTGCGCTCACGGCGCCTTTCGATACCGGGCGACGATCGCGACATCGCCCGAATGGTCATGCCCGTCCTTGTCGTACATCCGCACCTCGGCATAGGCCGGGGCGTCGATCAGCCCCTCCGTGGCCATCGCATTAACGCTCGCGGCAAACCCCTGGCCAGCGAAATGATCCTTGTTGATCCCGATGACGAAGAGCGCGCCTGGCCGGGCGAGGTTCAAGAGGCTTCGCAGCACCTCCGGCCTCAGATGGCCGTGGGTGAAGGTGCCGGCCGAGATGACCGCGCCGTCGTCGGTCGGAATGCCGGCCAAGTCGCCTGTGAGGTCCACCTCGTAGAGCTCGCGGCGAAGGCCCTTCTCCCGGGCGATGGCCAACATCTCCGGCGAGATGTCCATGCCATCGACGACCGGCAGAGGCGCCCCGAGTTCGGCCGCGACCAGCCCGGTGCCGCGGCCGATATCGGCGATGGGCGCGTCCTCGGCGCCCGCGGTTCCGGCCGCGTCGCTGTAGGCATGCGCGACGGCGCGGGGGCAGGACCAGCCCAGATCCGCGGCGAAATCGCTGTCATAGGTGGCGGCGAAGGCGTCGTAATGCCGGGCGTTGTCCGCCGGCGTGCTGAGCTCGTAGGCCTTCTCGAGAATGCTCTGGCCCTTCTCGACGTCGCTCATCGCAATCCTCCCTGGTGCGCAGACCGTCGCCCCCGCGCAGCTCAGTCCTTCCCGATGGGCGGCGTGTCGGTCATGCCCGCCAGCACCTCGACGACATGGCGCGCGGCCACCGGCCGGCCCTCGCGGCTGAGCTTGCCGGCCATGTTCATCAGGCAGCCGAGATCGCCAGCCAGCAGGAGATCGGCCCCGGTCGCGCCGATCTTGCCCGCCTTGCCCTCCACCATCTTGTTGGAGATCTCCGGGTACTTCACGCAGAAGGTGCCGCCGAAGCCGCAGCAGACCTCCGCGTCCTCCATCTCAGCCAGTTCCAACCCGTCGACGGTGGCAAGGAGGCGCCGCGGCTGCTCCTTGACGCCGAGCGACCGGAGGCCCGAGCAACTGTCGTGATAAGTCGCCCGGGCTGCGAGCTCGGCGTCGACCGCCGCCACGCCGAGCACATCGGTGAGGAAGCTCACGATCTCATGGGTGCGCGCGGCCAGATCCGCGGCCTCCGCCTCGTCGGGCTCGCCGGCGAGGATGGCGGGGTAATCCTTCACCACGGTCGCGGCGCAGGAGCCCGACGGCACCACCACATAATCGAAGCCGCCGAAGGCGCGGATCGCGGTGCGCGCGAGCGCCTTGGAGCCCGCTTTGTCGCCCGAGTTCCAGTTGGGCTGGCCGCAGCAGGTCTGCGCCGGCACATGCACTTGGCAGCCTGCGGCCTCGAGGAGCTTCACGCTGGCGAAGCCGACCGATGGCCGCATCATGTCGACCAGACACGTGACCATCAGGGCCACCCGCGGTCCGGATTGGGGGGCGGTGTCCAAGGGCTCCTCCTCTTTCTCTTGGCGTAGCAAATGGGTCGCAGAGCGGCAACGATGCCCCGCGGCGGCGCCATGCCGCGGCTGGCCGGGCGCTTGACGGGCTCGGCGCGCCATGACCCTTATCTCCTCGAAGGAGACCGCCCATGACCCACACCTACGACGCCGGGTTTTACGAGCGCGTGGCGCGGGTGCCCGATGCAGGCGCCCAGGCGGTGCTGACCCTCGTGGGCGAGATCCTCGGGCGGCCCAACTCGGTGCTCGACATCGGCTGCGGGCGCGGCTCCTGGCTTCGGGCGGCCAAGGCGCTCTGGCCTGGGGTGGAGATCCTCGGCGTCGACCACCCCGATACCCCGCGCGACGTGCTGGAGATCACCGAGTTCGAGCCGGCCGATCTCACCCAGCCCCTCGCGCTCGGCCACCGGTTCGACCTCGCGATCTCGCTGGAGGTGGCCGAGCATCTCGATGCCGCGGCCGCTGAGCGTTTCGTGGCGAACATCGCAGCGCATGCCGATCGGGTGCTTTTCTCCGCCGCGATCCCGGGCCAAGGCGGCGTGGCCCATGTGAACGAGCAGTGGCCCGACTACTGGATCTCCCGCTTCGCCGCCCATGGGCTCGCCTGCCACGACGTGCTCCGCGCCGAGATCTGGGAGATCGACACGCTGCCCTGGTGGTACCGCCAGAACGCGATGCTCTTCGCCCGGGAGCTCACGACCGACCGGGCGAATTGGGGCGGGCGGGCGCTTGTCCATCCCGGCTGCCTGGCCAAGCACACCGACCCCGCGCAGCTGCCGGTGAGCTGGGCAGCCAAGCGCTTTCTGGGAGCGGCCCGGCACAAGATCGGGATCTGAGGCGAATCTCGGCCGGAGAGGCTAGGCAGCGACCCCGCGCGGCTGTATAGAACGCGCTTTGCGGCGCTTACACCCCTGGAGGATCGCCGCACGGACCCAAGGAGACACATCATGGCCGATCTGCCGATTCTCGAGGCGGCGTCGCGGCCCGGCACGGGCAAAGGGGCTGCCCGCCAGGCACGGAGGGACGGATACGTCCCGGGCGTCATTTATGGCGGGGGCAGGGACCCCCAAGCCATCAACGTGAAGTTCAACGTGCTGTTGAAGGAGCTGAAGGCGGGCAAGTTTTTGTCCAAGCTCATCAACCTCAAGATCGACGGGGCGGACAACACCGTCATCTGCCGGAGCGTGCAGCGCGATGTGCGCCGCGACCTGCCGGCACATGTGGACTTTCTGCGCCTCTCCGAGCGCTCCCGGATCAACCTCTACATCCCCGTGGAGATCATCAACCATGAGGAATGCCCGGGCCTCAAGCGCGGCGGCGTGCTCACGGTGGTGCGGCCGGAGGTCGAGCTCAAAGTGAATGCGAGCGCGATCCCGGACAAGATCACCGTCGATCTCAAGGGTCGGAAGATGGGCGACACGGTGAAGATCTCGGATGTGACCCTGCCCGAGGGCACCCGCCCGATGATCACCGACCGGGACTTCGTGATCCTCAACATTCAGACGCCCAAGGGCATGATCGGCGGCGACGACGACGAGGAGGGCGAGGCGGCCGAGGCGTGACGCCCAGCCCAAGCTGGACGCGCCCGCCCCTCCCCGGCTATAGCCCGGCCGGAGCGGGTGGGTGCGCCACTCGACGGACACGCTGACGCGAGGCAGCCACCATGTGCGCCGACACGCCCGAGACCGCCGAGCCCGCCGAGGATGCGGGCCCCGACTATCGCGACACGCTGTTCTTGCCCGAGACGGACTTTCCCATGCGCGCGGGGCTGCCGAAGCGCGAGCCCGACTGGCTCGAACGCTGGGAGCGGATGGGGATCTACGCGCGCCTGCGCGCGACCGCTGGCACGCGGACGCCCTTCGCGCTGCACGACGGCCCGCCCTACGCGAACGGGCACCTCCATATCGGCCACGCGCTCAACAAGATCCTGAAGGATTTCGTGGTGCGCTCGGCCCAGATGCGCGGCTACGACAGCCGGTATGTGCCCGGCTGGGACTGCCACGGCCTGCCGATCGAGTGGAAGATCGAGGAGCAGTACCGCAAGAAGGGCAAGTCCAAGGACAGCGTGCCGGTCAACGAACTCCGCGCCGAGTGCCGGCGCTTTGCCGAGGGCTGGGTCGAGGTCCAGCGCGACGAGTTCAAGCGCATGGGCGTGACCGGGGACTGGGAGCGCCCCTATCTCACGATGGATTTCGAGGCCGAGGCCACCATCGCCGCCGAGTTCCATAAGTTCGTGATGAACGGCAGCGTCTATCAGGGGTCCAAGCCCGTGATGTGGTCGCCCATGGAGCAGACGGCGCTCGCCGAGGCCGAGGTGGAGCATCACGACCGGACGGTCGACACGATCTATGTCAAGTTCCCCGTGCGGCGGGCCCCCGGCCACCAGTCCGCCCATCACGACGGGGGCGAGCTGCGGGTGAACTGGAATCAGGTTTACGACGGCAACACGGGCGCACACGGGCTCGACGGCGCGGCCATCGTGATCTGGACCACCACGCCCTGGACCATCCCCTCCAACCGCGGAATCAGCTTTGGCGAGGAGATCAGCTACGGCCTCTACGCGGTGTCGGACGCGCCGGAGGGCAACTGGATCGCCACCGGGGAGCGCCTGGTGATGGCGGACCGGCTGGCGGAGAGCATCTTCGCCCGCGCGCGGCTCGAAATGTCCCAGGTCACGCGGCTCCGCGACGTGCGCGCGGGCGAGCTCGAGGGCGTGGTATGCGCCCACCCTCTCGCACAGGCGGACCCCTTCTGGAGCTACGAGGTGCCCCTCCTTGCAGGCGCGTTCGTGACGGACGACACCGGCTCGGGCTTCGTCCATTGCGCGCCCTCCCACGGCGAGGACGACTACGAGCTGTTCCGCCAGAGGGGCATGCTCGACCGCATCACTCACAATGTCGGCCCCGATGGCGGGTTCGCCGCACATGTGCCGTTCTTCCACGGCACCTACATCCTCGATCGCAAGGGCAAGGAGGGGACGGCGAACACGGCCGTCCTCGCCAAGCTGAAGGAGGTGGGCGCCCTCGCCGCCACCCAGCGGCAGACGATCTCGGACGCCCATTCCTGGCGCTCCAAAGCGCCGGTGATCCGCCTCAATCGCCCGCAATGGCTCGTGGCGATCGACCAGCCGCTGGCGGATGGGATGGGCGCCCATGGGGCGACCATCCGCGAGCGCGCGCTCACCTCGATCAACGACCTCGTCGCCTGGACGCCGAAGGCCGGGCAGAACCGCCTGCGTTCGATGATGGAGGCGCGGCCGGACTGGGTGCTCTCCCGCCAGCGCGCCTGGGGTGTGCCGCTCGCCTGCTTCTGCCGCAGCACGGAGGACGGGCGGGTCGAGCTCCTCCAGGACGAGGCGGTGAACGCCCGCATCGTCGACGCCTTCCGCGCCGAGGGGGCGGACGCCTGGTTCGCCGAGGGCGCACGCGCGCGTTTCCTCGCCGGGCGCAACGACGCCGCGGAGTGGGAGCAGGTGACCGACATCCTCGATGTGTGGTTCGATTCGGGCTCCACCCACGCCTTCGTGCTGCGCGACCGGGCCGATGGCGTCTGGCCAGCGGATGTTTATCTCGAAGGCACGGACCAGCACCGCGGCTGGTTCCACTCCTCCCTCCTCCAGGCCTGCGGCACCCGCGGCCGCGCGCCCTACAAGGCGGTGGTGACCCACGGGTTCACCCTGGATGAGAAGGGCCAGAAGATGTCTAAATCCTTGGGCAACAGCGTGGCGCCCGAGGAGGTCATCAAGCAGTACGGGGCGGACATCCTCCGCCTTTGGGTCGCGCAGGCGGATTTCACGGCCGACCAGCGGATCGGGCCCGAGATCCTGAAGGGCACGGCGGACAGCTATCGGCGCCTGCGCAACACGCTGCGCTTCCTGCTCGGCGCGCTCCGAGGGTTCGATGAGGGCGAGCGGGTGGCGCCCGCCGCGATGCCCGAGCTTGAACGCTGGGTGCTTCACCGCCTGGCCGAGCTCGACAGCCAGGTGCGCGAAGGCTACGCGGCCTTCGACTTCCAGGGCGTGTTCCAGGCGCTCTTCACCTTCGCGACGGTCGATCTCTCCGCGGTCTATTTCGACATCCGCAAGGACG
>CAYXPI010000198.1:0-6430 GCA_964467005.1 uncultured Limibaculum sp. | reverse complement strand
GCGGCGAGCCGGCTCTGCGGCTACGAGGGGGGCGACCACATCCGCCTGGCCGCCGTCGTCGAGTTCATCCACACGGCCACCCTCCTCCACGACGACGTGGTGGACGAGAGCGCCCAGCGCCGGGGCAAGGCGACCGCGAACATCCTGTGGGACAACAAGTCGAGCGTGCTGGTGGGGGACTATCTCTTCGCCCGCGCCTTCCAGCTCATGGTCGAATGCGGCTCGCTCCGGGTGCTCGACATCCTCTCGAACGCCTCGGCCGTGATCGCGGAGGGCGAGGTGCTCCAGCTCACGACCGCACACGATCTCGGCACCGGGCTCGACCGTTACGCCCAGGTGATCCAGGGCAAGACGGCGGCCCTCTTCGCCGCGGCCACCGAAGTGGGGGGCGTCATCGCAGGCGCGGGCGATGCGCGGGTGGCGGCGCTCCGCGCCTATGGCGACGGGCTCGGCATGGCCTTCCAGCTGGCCGACGACGTGCTCGACTACGGCGGCACCGCGGCGGAGCTCGGCAAGAATGTGGGCGACGACTTCCGCGAGGGGAAGGTGACGATGCCGGTCATCCTCGCGGTCGCGCGCGGATCGGAGGCGGATCGCGCCTTCTGGACCCGCACCATCGTAAAGGGCCAGCAGGAGGCGGGCGATCTCCAGGCGGCACTCGGGCGGCTGCGGGAGACCCGGGCGCTCGAGGACACGCTGAACGCGGCGCGGCGGCATGTGCGCGAGGCGGTGGCGGGGCTCGCACTCTTCCCCGAGAGCCCGATGCGCACAGCGCTCACCGACATCGCCGAGTTCGTGACCGACCGGGTCAGCTGAGCGGGGGGTGCGCCGGCAGGGCGGCGGCGGCCACCCACCAGCCCGGGCGCGCGCGGCGGAGCGGCAGGGCCGCGGCCTCGGCCTCGGCGGCACTCGGATAGAGCGCGAAGCAGGTGGCGCCGGAGCCCGACATCCGCGCGAGGGGCGCGCCCGAGAGCGCCTCCAGCACCTCCCCGATGGGCGGGCAAAGCCCCATCGCCGCCTCCTGCAGGTCGTTCCGCTGGGCGCCGAGCCAGGCGACGAGATCGGGGAGGCCGGCGAAACCGCCCACCGGCGGGGGCGTGGCCGGCGGCCCCTCCCGCCGCGCAAGGCGGCCAAAGACCTGCAGGGTGGAGACCGAGACCATCGGGTTCACCAGAAGGATCCCCGCGGCGGGCATGGCGGGCGCCGGGGTCAGCACCTCGCCCACCCCGCCCATCATCCGCGCCCGCGAGACGACACAGACCGGCACATCCGCGCCGAGGGAGAGCGCGAGACCCTCCGGCACCGCCACGCCCCAGAGGCGCGCCAGGAGCCGCAGCGCCGCGGCCGCATCCGCCGAGCCGCCGCCGATCCCGGAGGCCACGGGCAGCGTCTTCTCGAGCCGCAGCGCCGCCCCCCGCCCGGGCCCGAGCGCGGCGGCCGCGCGGAGCACCAGATTGTCTCCGTCCGCCGGCAGCATGTCGCCGAAGGGCCCGGCCATGGAGAGGGAGAGCCCCCGCGCGGGCTCGGCCCACAGCCGATCCCCCAGCGTGGGGAAGACGGCCAGGCTCTCCAGAAGGTGATAGCCGTCCGCCCGCCGCCCGCGCACATGCAAGAAGAGATTGACCTTGGCCGGGGCGAGCTCGTGCGCCACCCCGGCGGTCGCGTCAGCCGCCATCGTTCTCCGGCGCAACCTCGGGCGCCTCGTCGGTCTGCCCGATGATGGCCGGGTTGCCGGCCGCCGCTTCCTCCGCCAGCACGACGTCGAGGCCGAGATCCAGCTTGCGGCGAATGCGCGTCTCCACATCCGGCTCGGGGTCGAAGGAGAGCGCCCGGCGCCACTGGAACTCCGCCTCGATCCGCCGGCCGACCATCCAGAGCGCGTCGCCGTAATGGTCGTTGATCACGGGGTCGACCGGGCGCAGCTCCACCGCGCGGCCGAGATGCGTCACCGCGCCCTCGAAATCGCCCATGCGGTAGAGGACCCAGCCGAGGCTGTCGACGATGTACCCGTCGCCCGGGCGGCCGGCCACCGCGGTCTCGATCATCTCCCGGGCCTCCTCGAGGTTCATCCCCATCTCGACCCAGGAATAGCCGAGATAGTTGAGAACGAGCGGCTGGTCCGGCTCGAGCTCGAGCGCCTTGCGGAAATCCGCCTCCGCGCGCGGCCACTGCTTCGAGCGCTCGAGCGCGATGCCGCGCCGGTAATAGAGGGGCCAGTGCTTGTTCTCCGCCTCGCCGATGAGGGCGATGGCGCCGTCATAGGCCTCCGCCGCCTCCTCGAAGCGCTCGTTCTGGCGGAGGACATCGCCGAGGGCGCGGTGGGCCTCGATCTCGTTGGGCCAGCGGGCGACGACGGCGCGGAGCGCCTGCACGGCCTCCTCCACATCGCCCTGACGCTCCAGCGCCTCGCCCCGGCCGATCCGGGCGTCCAGCGCCTCGGCCGCGCTCTCGGGCACCGCGTCGTAGGCGCGGACGGCGAGGGCGTATTGCTCGGTGGCGGCGAACTGCTCGGCGAGGAGAAGATGCGCGTCGATCAGCCCCGGATGGAGATGGCTCGCGAGGCGCAGATAGCCGAAGCCGACCAGGCGGTTCGCATCGTTCATCATGTAGCGCGCGAGGCCGAAGAGCGCCTCCGCCGCCCCCTCGGCGCCGGTGCTGACGAGGGGCTCCGGCACCTCGCCCTCGGCGATCTGACGGGCGAGGCGCGCGAGCGCGGGATCGGAGTAGCGCACGCCCTGCCACCCCTCGATCACCTCCGAGGCCTCGGCGGCCCGGCCGAGCCGGGCGAGCGCGATGGCCTGGGCCTTCACGAGCCGGCGTGTGGCGGTGCCCGCCCCCTCCCGCGCCTCGGCAAAGGCCTCGAGCGCGGCGGCGTCGTCGCCCTCCGCCCCCGACATGAGACCGAGATGGTAGGCGGCGAGGTAGCGCCCGGCGGGCCCGCCCGCGCCCTCCTCCCCGATCGCCTCGAAGGCGGCGCGGGCCCCGGAGGCGTCGCCCGCCGCGAAGAGCGCCCAGGGCCGCATCAGCACGGCGACGAAGCCGCTCTCCTGCACATCCCCATCGGCGAGGAGCGCCGCCGCGCGATCCGGGTCCCCGCGCTCGAGCGCCGCGGCCGCGAGGGTGAGGGCCGCCATGTTGGTGCGCCCGGGGCCCGATCCCTCCAGCCGGCGGGCAAGGGCGAAGGCCGGCTCGATGCCGCCGGCCGCGAGCCGCTGGTAGAGCGCGCGCTCGACCAGGGCCAGGTTCTCCGGATCCTCCGCCAGCGCCTCCTCGTAGCGGGCCGCGGCCCCCACCACATCGCCGAGACGCGCCGCGTGCTCGGCCGCGAGATAGGGGCCGGCCACGCCCTCGGCCGCCGCCGCGAGGGGCAAGAGCCACAGCGCCGCGGCGCAGGCCGCCGGGATCGCCCGGCCAAGAACAGCTCGTCTCTGGAAGGGCACGCTCGCCTCCTTGCGCTGGATGCTCCGGGACCGCCGGAGGAGTGTCACACTTTCATAACGAAGATAGGGTTCGCCTGCGGCAAAAAAACGTCAACCTCCGCCTTCGGCCCGGTCCGGCGCCCCGGCCGCCAGGCGGAGCCGGCCCAGCCAGTCGATGACCGCGGGCGCCACGAGGGCCTTGGCCTTCTCGCTGACGAAGACGCCGATATGCCCCGTCGGCACCTCGAGGAGGCGGTAGTCGCGGCTGGCGGTCAGCCCCGCGAGCGCCCGGGCGCAGGGGGGCGGCACGATGTGATCCTCCGCCGCCACGATGTTGAGGATCGGGCAGGTAATGGCGCCGAGATCCACGCGCCGGCCCTCGAGCGCGAACTGCCCGGCGACGAGGGCGTTCCGCTGGTAGAGCTCGAGCACCCATTGCCGGGCCGCGCCCGCCGGGTGGTCCGGCCGGTCGGAGAGCCAGGTCTCCATCTTGAGGAAGGTCTCGAGCGCCGCGGGATCGTCCGCGAGGTCGAAGAGCTCGGGGCCGTAGCGGCGCTGCAGCCGGGCGGGCAGCACGCTCTGAAAGATCGCGCCGGCGAGCGCCCCAGGGATGCCGCCCCGTTCGGCGAGAAAGCGCTCGAAGACCTCCGGGTCGAGCGCGCGCATCCAGAGATTGAGCACCCCGTGCCCGGGGTCGGGGTCGCGGATATCGGCGTGGAAATCCACCGGCGTGACGGCGAGGGCGAGGCCCGACACCCGCTCGGGGAAGAGCGCCGCCTGGCAGAGCGCGAACACCCCGCCCTGGCAGATGCCGAAGAGCGCCACCCGGTCTCCGCCGGTCTCGTCGCAGATCGCCTCGATGGCGTCGCCGAGCCAATGCACCGCATAGTCGGTGAAATCGAGGCATCGGTCGGCCCGGCTGGGATTGCCCCAGTCGAGCACCCAGAGATCCACCCCGGCCTCGAGGAGACGCCGCACCAGCGAGCGCTCGGGCTCGAGATCGGTGATCGTCTGCCGCCCGAAGAGCCCGTGCAGGATCAGAAGCGGCCCGAGCCGCGGCGGCGCGAGCGGGCGGTAGCGGTGGAGCGAGACCTTGCCCTGCCGCCAAGCCTCGCGCTTGGGCGTGGTGGCGATCGCCACACCGTCCTGGCTCGCCCGCGCAAAGGACGCGCCGAGCCGCGCCGCCCGGCGCAGCGCCGCGCCGAAGGCCGCCGGCCCGCCGTCGCCGCCCCCGCTCACCGCCGACGGCTCCCCCGCCCGGTCTCGGCCCCTTGGCGGAGGCCCCGGAGCTCGCGCCGAAGCGCGTGCACCGAGGCGTGGAGATCGTCGAGCTCGCGCCGGGTGGGCAGGCCGAGCGCCTCGGCCATCCCCTCCACCCGGGTGCGTATCCCGGTGCGCAGCGCCGTCTCCGCCGCCACGAGATCCCGCGCCGCCGCGATGTAGCCCTGGGACCGGTGGAGGGCCACGAGCGCCTCGCCCGTGATCGCCTCCCAGCGCTCCTGAAGCTCGGACGCACCGCCCCCCCCGGCCTCGGCCGTCTCCTCCAGGCACCGGCGAAAGGCCGAGATCCAGGCCTCGCCCAAGACTGCTTTCATCTGCTCCACTGCGGCGAGATAGGCGAGCCACTCCCGCGTGCCGGCAAGGCCCGCGCGAAACTCCGCCCCGAGATCGGCGAAGCTCGGCCCCTCGAGCCAGCGCAGGAGGTCGGCCATGCCCCCCTGACCCTCGGCCCGAAGCCACCCAGCCGGGTCGAAGGGCGAGGCGCCGGGGCCGCCATGGCGCGCGGCGTGGGCCTCGGCCAGCCCCTCGAGAAAACGCGCCCAGGATTGGAAGAGGAGCTCGGCCCGGGTCCAGACAGAGCCCGACAGCGCGCTCTCGAAGAGCGCTGCGTTGGCCGCCATCCAGCGGCGCAGAAGATCGTCGGCTCCGCCCGGCCCTGCCGCGTGCCCCCGCTCCTCCTGCCCGGCCTGTCGGGACATGGATGCCCTCCCCGTTTCCGCCTGTCCTACACCTCACGCCGGGTCCGCGCCAGTGGAAGCCGCCCCCGCCCCCTGGCCAGAGCCCGCGCACGCTGCTAAGTCGTGCCACAGCCAAGCGGAGTGAGCCCATGTCCGAGCGCGCGCGCCAGAGCCCGCCGCCCGCCACCGCGATCCAGCCCGACTTTGCGACGCTGCCGCGCCGCGAGGGGGCCTCCGCGCGGCCCAATCTCCTCGGCCTCACGCGCCCGCAGCTCGCGGCGGCGCTCGCCGAGGCCGGGGTGCCGCCCAAGCAGGTGCGCATGCGCGCGGGCCAGCTCTGGTCCTGGCTCTACAGCCGCGGGGTGGGCGAGTTTGCAGAGATGACCAACCTCGCCAAAGGCTTCCGCGCGGATCTCGAGGCGTCTTTCACCCTCACGCGGCCGGAGATCGTCTCCCGCCAGATCTCGCGCGACGGCACCCGGAAGTACCTTCTCCGCATCGCCGGCGGGCATGAGGTGGAGACCGTCTACATCCCCGAGGAGGACCGCGGCACGCTCTGCGTCTCGTCCCAGGTGGGCTGCACCCTCACCTGCTCCTTCTGCCACACGGGCACGCAAAAGCTCGTGCGCAACCTCACCGCCGGGGAGATCGTGGGCCAGATCCTGGTGGCGCGCGACGATCTCGGCGAGTGGCCGAGGCCCGGGGAGCGGCCGTCCGACCGGCGGCTCATCTCCAACATCGTGCTGATGGGCATGGGCGAACCCCTCTACAATGTCGAGAGCGTGCGCGACGCCATGCTGGTGGCGATGGACGGCGAGGGCCTCTCGCTCTCGCGCCGGCGGATCACGCTGTCCACCTCGGGCGTGGTGCCGGAGATCCCGCGCTGGGGGGCGGAGGCGAGCACGCTCCTGGCCATCTCGCTCCACGCCACCACCGACGCGGTGCGCGACCGCCTGGTGCCGATCAACAAGAAATGGCCGATCGCCGCGCTCTTGGACGCCTGCCGGGCCTACCCCAAGCTCTCGAACGCCGAGCGCATCACCTTCGAATACG
>CAYXPI010000197.1:0-6450 GCA_964467005.1 uncultured Limibaculum sp. | reverse complement strand
GTTGAGCGCGAGGAGGTCGGTCTGCCGCGCGATCTCCTGGATGATGGTGATCTTGTCGGCGATCGTCTTCATGGCCTCGACCGCGTTGGCCACTGCCTGCCCCGATTTCTGGGCCTCCGCCGCCGACTGGCTGGCGATCTTCTCGGTCTGCGCGGCGTTGTCGGCCGACTGCGCGATGGTGGCCGTCATCTCCTCCACCGCGGCCGAGGCCTCCTGCGCCGCCGCGGCCTGGCGGTTGGCCCCGCCCGAGATCTGCTGTGCGGCGGTGCTGAGTTCGCTCGAGCCCGCGGCCACGGCGTCCGCGCTGCGCCCGGCATCGGTCAGCACCTCGCGGAGGCGCGTCGCCATATCCCGCAGCGCTCGGCCCAGCCGGTCCTTCTCCGAGGCGGGCGTGACGCTCGCGGTGAGGTCGCCCTGCGCGATGGCCGCGGCTACATCGGTCTTGGCCCGGAGATCGCCCAGCATGTGCTCGAGCGCCCGGTGCGCGGCCCCCACCTCGTCGCCCCGCCGGGTGTGCGCCGTCTCGACGCTCAGATCCCCGGTGGCGATCTGGCGCACAGCGGCCACCATCTCCTTGATCGGACGCGAGAAGCTCCGCGACAGGATGAGCGAGAGCGCGATGCCGAGGACGAGCCCGGCCGCGGCGATGCCCATGATGAGGGCCTGGGCCGTTTCGCTCGACTCGCGCGCCTCCACCGAGAGCTCGGCCTGGCTGGCGATGATCCGGTCGTTCGTCGCGTTCGCGAGCGCGGTCATCTGGGGCCCGAGCACATCGAGCACATCGTTGCCGATTTCCGCATTCGTCGCCTTGATGTCGCGGATTTGGGCGAAGGCCTCGGTCAGCCGGCCGATATCCGCGCGGGCCCGGGTGGCAAGCGCACGGCGCGTGGGGTTCTGAAGCTCGCCCTCCAGCGTGTCGATCCGCGCGAGGGAGTCCTGGAAGTGCCGCTCCGCCGTGGCCCCTACCTCGGGGTCGTGGAGGAGGAGATAGCGCTCGGCGTAGAGCCGGCCGAGGAGCAGCGCCTCCCGCGCCGAGCCCGCCGCGTGGGCGGCCACCGGATCGCCATCATCGAAGGCGGTGTCAGCGATCTCGGTCAGCGCCTTGCGGACCTCCGGGCCGAGCTCTGCCAAGAGATCTGTGTGCGTCTGCAGAGCGGACCGATGGTCGGTCATGCGGAGGAAGTTGGCGGCGTAGGTCTCGGCGAGATCCAGAAGCTCGTGGAGCCGGGGGGCCTCCTCCGGATGGGCGATCATGGTCGTCGCAATTTCGGAGCGCCGCGCGCTCAACCGCTCGAGGATCGCGGTGATCTGGGCCGTGTAGTCCGCGTTGGGATCGGCGCGGTGTCTGAAGGCCGTGACCCGCGCCTCCTTAACCTCGGCCAAGAGGGCTTGCGTGAACCGCGCCTCCGCACTCGCGATCCGATAGGTCTCGAGGACCCGGCCGGATTGGACCGTGTTGTAGACGGACACCGCGCCGAGGGCGGCAATCATCGCAACGACGAGCCCGAAGCCCGCGAGCAGCTTTTGCGAAAGGGACAGTGTGTGGGTCATGGGGTCGCCTCTGGAGGTCAGTGTGGGGTCGCATCGCGGTCCACAGGCGCGAAGGCCGTGTCCGGGTTGAGAAGGATGATGAGATCGCCCGCGCGCTTGGCGATGCCGCCGAGGAACCGGACGGGAAAGCGGATGCCGATCTCGGGCACGGCCTCGACGGTGCCCGCCGCGATCTCGGTCACCTGGTCCACGCCGTCGGCCAGAAGCGCGAGCTTGGTGGTTTCCCCCCGGATCTCGGTGTCGAGCACCACCATGCGGCTCTCCTCGGTCGTCCGCGCGTCCGGCATGCCGAGGCGCTGGCGGAGATCGACCACCGGCACCACCGAGCCGCGGACATTGATGAGCCCGGGTACGAAGGGATCGGTGTTGGGCACGCGGGTCATGGGCAGCGGATCGATGATCTCGTGGATCCGGGCCACCGGCAGGGCGAACACCTCGCCCTGCAAGCGGAAGCTCAGAATCGTCTGGCTGGCGCGCAGGGCGGCCTCGCCGGTGGGGGAGAGGATCATGCGGCCTCCTGGGATTGGCCCGCGGCGCTGGCGACGAGGGCCACGGGATCGAGGATGAGCGCGACCGAACCGTCGCCGAGGATGGTGCCGCCGGCAAGGCCCGGCAGATCGCGGTGATAGGGGCTCAGGGATTTGATTACCGTTTGGTGCTGGCCCACGATGTCGTCCACCACGAGGCCCACCCGCCGCTCGCCCGCGCCCACGATCACCACACGCGCGCCGGCCTCCTCCCCCTCCGCCGCGAAGCCGAAGGCCGTTTTCAGGTCGAGGAACGGCACGAGCTCGTCGCGGATGGTAAGGATGGCGCGGCCGCTCTCGCGCCGGGTCTCGGCGGCGGAGAGCTCCACGCATTCCTCCACATTGGCGAGCGGGATGACGAAGGACCCCTCGCCCACCCGCACGAGGAGCCCCTCGATGATGGCCAGCGTGAGCGGGAGCTTGAGCGTGATGTCGGTGCCGCGGCCGGTCTCGGAGGAGACCTCCACCGACCCGCCGAGATCCGAGATGACCGTGCGCACCGCGTCCATGCCGACCCCGCGGCCGGACACGCTCGAGAGCGCCTCCGCCGTGGAGAAACCCGGCGCGAAGATGAGTTGGTGCACCTGCTTGTCGGTGATCGGATCGTCCGGCGCGATGAGGCCGCGCTCGATCGCGCGGGCGCGGATCTTTTCGGTCTTGAGCCCGCCGCCGTCGTCCGACACCGTGACGAGCACCTCGCCGCCGGACTGGCGGGCGGACATGGTGACGGTCGCGACCTCGGGCTTCCCGGCGGCGCGCCGCGCCTCGGCGGGCTCCACGCCGTGATCGACCGAGTTCCGAACGATGTGGACCAGCGGCTCCGACAGGCTGTCGATCACGTTCTTGTCGAGCTCGGTGTCCTCGCCGCGCGTCTCGAGCGTCACGGCCTTGCCGAGTTCGCTCGAGAGGTCGCGCACCACGCGGCGAAACTTGCCGAAGACCGTGCCGATGGGGAGCATGCGGATCGAGAGCGTCGCATCCCGCAGCCCGGTGATCAGCCGCTCGATCTCCTCCGCCGTTCCGACGAGGCTCTGCGCGCCGAGCTCGCTCGCGATGCGGTTGAGCCGGGCCTGGGCGATCACGAGCTCGCCGAGCTGGTCCATCAGCGCGTCGAGGCGGTGGGACTGGACGCGCACGCTGTCGCTCCGGCTGGTCTTCGCAGGGGCGGAGGCCGCGGAGGCCGCGGGGGCGCGGGCCGTTGAGGGCGCGGCGGCGGGCGCGGCGGGCATCGCCGTCGGCGGCGCCTCCGGCCGCTCCCCCTCGAGGCTCAGGGCGTCGTCCTCAGCGAAGAGGAAGATATCCTCGATCGTCGCCCGCGGCGCGGAGGTGACCAGGGACCCCTCCCAGACAAGGTGGCAGGTGGACGGGTCGAGCGCCTCGAGGGTCGGCACCTCCGTGCCGTCGATCCGGATCTCCGCGGTGCCGAGGGCCGCGACCTCGCTCACCAGAAGATCCGGGCGCATGCCGGTCCGGAACGCCTCCGGCCCCGGGGCGAAGCGTAGGCGGTACCGCGTCTCCTCCCCCGCCGGCTCGGGCGCGGCCGTGCCCGGCGCGGAGACCGCGGCCCCACCCTCGCCCAGGAACGCCGCGATCTCGGCCAGGAGCGCCGCACCCTCCGGCGATGCGGCGAGCCGCGCGTTCTCCGCCTCGTCCGCGCCCGCGTCGATGAGCGCCTGAATGTGGTCCCGCGAGCGGAGCGAGACGTCGATCAAGGTCTGCGTGACCGTGGCCCGGCCCGAGCGCACCGCGTCGTAGGCGTTCTCGAAGGAGTGGGTGAACCGGGCGAGCGCCGAGAAGCCGAACATCTCGCCCGACCCCTTCAGGGTGTGGAGCGCCCGGAAGACGGCGTCGACGATCTCCGCATTGGCCGGGTCCGCCTCGAGCTCCAGGAGCCGTGTCTCGAGGGTCTCGATCACCTCCTGGGCTTCCTGGATGAACGTCTGGACGGGCAAGGACGGCTTGGACATGCGCGGGCCTCTCAAGCGGCGGGGATGACGGGCGACGGACTGCCTTCAGCCGGCCTGGGCGAGGTCGTCCGGCCAGGTGTTGAGATCGAGCCACTCCACGAAGGCGTCGGGCGCCATGGGCCGGGCGATCGCGAAACCCTGCTGCCCGTTGCAGCCCTGGGCCACGAGGATGTCGATCTGCGGACGGGTCTCGACGCCCTTCGCGATGATCTCCATCCCCGCCGCATGAGCCTGGGCCACCAGCGCCTCGAGCCGGGTCACCATCTCCGGCTCCTCGTCGAGCCGGCCGACGATTTTCCGGTCCACCTTCGTGAGGGCGAAATCGACGCGCGCGATCGCTTCTGGGTCGCAGGGGCCTGAGCCGAAATCGTCGAGCCAGACTGGGATGCCGAGGGCGCGAAGCCGCGCGAGCGTCGCCAGGTTCTCCTCCCAGCCCGCTTCGGTCAGCACGCCCTCGGCGATTTCGAGCGCGATCTGATGCGGCTCGAGATCGTGCGCCTCCATCGCCCAGCGGATCTGCTCCACCGAGGTCTCAGAGCGCAGCTCCGCGCCGGTGAGGTTGACCGACACGCAGGGCGGCGCGATCCCCCGCTCCCGCCACTCCGCGAAGTTCGCGCAAGAGGCGTCGAGCAGGATCTTCGAGATCTGCTCAAGCAGGCCGTGCTCGATCGCCGCCGGGATGAACACGCCCGCGGGAATCACCCCTTTCACCGGATCGTCCCACCGCGGCAGGGCCTCGGCCGAGAGCATCCGCACACCGCCCGGGCACATGACCGGCTGGAACCAGGGCTCGATATGCCCCTCCGCGATCGCCCGGGTGAGCCCCACCACGATCTGGGCCTCGGATTGCTCGCTCGTCATGCATGTGTCTCCCTCTCTCGAAGCGGACCGCGGTCCGCCGTCATCGAGAGGCAGCCTCGCCGAGGTCGGCTAACATCGGGTGAACGGGTCGGCCTCTGCCTCTTCCGTCCCGTCGGCCTCTCCCGCGGTCAGAGCGCGACGGAGCGCGTCGTCCGCCTCCTCGGCCGCCGAGAGCACGGCGTCGGCCGCGTCCGCGAGGCTGGGCGCCGGATCAGCCCGGATCATGCGGTTCATCTCCACGGCGGCGCGGGACAGGGCGGAGAGCCCGAGATGCCCGGCGAGGCCCGCGAGATCGTGGCCGAGGGCCAGCACCTCCGCCCGGTCCCCGGCCTCCGCGTGGCGGCGGAGCGCCCCCGCCCGATCGCCGATCTCCAAAAGGCCATCCGCCAAAAGCTCCCGGAGCGTCGCGCGCCCGATATGCGATTCGAGCCGCCCCAGATAGGCGTCGTCGAGGGCCGGCGGGGCCGGGCCCCTGCGCCGGCCACGTCCCCATGTGAACATCGGCCGTCTTCCTCACAAGCACTCACCCGAGGGCGAAGGCTAGCCCCCGCGGGGTTAACGGCCGGTTCCGAGCGCCGGGGCGCTCACTTCCGGCGTTTGTGCTCCTCGAGACGCGGCATGATCTCGACGAAATTGCACGGCCGGTGCCGGTAATCGAGCTGGGGGGCGAGAATCCCGTCCCAGGCGTCGCGGCAGGCCGAGGGGCTGCCCGGCAGAGCGAAGAAATAGGTGCCCTGCGCCACGCCCGCGCAGGCCCGGCTCTGCACGGCGGAGGTGCCGATCTTGGCCACCGAGATCTGCGTGAACAGGGGCCCGAACGCCTCGATCTCCTTCTCGTAGACGTCGCGATGCGCCTCCACGGTCACGTCGCGGCCGGTGAGCCCGGTGCCGCCGGTGGAGATCACCGCGTCCACCTCCGGGTCCGCCGCCCAGGCGGCGAGGCGGGCGGCGATCGCCGCACGGTCGTCGGTCACGATTTCCCGCCCGGCGAGGCGGTGGCCTGCGGCCTCGAGGCGCGCAACGAGCGTGTCGCCGGAGCGGTCCTCGGCGAGGCTCCGGCTGTCAGACACCGTGAGGACGGCGATTCGCACGGGCACGAAATCGCGGGCGGGGTCGAGTCGGCCGGATGGGGCGGGGGCGGTGTCGGTCATGGCATCCTCGCGGCTTTTCCCAGAGATGCGCCCGCATGGCCGCTGCGGCAAGGGATCAGACGCCGGGATCCGCGCCGTCGAGCACGCGGCGGAGCGCCAGGAGATCGGCCCAGGCGCTCGCCTTCTCCGCCGGCTGGCGGAGCAGATAGGCCGGGTGATAGCTCGGCAGGAGCGGCAGGCCCGAGGCGGCGTGGCGCGTCCACTGCCCGCGCATGCGCCGGATGCCCGTCCCCGTTGCCAGAAGCGCCTTCGTCGGCGTGTTGCCGAGGGCAAGGATCACCCGGGGGGCGGCCAGCGCGATGTGCCGCTCGACGAAGGGGAGAAAGGCCCGCGCCTCCGCCTCGGAGGGCGTGCGGTTGCCGGGCGGGCGCCAGGGCAGGATGTTGGTGATGT
>CAYXPI010000196.1:0-6453 GCA_964467005.1 uncultured Limibaculum sp. | reverse complement strand
CAACACCATTTTCCTGTGGACCAACACCACCCCAAACCCCTCCCTAAACGGCAAGATTTGCCGAGTGGGTAGATTTCCCACACACTCAAGGAGTGCCTCTCTTTCCCCGCGCCGGTCTTGATCGGGCGCTCCCGCAGTGAGGTCAGCGACCAGGTGTGTCGCGGCGCCCACGGAGGACCCCTTGCCCGAGACAGCATAACGATTTAATTTTTAGAAATTGGAGTCTTGGCGGGGTCCCGAAAAGCGCCGATCCGGACCCCAGTTGGATTGGTGATTACTCCGTTACCTCAATGGCTTGACTGGATGCATGTGGGGGGCCCGATCGCGCGCCGGTCCACACGCCGGCGCGGTCACGAGCGCCGTCCGCCCTCCTGGCGCGCACGCAGGGCGCTCACCTCGCTTCGTATCCTGAGATTGTCGGTCTGCAGTTGCGCAACGGTCTTGCGCAGAAGCCGGTTCTCCCGCTCGAGCTGCTTGATCCGGCGAAGCTGCGCCTCGCTCATCCCCTCGTAGATGCGGCGCCAGCGCCTGTAGCTCACCTCGCTGACGCTGACCTCGCGGACCGCGTCCCTGACGGTCATGCCGGCCGCGCGGAGGGCGTCGACCTCCCGGAGCGTCCGCACGATCTCGTTCGGAGTGAAGCGCCTCCCGACCACGGCCGCGACCCGTCCTCCTCACACGACGGTTCTGGAAACATGGGAGCGCGTTCGTTCCGCCCGAGCGATTTGCCGTTTTAGGCAGACCCGGATCCTGTCGCGCGGCCCTGCGCCGGCGAAATGCCGGGACCGGCGGTACAACCCCACCGGTCCCTCGGCGCGCCCCGTCCTAGGGATCCGCCATTGCTTGCTATCCGTCCGGGCGGTGTCCGCCCGGACCCTGGTGGCGCCGGTCCGTCTCCTCAGGGGAGGACGAACAGGCCGCCGGCCGCAGCGGTCGACTGCGAGAACGACTGCGACAGCGTGAACTCGACCGCCTGGGCGAAGGTCTCGGTCTCGGAGAGCGTGTTGAGGCCGAACGCGTCGGCCGAGGCCTCGGCAGTCGCGAGGTTGCCGAGAATGTCGACCGTCGACGTGACGTCCTTGTCGATGAGGAGGTCGACGTTGACGTCGATGTCGACGAGCTTCACCACGTTGGTGTCGAAGTCCACGACCCCGGCGGCGGTGACGCGGTCGAGTTCCGCGTCGCCGAGGCGGAAGGGTTCGTCGGCGGCGGCCGCGCCCGCGAAGCCGAGGGCCGGGGCGAGAAGGGCGGCAATCAGAAGCTTCTTCATGGATCTGGCTTTCCGTGAGAGGTTGTTCTGGGCCCGGCCGGGACCGACCGGACCGTCTGCTCGGCGCGAGGTCTAAGGCCTCACTCCAGCGTGATCGAGGCGCCGGTGAACTGGGCCGCAGCGGTCGACTGCGAGAACGACTGCGACAGCGTGAACTCGACCGCCTGGGCGAAGGTCTCGGTCTCCGAGAGCGTGTCGAAGCCGAAGGCGTCGGCCGAGGCCTCGGCGGTGGCGAGGTTGCCGAGCACGTCAACGGTGGAGCTCACATCCTTGTCGATGTCGAGATCCACGGTCACGACGATGTCCACGTTCTTCAGCACGTTGGTGCTGAAGTTCACGACCCCGGCGGCGGTCACGCGGTCGAGCTCGGCGTCGCCGAGGCGGAAGGGCTCGTCGGCGATGGCGGCGCCAGCGAGGGCGAGGCCGGAGGTGCAGGCGAGCGCGGCGATGAGTTTCTTCATGACGTCCTCTCTTTGCTTCGAGTGGTGACTGAGCAACGCGAACGCACCCGAGACTGCACCTGCCGCATGTAACGTCGGCCGGATCGGTTCCTGTGCGATCGTCTGCTCAGGAAGCCGGTCGCGGCGGAAAAACACAATTATGCAATCTTGGGTATTTCTTTGTGAGTAGGAAAGTAACGGAACGGCGTCGGATTACGCCGCGCGCGATCGATGAGATGCACGTCGTGCCCCCGTGATGGCGAGTTACACCGAAAGGCGGAATTGCGGATTTGCGCCATCCAGCGGTATCGTGACTTTGCGATATCGGCCGGAGACGCGAGGCTGCCGGCAGTTCTTCGGCATGCCGGTCGCGCTTGTCACACGGGGATGCCATGCAACCGCCCGCCCCATCGCCGGTCGATGCGACCCTCGCACCCCCGCGGGAGCGGGAGGCGCCCGGCACCGTCGCCAGCCTGGGGAGCTCCAGTGCGCGGGCGATCGCCACGGCCGCCGCCCCGACGGGCTATGCCGTGACCACGTTGGAGGAGGCGACCGTCAGCGCGACGGGCAGCTCCTCGCGATCCTTCTCGAGCGTGGCCCCGCCTTCCGGGGACGGCGGGAGCGGCGGCGACGATGCCGCGACACCGGAGCTGGCGCCGGGTCCGGCCCCGACCCCCTCGCCCGAGCCCGGACCGGCGCCGATCGCGGGGCCGGACCCCGCCCCTCCCCTAACGCTCGCGGGCACCGCCGGGGATGACCGCTTCGAGCTCGGGCTCGAGGGGCAGGACCGGTTCGTCTTCGGCGGCGAGGGGCACGACACCGCGGTCTTCGCGGCGTCTCGCGAAACCGTGCTGCGCACCGTCGGCCCGTTCGGCGACGCGCCCGCCCTCCGCCTCGAGCGCCCCGATGGCGGGACAGACATGCTGGTCGCCGTCGAGCGGCTCGAGTTCGAGGACGGCACCTATCTCCTCGACCTCGCCGGCCATGGCGAGGATCTTGGCTACGGCTACCGGCTCTACGCCGCGGCCTTCGGGCGGACCCCGGACGAGCCCGGCCTGCGCCACTGGCTTGGCGAGCTGGCCGGCGGGATGGCGCGCGACGCGCTCGCCGACGCCTTCGTCGCGAGCGAGGAGTTCCAGGAGCAGCTCGGCGACGCCGCGACCGACGAGGACTTCGTCACCGGCCTCTACCGGCGCGTGCTGTTGCGCGAGCCGGACGCGGCGGGCCTCTCCTACTGGCTCGACCGCCTCTCCGGGCACGGGTTCGACCAGGGCGACGTGCTCGCCTTCTTCTCGGAGAGCGAGGAGAACGTCGCGCGCACCGCGCCCGACCTCGAGCTCGGCGTCCTCGTTCTCTGAGCCGGCGCCTCCCGCGCGCGCCCCGGCCTTCCCCGCCTCCGGCCGCTGCGCCCGGCGCCGAGGCCGCCCGCCGTGCTCCGCGGCCTGGCCGGCGGATGCGCTGCTCGCCCCCTGCGCCCCGTGCGGCTGGCGACAGTCATGCCCGATTACGCCCGATTACGCCTGAATAAGTACGCTCTTCTGCGCCGCGACTTCCACCATTGGCCAAATTGTTCGGGCTTCCAAAGTCGCCGACACTCTCATCGACACGAGGCAATGCGCGGTGATCGCCCGTTCGGCGGTGTCTGTGTCGTGGCGTAACCGCTCCGACCGGGGCGAAACAAGACAGGAGATTGACCCATGGGAGTCGTGAACTTCGACACCAACGTCGTGAAGGACGTCGACATCGACGTCGATATCGACCTCGACATCGTCAAGAACGTCAGCTCGTTCGTCGACATCGTCGGCAACCTCGCGACCGCGGAGGCCTCGGCCGACGCCTTCGGCAGCGGCGGCGGCACTGGCGGTACCCCGGGCGACACCGTGACGTTCCTGCTCGACGGGTTCGCCGACGATCAGTTCATCCAGGTATTCGGGACCAACGTCGACGCGGACACGGTCGCGCTGACGGATACGTCTCTTGTCGGGGCCTTCCGTACAGCCACGCTGGACAACACGGCTACTGGCGACGACAACTCCTCCTGGGATTCGGGGCTAACGGGCGCGGAGGGGACCGGCATCTTCGACATCGGCAACAATTCGGTCGCCGACCTCGTCCTCGAATACACGGGCTTCACGGATGCCGACTTCACCGCTGGCGGGTTCGTCGATAGCCTCGTGATTGAGGGCGATGCTGATTTTCCAAGTACGGACCCGGACAGCCAGTTCACGATCTCGCTCACTCTCGACGACGGGCAGGACAGCTACACGGCCACTCGGAATGTAAGCGAGTCCGATGCCAATGCGGCCGGCGAGTTCACGGTCGAGTTCGAGTACGCTGAATTTATTGGTGCCGGCGTCGATATGGACTCGATCGACTTCGCTGCGCTACATATTGAAGAGGAGCAGTCCTACGACATCGAGATCGACTTCGTTGAGGGCACCGGTGTCATCCCGGGCGGCGGCGGCACGCTCGCGGAGACCGAGACCTTCGCCCAGGCGGTGGAGGGCGTGCTGTCGCAGTCCTTCTCGATGTCGACGGCCGCGGCCGGCGGCGCGGGGACGGGCGACGACATGATCGAGCCGATCGGCTGAGGCCGGGGCGCCGCTCCGGGGCGCGCGGGCGGTGCGCGGGCGGTCCCCTGCGGTGCCGCCCCCGTTCCGGCGCGGCGCTTGCGGGAGGGGGTCGGACGCCGGGGCCGCTGCTTGCGCACGCGACCCCTCCTGCAGGGCCTCGGACCGCCCCGGCGTCCCCCCCCCGCCCCCGCCTCGAACCCCGCCGGCGGCCCGGCGGGGCGCTGAGGGCTCAGGCGAGCGGGAACTCGAGCACGCAGGTGATCCCGCTGTCGCCGGGACCGGAGACGAAGACGAGCGTTCCGTCGAGCGCATGCGCCGCGAGTTGGCGTGAGAAGGCGCATTGCGCGAGGCCGGGCGGGGCGCCGCGGCCCTTCCCCGTCCGCGTGATCTCGAAGCGAAGCTGGTCCGGCCGGCCTTCTCCCTCCAGCACCCGCCAGGTGACGGAGAGCCGGGCCGGCTCGCCCTCGGCCCTGCCGCTGCCGACCCCCGCGGTGCCGAGGAGCGTCGCGATGTCGTGGAGCACGAGCCCGAGCGCGAGGCTCTGGATCAGCGACAGGGTGATCCCGGGGCCGTCGAGAACATGCCGGTCCGCCTCGCCGTCCACGACCGCGAGGACCGCGCGGGGAAGCCCGGACGCATCGCCGGCACCGCCGTGCGCGGGCACCCGGAGCGCGTCGAGCGCGGCAATCATCGCGTTGATCCGCCCCGTGAGCGCGGCGCCGTCGCCCGCGATCCCCCCGGCCCCGTCGCCGCCGATGGCGAGCAGCGAGCGCCCGATCGACAGGGTGTCGCGGATGACGGCGAAGATCTCCTCGTCGCGTTTCGGGTCCGCCGCGGCGCCGGCCGCGCCGGGGGCGAGCCCCTGCAGGACGGCGCCGTAGCAGCCCGGCCCGATCAGGAAGGCGAGCACCGGGCTCCGCCCGGACGGCGCCGCGGGCACCTCGGCCTCGACGGTGAGCGAGGTGCACGGCTCGCCCTCCGCGAAGGCTCGTTCGAGCGCCCAGCGGAACGCCTCGTGCCGGTGCTGCCACCCGGGCACGGCGGAGAGCGGGCGGCCCTCGATCCGGCCGCGCGTCGCGCCGTAGCGCTCGCAGAAGGCGGCGTTGGCCGAGGCCACCACGCCGCCCGGGCCGAGGATGAGGAAGGGGACGGCCACGACATCGCGCAGCCAGCGGCTGAAGGCCAGAAGGGCGGGATCGACGTCCCGCCGGTTTCGCAGCGGGCTCACCACGCGTCGAACCGCACCGGGACCGAGAGGAACACGCCGAAATCCGGGGCATCGTCGGTCAGGCCGATGCCGAGGCTCAGATTCACGAGGACGTTGCGATAGAGCACGGAGGACACGCCAAAGGTTGCGGTCGCGCTCAGCTCCTCGCTGCCCGGCACCTCGATCCCGGACTGCGCGAACTCCCCCCGGTGCGAGGCGCTTATGGCGGCGCTGAGCGAGGTCTCGGGGCTCACCGCGAGGAAGGCGCCGAAGCTCGCGCCGAACAGGTCGCCCGGGTCGATGCCGTCGTTCTCGAAGGCGTGCTCGTATTCGAAGCGGGCGGAGAAGGCGAGCGGGTCCTGGCGCTTGAGAAGGCTGACCGACCCGCCGATCCGGTGGAAGTCGGAATCGAGCGTGACGTCGTTGCGGCTGTCGCGCCCGGTGGGGCTGCGGTAGGTCACGCGGCCGATGACGTCGGGGACCCAGCCGTCCTCGCGCAGGATCGTCTTGGCGGCGCCCACGCTGATGCTGCCGAGGCCGCCGGAGCTGTCCGAGGTCGAGCTGCGCAGGAGCGTGCCGTCGGTGCGCTCGCGCGCGACGGTGAAGGGCACGCGCAGCTCGACCTGGCTGTCATGTGGCAGGCCGAGACGGACCTCGGCGCCGGCCTCGATCTCGTCGCGCCGGAAGCGGACGGTGTCGGTGAACGCGTCGCTGATGCCGTCGCCGTCGAAGTCGGCAAAGAAGATCCGGAGCGCGTCGCGGTTGCCGGTGTACTGGTAGGAGGCGAAGGGCGAGACCTCGATCTTGCCCTCCGGCAGGAGAAGGCTGCCGACCTCGGTGAGCGTCCGCTCGAGCGCGCGCTCCGCCGCATCCGGGTCGACGACGAGGCCGCCCGGGCGCGGCGCCGCCTCGGCGGGCGCGTCCTCCGCCCCGGCGCCGGCAGGGGCAGCGGCCGCCGCGGCG
>CAYXPI010000195.1:0-6460 GCA_964467005.1 uncultured Limibaculum sp. | reverse complement strand
CGCCCTCCCGATTGCAGACATCGTGGATCACCTGCACCGAGCGGTCGTTGGCCCAAGGGACCGCGCGGGTGGTCGAGAGGTCGGGCCGGAGCTCGAGATCGGCGTCGATGTCGTAGGCGGTGAACTGCGAGATGTCCGGGTAATCGCCCGTGATCGTGAGGAAAAACAGCGAGGTGGGCAGGTAGATCGGCCGGTACTGGGCGAATTTTCCCGCGGGCATCACCTTGCCGCGGCCGATGCCGGCGAAGTCCGGGGTGACGCACTCCACCTCCTCCACCCCGTGCTCTCGAAGCCAGTCGGCCAGCGCGCGCTCGGAGCGGACCGAGGCGTTGGGCGAGACGTCGAGGGAGATCTCGGGGCCGCTCTGGGGCCGGCGGAGGCCGACGAACGGGGTGATCGGCGGGGCGGGGTCCTTCATGGGGCCTCTGGCGTGGTCACGGATCGGCATCCCGTAGCATGCGGAGCCGGGCCGCGCTCGGAAAATCCAAGCCCGTGCGGGCCCGAGTTCGGCGTTGGGGTAGGATATGGCGCGCGCATGTTCTCGCCGACCAACGAGCGCGCGGGCGGCGGTGGTGGAGCTGCCCCAGGTGGCGGGCTCCTGCGCCGGCCAAGCCCCGCCCCTAGCCGCGGTGCCCCGCGGCCACGGCCCCCTGGCAATGGATCGCCAGCGCCTTCCGGTCGCTGAAATCGGCCGGGCGGACGGGGGGGTGAAACGTCACCTCCACCACTCCGCCGCGGGACCGGCAGCACACCTGCCAGATATGCGCGCCGAAGCCCATGGACCCCCACCACCCGTAGAGCTCGGCCGGAAGCCCAGGGCCCGCGCGGTAGCGCACCGAGACGGGCTGGACCTCGACGGGCTCCCCCTCGCCGTCGCGAAAAAAGGCGGAGAACAGCGAGGATTTGAAGGGCAGCACGCGCAGCCCGTCGGTCGAGGTGCCCTCGGGAAAAAAGCAGAGCACCTGGTCCGCCGCGATCCGCTCGAGCAGCACCGCCTCCTGCCGCTTCGCCTCGGTGCGCCGCCGCTCGATGAAGACCGTCCCAGCAACCTTGGTGATGAAGCCCACCCCGGGCCAGGCGGCCACATCCGCCTTGGAGACGAAATAGACGAGCCGGCAGGCGCGGAGGCTCAAAATGTCGATCCAGGAGGAGTGGTTGGCCACGAGCGCCCCGCGGCCGATGGGCTGGCCACGCACCCGCCGCCCCAGCCCGAGAAGGGCGAGGCCCCAGCGGCTCCAGAGCCGGGCCGCGCCGAAATGGAAGATCACCCAGCGCCCGGCCCCCTGCCGCCCCAGCGCGCGGCGGAGATTGTGACCGATGAGGAAGACGCCGAGGCAGATCCCCGTCAGCAGAGCGAACGCACCCACCCGCAGCCCGCCGCGCATCTTCTGACCCAGTGTCAAGGGCGGCAGATGCGGCGGCGCGGCCTCGTTCCAGGTGGTGTCGGTCATCGGTCGGATCCGGAGGCGGGCGTGGGGTCTAGCCGAGGATCCGATCGACCGACCCGCCCCGCTTTCGGGAGTAGAACTTCCGCACGCTTTGCACCATGCGGGCCGTGTCCATCAGAAGGCACACATCGACGGTGTTGAAGTCCCAGTCGATGAAGGCGCCCTCCCCCACATAGCCGCCGATCCGGATATAGCCCTTGATGAGCGTGGGCATCTGGCGGAGCGCCTGGGCCTTGTCCACCTCGCTCTTGGGCAGGATCGCCATCTCCGCGTAGTTCGCCTCGAGCGCGCGCACCCTCAGATCCTCTGGGGCCAGATGCATGTGGTGCAGATAGCTGAGCGCCTGCGCGATGGGCGCCGTGTCGGTCCCGTGAAAGCTCGCGACGCCGAACATGAGGCCCACATCGTGCTCGGCGACATAGCCGCCGAGCCCGGCCCAGAGGAGGTGCATGCCGGCGCCGCCGCGATAATCGGCATCGACGCAGGATCGGCCGAGCTCAAGCGTCTCGCGGGGGTAGGCGTCGAGGCGGGACAGGTCGTACTCCCCAGCACCGTAAAACCCCACGCCCGCGCGCGCCCGGTCGCCCCGCATCAGACGGTAGACGCCGACCACGCCCAGTTCCTTGTCCGGGTCCTCGCATTCCCGGTCGATCAGGAGAAGATGCTCGAAATGGGGGTCGAACCGGTCCCGCTCCCGCCGCTCGGCCTGGTCCTCGGGGCTGGCCGACGCGCCCATCTCCTCGATGAACACGCGGTAGCGCAGGCGCTGGGCCGCGGCCACCTCCTCGTCCGAAGCGGCCAGTCGCACCGTGAACCGACCCGCGTCGATCTGCATGCCGCGTGTCCCTTTGCGCCAAGCGTCGCCGGTCGTCTCGCGTCTCGACGCACCGTTGTAACCCGCGCGACCATATTGACAGGCGGCGGAGGGCGCAACCGCGGTTTCGACCGGGCGCCTCGCCGCCGCGGCCGACCGCGTCAACTCCGTGTTAACCCTGTGTTAACCCATTCGGGAAACTCTGATATCTCAGTACGGGTCCGGTTCCACGAGTTGGAGACGGTCGGCTCCGAGGACGACCACCTTGCCGGCATTCTCGAAGTTCACCGTGATCCGGGCGCCTTGGATGGATTGGATCTGACCGAGACCCCAGTCCGGGCATTCGGGATGCCGGACCAGCGCACCGACTTCGAGGAATGTGCCCATCATGACCTTGCACAGCTCAGCCGAGCCAGAGACCGGCCCTTCGCAGGGCAGCCTAGGCGAGGCCGCGGCGCTTGCGCAAGCGCTGGCCAGCCGGATCTGCCACGACCTCGTAAGCCCCGTGGGCGCGATCGGCAACGGGGTCGATCTGCTTCGCGAACTGGGGGACATCCCGGGCACGGAGGAGATCGCCATGATCGGGCAGAGCGCGGCCCGCGCCAGCGACCTCCTCGGCTTCCATCGCCTGGCCTTCGGCGCCGCGGGGGCCGACAGCGCGCCCCTGGCCCGGAGCGCCGTGCGCCGGCTCCTCGCCCCGCTGATGGAAAGCCCGCGCGTGGGCTTCGACTTCACCGGCGAGGAGGGACGGGCCCTGCCGCGGCTCGAGGCCCGCGCCCTCGCCCTTGCCGCGCTCTGCGCCCGGCGCCTCGTGCCGCTGTCCGGGACGCTCCGCATCGCCCTGTCGCCGGAGGGGGCCGCGGGCGCGACGCTCACGGCCACCGGCGCCGATCCCGAGCGGCGGGGCGAGGCGCTCGCCCTCCTCGCGGCCACCATCCGCGCCGCGGACCCGAACCCGACCACCGCCGACCCTCGCGAGATCGAGTACCTCCTCGCCGCGCCGGCCGCCGCCGCAGCGGGCCTCGCGCTCGACCTCGAGCTGGGCGCCGGCGAGGCCCGGCTGCGCTTCCTGCCGGGCTAAGCCTCAGCCCTCCGAGAGCCCCTCCCGGTACCGCGCGATCCGCGACTTGTAGGTTTCGGCGGCCCGACGCAGGCCGGCGATCGCCTCCGCGCCCAAGATCTTCACCACCTTGCCCGGGCTGCCGAGGACCATCGCGCCGTCCGGGATCTCCTTGCCCTCGGTCACCAGCGCGTTGGCCCCGATGAGGCATCCCGTGCCGATCTTGGCGCCGTTGAGCACCACCGCGTTCATGCCGACCAGGCTGCCATCGCCCACAGTGCAGCCATGGAGGATCGCCTTGTGCCCCACGGTCACGTCCTCGCCCACCACCAGGGGAAACCCGGGATCGGTGTGGCAGACACAGCCGTCCTGCACGTTCGAGCCCCGTCCCAGGGTGATCGGCTCGTTGTCCCCCCGCAGGACGGCGTTGAACCAGATCGATACGAGCTCCGACAGCCGCACATCGCCGATCACCCGCGCCCCCGGCGCGATGAAGTAGGCCCCCGCGGGAAGGCTCGGGCCCACCCCCTCCAGAGTGTAGACGCTCATCCCTCAACCTCCCGTCGGGCCTCGAATTCCGCATTGAGCGCATCGACATGCGGGAACAGCCAGGTCTGGCGCTGCCAGCGAAGCCGCTCCGCTGCAATGATCGCCCGGATCCGGGCGAAGCAGCGCTCCAGATCCTCGTTGATCAGCACATAGTCGTACTCGGCCCAATGCGAGATCTCGTCCCGGGCCTTGGCCATTCGACGCCGGATCACGTCCTCCGGGTCCGCCGCCCGGGCATGCAGGCGCCGCTCGAGCTCGGCGATCGAGGGGGGCAGGATAAACACCTTCACGACCGCCATCCCGAGATCGGAGGCCGAAAGCTGCTGCCCGCCCTGCCAGTCCACATCGAAGAGGACGTCGCGCCCGGCCGCGATCGCGGCCTCCACCGGCTTCCGCGGGGTGCCGTAGATGTGGTCGAACACCCGCGCGTGCTCGAGCATTTCCCCGCGTGAGATCATCCCTTCAAACGCCTCGTGTGTCGTGAAGAAATAGTCCTTCCCCTCCACCTCTCCGGGGCGCGGGGACCGCGTGGTGGCCGATACCGAGAGCTCGAAGGCCGGGTCCTCCGCGAGGAGCCGCCGCGAGAGCGTGGACTTGCCCGCGCCCGAGGGCGAGGACAGCACGAAGAGGATGCCCCGGCGCCCCGCGCCCGTCTCGTCCCCGCCCATGCGCCTCCCTCCGATGCCGTGGCGCCCGACCCTGAAGAGAACGCGCCCGCGCGTCAATCGCCCGGGCGCTGGCACGCCCCTTGCTGCTCCCGGTGTGTCGAACGGCGACAATGGAAGTCCGTCCGGCAAACTGTTAAGGAAAGGACAACGCGATGCCCTATGACGCCGATCGGCCGGACAACTGCCTCGACCTCACAGCGGCGCGCCTCCGGAGGACCGACGACATGATCAACGCTGAAATTCGGTCGTTGTTCGACTATTGGCAAACGTTGCGCGCCGGTCGCGAGGTGCCCTACCGCGCCGAGGTCGACCCCCGGGACATGGCGTGCAACGCCCGCAATCTCTTCATCCTCGAGGATCTGAGCGAGGGCAACTACCGGTTTCGCCTTGCGGGCACCGCGCTGGTCGACGCGTTCGGGATGGAACTCCGCGGCATGTCGGCGCGGACGATCATGGAAGGGCGCGCGCGGGAGAGCTTCGCGGCGCTCATCGGCGAGTCGCTGGCCGAGCCCGGGATCGGCTACGCCCGACTTTCCTCCGCCATCGCCCCGGGCGAGACCTGGGAGGTGCTGCTTCTGCCGCTTCGCTCGGATTTCGGGGCGATCGACCGGGTGCTCGGCGCCCTGGTGCCGGTGACGCGGCCGGTCACCGACCCGGGGGATGCGCGGCTACGCTTCCGGATCGAGGAGATGACGATCAAGCCCGCGCGGGTGCCCGGGGGCGCCGCGCTGCCCGCCCCGCTGCCCGTCGCCGGCTTTGCCGAGGGTCAGGCGGCCTTTGCGGGCCCGGGGGCCGATACGGTCGAGGGGCGCCATCTCACGGCCATCCAGGGCGGCCGCTCGGACGGAGACGCAGCGGAGCGGGGGCGGCCTTTGGCCCGTCCGCATCTCCGCATCGTCAAGGACGAGTGACGGCCAGGCCGCCCAAGGCCTCGGCCAGCTCGCCATACCCGGTGCGGCGCCGTTCGTAGGCGAGGCCGAGGCGCGCGGCCGCGGTCTTCGCCTTGGCGTCGAGGTCCGCGTCGTCGGTCTGCGCGAGGTAGATGAGGCGGTCGTAATGCGCGAAATAGGCGTCTCGGAGCTCGGGATGCCGGTCAAGCCCCATCCCGCGCCAGACGAGCGCGTCGAACTGCCGGGCGAGAAAGTCCGTGAGGTAGAAGGCGGTGATCTCGCCCGCCTCCTGGCGCGCGGCGAACCGCTCCACCCCGTCGAAGACGGCGTAGCAATGGGGGCCGGCTAGGCGCTCCACCCCCTCCTCGGCGCAGACCCGGTCGAGCGCCCCGCCGGTCCCGCAATCGGCGTAGAGCACGAAGATGGCCGCGTAGCCCTCGGCCCGGCCCCGACGCACCCGGGCGCGCACGGCCTCCGCGATGCGCTCGGGGCGGTTGTGAAGCTGCGCCGGCAGGCAGGCGAGCGCCATGCGGGACCAGCCGTTCGCCTCGATGAGCGCCAGCACCTCCCGCGCGAGCGCCCCGCAGGCGACGAGGAGCACCGACCCCTGCCCCGCCTCGAGGCCCCGTTCGGCGAGGGCGGTGTCGTCGAGGGCGGCGTCGGTGAGCCCCGTGTCGGTCAGCCCCGTGTCGGTCACCCCTGTGTCCATCGGCCCGCTCAGGCGCTCGCCGTCACCTGATTGTGCTTGCGGTTGACCAGGCTCTTGGCCGTCTCCACCGCCACCGCGGCGTCGCGGCAATAGGCGTCCGCCCCGATCGCCTTGCCGAACTCCTCGTTGAGAGGCGCGCCGCCCACGAGCACGATGTAGTCCTCGCGGATACCCTTCTCCTTCATCGTGTCGATCACAACCTTCATGTAGGGCATCGTCGTGGTGAGCAGCGCCGACATGCCGAGGATGTCCGGCTGGTGCTGCTCGAGCGCTTCGAGGTAGTTCTCCACGGGGTTGTTGATCCCGATATCCCAGACCTCGA
>CAYXPI010000194.1:0-6607 GCA_964467005.1 uncultured Limibaculum sp. | reverse complement strand
ACAGTCGGGAAGAGGGCGCGCAAGCGACCGGGATTCGGCGCCAATCAGGGCCAGAAAACTCTGTGAAATCATGCACTTAAGTCAGTGGCGGAGAGAGCGGGATTCGAACCCGCGATACCGTTGCCGGTATACACGCTTTCCAGGCGTGCGCCTTCGACCACTCGGCCACCTCTCCGTCGGCGCTGTGGTAGCGCGGCGGCCGGGGCCGCGTCAATCGACGCCAAACCGCCCCTGGCCCGGCCATTGCTGCGAGCGCGGCGCGCGGCCTTCCGCGCGTTGACATCGCACGGATCTGTGCGAGAGCTGAGACTGAGCGGCACGGAGGCGGTCCCTTGAAAAGTGCATCCTCGATCACCCTCGCGAAAGCCTGGTGGAAGAAGGAGGCGCCGGACGGGCTCAAGAAGTCTGGCGCCGCGTTCGAGAAGGCGCTGGACGACTACGCCCGGGCCGAGGGCGCGCTCAACGGCGCCCGGGCCGACGCCGCGGCGAAGGCGTTCGAGAAGGCCCTGGAGGCGCTGTTGGCCGCGGCCAAGCAGGTCGCCGCCGAGGCCAAGGACCTCGAGAAGAAGGCCAAGGACAAGAAGGCCAAGGCCGACCTCGCCAACACCGTCGCCGTGATGGGCAAACCGCTCGCCAAGGAGGTGGCCGCTGCGCGGGCGCGGATCGCCGCCCTCGGCGCGGAGGAGGAGGAGGAAGACGGCGCCTTCGGCACGGCCGCGGCGCACGCCGCGTTCCTCAAGAAATGGGCGCCGCGGATCAAGCGGGGGCAGGTGAGCTTTGCCGTGGGCCTGCCCTCGAACAAGCCCGAGGAGATGCGCTTCAACTTTCACCTCACAAAGGACGGGCGGGGCCTCGCCAACGCGCTCAAGAAGGAGGCGGGGGCCAAGAAGTTCACCTTCGGCCGGGCGGGCACCGAAGGGCTGGCCGAGGCGCATGGCGAGGAGGATGTGGGCGCGCGCACGCTCTGCCTCCATCTCGAGGGCCGGCGGATCCCGGGCCTCGCCAAGCGTGTGAAGCTCATGCTGAAGACGCTCGGCGTGAGCCAGTTCGGCCGGGTGAAGATCCTCGAAGGCGGGGTGGAGATCGAGGGCGCGGACGAGACCACGGCGGACGACGCGGCGCTGGAGGCCGTGGATCTCGAGGCGCCCGACGAGGCGGAGGAGACCGCAGCGAGCCCGACCGAGACGGAGACGGAGCCGGAGCCAACCCCGGCGCCGGCCGTGGCGGCCGCCCCCCCGCCACCGCCGCCTCCGTCTCGGCCGGAGGAGGCCGCCGCGCCGGCGCGGCCGGCGCGCGCGGGCTGGATGGTCGCCCTCCTCGCCGAGTACCGGGAGCTGAGCGCCGAGGCCACCGCCCTCATGGCGTCGCTCAGGCCCGAGCAACAGGCCCGGCTGAAGGCGCTGATGAAGGCCGTCGCCACCGCCATTCCGAAAGGCGACCAAGCCGAGGCGGAGGCGCGGCGCGGTGAGCTCCGCGCGGCGCTGCGCCCGGGCCGGGTCCGCCTCGACGGCGGGCAGGACGCGCTCGAGGGCGGCGCGGGCGACGACACGCCGGGCGCCGGGGCGGCGGCGGCCGAGGGACGGGCCCGGATCGAGGAGGCCTATCCCCGGGTGGTGCGGGCGATCCTGTCTCGGCACGACGACCCCCGCCTCGCCCGGAGGCTCGAGGCCTTCCGCGTGAAGCTCGAGCGCGCGGCCGAGAACGGGGGGCGCGCCGCGGTCGACGCGCTCCTGCGCCGGCTGGCCGAGGCCGCGACCAGTGGGGCGGAGGCGGTGCGCGCGTTCCTTTCCGCCGAGCTCGCCGGGCCCGTTGCGGACATCGTGGATCTGACCGCGCCAGAGAATTTCGGCGCGGACGGGCTTGCGGATCTCCTGAGCGATCCGGCATCCGCCGGCCGGCTCGAATACTTCGTCCAGGCTCAGGCGATGGCGGAGACCCCGGGCCTCATCGGCGCCACCGAACACGGCGGCGCGCGCATCGCCGCGGCCCTGAAGGGCGAGAGCTATCTCGGCGCGCTCTCTGAGGAGGAGAAGAGCTATCTCGCGCGGCGCGCCATCCGGCTCTGGGTCTATTCGCCCTTGGCCGAGGAGGACGGGGCGGGCGAGAACCTCGACGCGCTGACCGCGGCCTTCAAGGGCGACGGGGAGGCGGCGGACTGGCTCTCCTCCACCTATATGAGCGCGGCGCAGGCGGTCTACGACAGCCAGGGCGAGATGGGCGGCGAGGCGGGCAGATTCGGCTCGACCGAGGTGCGCAACCTCCATACCGAGCTCTGGCGCGAGGCCGCCGCGGTCTCTCCCCGGCACTTCGCCGACGAAGGCTTCGCCTTGCTCGGCCCCGCGCGGGCGGGCCAGTTCGTGACCGGGGCCATGCGCAAGGACATCGGCCCGCGCTCGAGCGCCTACGACCGGCGCAACCCCTATTTCAAGAGCCTGGAGGCGGGGGACCGGCTGGCGCTGGTCGACGCCGCGGCCGCCGAGGGGGTGACGCCCGAGCGCACCCTGCCCTTCCTCAAGGAGGTGTTCGCCGCCACCACGGAGGACGAGATCGAGACCGCGGCGCGCCAGGCCACCTGGGCGCGCGCGCTGGCGCGGATCGTGCCGGCGGGCGAGGGCCGGGAGATCGACCGGGCGGCGCTGGAGGCGGAGATGAGCCGGAGCCTCGCCACGGAGGGCGGGCGTCAGCTCCTTTTCGGCGCGGCGATCCCCGCACCCCTCCGGAGCTGGGCGCTCACCCAGATGGCCCCGCCGCCCGACGGCCAGGGCTGGACGGCGGACGACCTCGCCGCCGGCTGGGAGAGCGAGAAGGTGGGCGAGGCCTTCGGCGCCGAGGCCATGGCCGCCGCCCGGCGAACCCCGCCGATGACCTTCGACCCCGTGGCCGAGAAGCCGGCGATGCACAACGCCATCGGCCAGGCGCTCGGCATCCCGCCCAACAACCTGCCGGGAGAGGGCGAGAGCGACACGGACCGGGCGGCGCGGCTGGCGGCGGGCTTCGACCACCCCTACTACTCCGACACCGCGGACGGGCCCATCCAGCTCATCCAAGGCCATCTCGCCGAGCTCGGCGGCACCCCGGTGATCACGCCGATCCCGATCACCTACACCTCGAACGAGAACGGCGCGTCGATCTTTAAGGTGCTGCGGATCGAAAGCGAGAACGGTCTCATCTTCGTCGATCACAAGGGCAACCGCTTCACCGACGCGCCGCATTGGGAGCGCGCGAACGAGCTGCCTCCGGGACGCCTCACCTACCCCGAGGGGCTCGCGCTCGGCGGCGCGCCCAAGCACCGCAACAGCCCCGACCGCGACGACTGGGTGTGGGACGCGCTCGACCTCGCGGCGATGGCGGCCGGCACCGTGGCGGGCATCGTCATCATCGCGGGCTCGGGCGGCACGGCGGCGCCCCTCGTGGTCGGCCTCGCCGCGGCCTACTCCACGGGCCGGGGGGCCGCCAAGCTCGCCGACCGCGCGGGCAAGGGCCACAACATCGCCGATGTGACCGACCCCACGACCCGCGGCCTCCTCCTCGAGACCGCCTCGGGCCTCCTCGCCGTCTCGGCCATCGGCGGGGGCATGCGCGCGGCCCGCCTCCTCCAGCAGGGCTCGAAGATGAGCCGCACGGGGGCCAACATCGTCTCGGGCCTCACGGTGGCCGGCAGCGTGGCGGACGCGGCCGCGATGACCGACGGGATCGCCCAGCTCTCCCTCAACTGGGACCGGATGACCCCGGAGCAGAAGGCGACGGCGCTCCTCCAGCTCAGCTTCCAGGCGGGCATGGGCGCGGCCTCGGCCAAAGCGGGCGGCGGGCGCTTCTCCGACGGGTTCAACTTCGCCCGCACGCGCAACCAGCTCGAATTCGGCACGCCCTACACCGTCCGCAAGGCGCCGGACGACATGGACCTCGCCCCGGGCCAGGTGGCCGTGCGCTATGAGGGGGACCCGCCCAGCAAGTTCGAGATCGTCTATCAGGGCGACGAGATGCCGAGCCGGGAGATGCTCGAGCTGCACAGCCGCGCGGCCTCGGGTATGGAGGCCTCCATCACGCTCGAGGGGCGGATCACGGCGATGCTGACCGGCGCCGAAACCCAGCCCAAGCCCGGCACGGCGGCCTGGGAGGCCTATCACGAGCTCCGCAAGATCCGCGACGAGAAGACGGGCCTTCTCGAGGTGCTGAACGCGGGCCCCATCGACGCGGACCAGGCAGCCTCGATCCGCTCGCGCCTCGACGAGCTCAACGGGTCGCTGATCGACGAGGCGCAGCGCCTGAGCGACGCCGCGGCGGACCCCCGCGGCTTCGTCGCCAACCCCTCGCCCAACTTCAAGAAGGCCCAGGAGCAGGGGCTGCCCTACCGCACCCAGGCGATGATCGACGCCGATCCGAGCGGCCCGGCGCCCGGCGAGGTGCCGATGCCCGAAGGCTATCGCTGGCGCACGCACCCGGACACGGGCGATCTCGTGCCGGAGCCGATCTCGCGCACCAGCCCGCCGCTGAGATACGACGCGGCCACCCAGAGCTTCGAGGTCGACGCCGCGGCGCTGGCCCGGGCGCTCCGCCACGGCGCGGCCGACACCGCCACCATGCAGCGCACCAAGGCCGCCCTCGACGCCGGCGCGGGCGACGCCGAGATCGTCGACCGGGCGACGAAGAACCTGCTCCGCGGCGTCGACGGGCACAACACCGACCCGGATTTCGTCGCCTCCGCCGGCCAGGTGCTCGACGGCCTCGAGGCGGTGGTGCGGCGCGAGGTCGACCAGGTGGCCGGCACCCTGGCCACGGGCTCGGCCAGCGGCAAGAAGTACAAGGGCAACACCTTCCCGGACCCGGACAACCCGGGCGGGTTCCTCGATCAGAACCAGTTCCGGGCGCGCTACCGCGAGCTTCGCCGCTCGCGCGCCACGCTCGAGGACTTCCGTGCCAAGCTCCGGGAGATGGAGGCGGGCGGGACCCTCTCCGCGGCGGAGCAGACCCGGCTCGCCGGGCTCAGGGAGCGTGCGGAGAACATGCTCCTGCGGATCTACGACGTGCCGGACGGCCACGGCCCGGCCAACCATGTCCGCCCGACCCCCGAGACCCTCGGCCAGCGCGCGATCCTCGGCCGAAGCCCGATCGACGGCAAGGGCGGAGACCGCTCCTTGCGGGCCAGCAAGTTCAGCTCGCCGGAGGACTTCTTTCGCGCCAAGGACCATCTGGAGAGCGCGACGGATCTCATGCCGGTCGGGCCGTCGAGCACGGCCGACACCACCGCGCCCCGACGGAGCCTCGCGGATATGATCGCCGACGCCGAGGCGACCAACACCGCCGCCGTGACGGTCTTCGCCCGGCTCGAGACGGTCTACGGCGCCAACTACCGCGCGCATGTGGAGGGCGTGAGCTTCTCCGGCTCCAGCACCAAGCGAACCCAGGCCGCCGCGCAGTTCGACGCCGGAAACACCGCCGGCGCGCAGGCCATCCTCGACGGTCCGCCGAAGCTGGGGGTGGCGCCGACGAACTTTCAGGACGGCTTCGTGCGGGCGACCTATGTGCGGGTCGACGACCGGTGGGAGCTCGTGACGATGTTCCCGGTGATCGACCCGCAGGTGGTCACCTCGCGCCCGGCGACGCCCACCGCGCTGATCGACGTGACGACGACCCCGCCCCGCTTCACCGACCCTGCCGGCGCGGCGGTTCCCCCCAACACGAGGTGACGCGATGTCCGACCCCGCCACCACCGCCGAGCGCGGCCTGATGCTGAAGCTCCTCGGCACCTTTCTCTCGGTCGAGGCGCCGATGCCGGAAATGCTGCGCGCCCATCTCGCCCAGCCCGGCAAGGAGGCGGAGGCCGAGGCCCTCCGCGCCCAGATCGACGCCGAGCTCGCCGACCCCCAGGTGTCCTTCGCGGATTGGACGATGGCGACGGTCTACGAGTTCGAGGACCGGGAGGAGGCCACCGCCTGGCTCCGCAGCGTGCGCGCCTATCTCTACGAGGGCGGGCCCGAGCCCGAGTGAGCCGGCGGGCGGCCACGGGGTCGCCAGGGCCCGCGCGGTCGGGAGACGAAGAGTGGGCGCGCCGCCCCTCGCCGTCTGGACGGGCCGCGTTCGGGGCGCGAGCTCCGAAGGCCCGTGAGACCGGGGCAGAGGGCGTCAGGCCGATCCCGCCGCCCGCTGCCCCGCGACCTCGGCTTTGATCGCGTCGATCCTGCGCCGGATCTCGCCGAGATTGTCGCGGAGTTCGCCGAGCTTGCGCGTCCGTGCCGCGCGGACGGCCTCCCGGTCGGGCGCGGGGGCGCTGGCGGGGCCAGCGGGCGCATCCGCCCGGCCCTCGAGCGCCTCGACGATGGCGAGGGCCTCGTCCAAGCGGTCGGCGCGCAGGGCCGGAGCGTAGCGGCCGAGCGCCTCCTGAATCTCGGCGCGGGCCCCGGTCTCCATCTCGGGCATGGCCGCGCGCATCCGGGCGAAGACGGCGGCGAAGCGCTCCTGGAGCTGGCGCCGGTCCGGCCCGTCGGCGCGGGACGGGGCGGTGGGCGGCTCTGGCGCGGGCCGCGCGGCCTCGGCGTGCTGGCGGGCGAGCTTGCGCAGTGGGGCGCCGTTGCCGTAGGCGCGTTCCTCGAAGGCCTCGACGAGGGCC
>CAYXPI010000193.1:0-6681 GCA_964467005.1 uncultured Limibaculum sp. | reverse complement strand
GGATGCCCTGTATGCCGGTGGAGGCGATGCTGCTGCCGCGGTGGTTCCCCTTCCACATGTCGAAGATCGCCTATTGGTCGCGCACGGTGCTGACGCCTCTCCTCATCCTCTACGCCCGGCGGGCCGAGGCGGCGAACCCCACGGGGCTCGGGATCGAGGAGCTGTTCGCCCGCCCGCCCTCGGAGGAGGAGAGCTGGCAGGTCAACCCCACCGGCTCGCGGCTGGGAGACGCGTTCCTGGTGCTCGACAAGCTCCTCCACGCGGTGGAGCCCCTCGCTCCGAGGCGCCCGCGCGAGCGCGCGGTGAAGGCGGCGGAGACGTTCGTGCTGTCCCATCTCAACGGCGAGGATGGGCTGGGGGCGATCTACCCCGCGATGGCCAACGCGGTCATGGCGCTCCGGGTGCTGGGCTATGCCGACGACCACCCCGCCATGGTCACGGCCCGCGACGCGATCGAGAAGCTCGTGGTGGAGCGGGAGGACGAGACCTACCTACAGCCCTGCCTCTCGCCGGTGTGGGACACCTGCCTCGCGGCCCAGGCCTTCCTCGAAGCCGGCTGCCGAGAGAACACGCGCCTCACCCAGGCGCTCGACTGGCTGGCGGACAAGCAGGTGCTCGACCATGTGGGCGACTGGGCAGTGCGGCGCCCCGGCGTGCGCCCGGGGGGCTGGGCGTTCCAGTACGAGAACCCGGATTATCCGGATGTGGACGATTCGGCCGTCGTCGCCATGGCCATGCACCGGGCCGACCCGGACCGCTACGCCCACAACGTCGCCCGCGCCTGTGAGTGGATCGCGGGCATGCAGTCGAAGAGCGGCGGCTGGGGGGCGTTCGACCCGGAGAACGAGCACACCTATCTCAACTCCATTCCATTCGCGGATCATGGCGCGCTCCTCGACCCGCCGACGGTGGACGTGACCGCCCGCTGCGTCGGCTGCCTCGCCCAGGTCGACGCCGAGCGCTTCGCCGAGCCGATCGCCCGGGGCATCGGCTTCATCCGGCGCGAGCAGGAGGCGGATGGGAGCTGGTACGGCCGTTGGGGGGCGAACTACATCTACGGCACTTGGTCCGCGCTGGTGGCCCTCAACGGAGCCGGCGAGGACATGTCCCAGCCCTATGTCCGAAAGGCGATCGACTGGCTGAAGGCGCGGCAGCGGCCCGATGGCGGCTGGGGCGAGGGGTTGGAGAGCTACGAGCCTTGGGGCGCGGGCTATGCGGTGGCCTCGACCCCGTCGCAGACCGCCTGGGCGCTTCTCGGGCTGATCGCGGCGGGCGAGGTCGAGTCCGACGCCGTGCGCCGCGGGGTGGCCTGGCTGGCCGAGGCGCCCAAGGAGGACGACGGCCCCCGCTGGGAGGAGGCGCACTGGACCGGCACCGGCTTCCCCCGGGTGTTCTATCTCAAGTATCACGGCTATGCGGCGTTCTTCCCCGTCTGGGCGCTCGCGCGCTACCGGGCGGTCACGGCCTCCAACGACCGGGCGGTCAAATGGGGGATCTAGGCCGACGGGGCGATGGCTGAGATTTCGCCGATCAACCTGCCCTTTCAGGAGCCGAAGCTCGGTATCGTCTGCGGGCTCGAAGACGAGGCGCGGGCCCTCGGGCGCTGGCGTCGGCACAAGCGGGTGATCGCGGCGGTGACGGGCGCGCATCCGAGGCGGGCCCGCCGGGCGGTGGACGGGATGTGGCGCGAGGGCTGCCGAATGCTGTTGAGCTGGGGCGTGGCCGGGGCCTTGGCCGAGGAGCTGGCGCCCGGCGATCTCATCCTGCCGGACGCGGTGGTCGCGCCGGACGGACGCCGCTTTCCCCTGGCCGTGCATCTCATGCCCGAGGAGGCGGGCGGCGAGGACGAGCCCGCGATGCTGATCGCCGGGGCCGACGCGATGGTGCTGGCCGCTGCCGAGAAGTCCGAGCTCGCCGCCCGCACCGGGGCCGTCGCGGTGGATATGGAGACCCACATCCTGGCAAAGGAGGCGGACGCCGCCGCCTTTCCGGCCCTCGCGATGCGGGCGATCGCGGACCCTGCGGGGGAGGACCTGCCGGCGTTTCTCGCGGGCGCCGTGGGGCCCGACGGGCGGCCACGCCTCGGCCCGGTCCTCGCCGGGCTCGCCACACGGCCGCTTGCCTTGCCCGGGCTCCTCCGCCTCCGGCGGTCCTACCGCACGGGCCTCGACGCCCTTGCCGACCTCGCGCGGGGCGACACTCTTCCCCGGCTGATCGAGGCCGTGCCCAAAATCTGACCGGGCCCCTTGCGCCGCGGGCCTGCGGCGATACCCTCCCGCCATGCTCCGCGCGCCCGCCACCGAGGATCTCGAGACCCTGCACCGGCTGTCCGGCGACGGTGGGCGGCCTGGCGTCGACCCCCGCTACCTCTCAGAGCCGCGGGACCGCTACGCCGGTCAGGCCGCCACCGTTCTTCGCCCGGCGGACACGGCCGCGGTGGCGCGGGTGGTGGCCGAGGCGCAGGCGCGCCGGATCGGGGTGATCCCCTATGCCGGCGGCACCGGGCTCGTGGGCGGCCAGGTGGCGCTGGAGGGTCCGCCGCCGGTGATCCTGTCGCTCGAGCGCATGGACCGAATCCGCCAGGTCTCCGCCGAGGACAATGCCCTGGTGGCCGAAGCCGGGGTGATCCTCGCCGAGGTGCAGGCCGCGGCCGAACGGGCCAACCGGCTCTTTCCCCTCTCCCTCGCCGCCGAGGGGTCGGCGCGCATCGGCGGCAATCTCGCGACGAACGCGGGCGGGGTCCAGGTGCTGCGCTATGGCAACGCGCGGGAGCTTTGTCTCGGCGTGGAGGCGGTGCTTCCGGACGGCTCGATCCACCATGGGCTCAAGCTTCTCCGCAAGGACAACACGGGCTACGACCTCCGCCATCTCCTTATCGGCTCGGAAGGGACGCTCGGCGTCATCACCGCCGCCGCGCTCAAGCTCTTCCCCCGGCCGGCGGAGGCGCTGACGGCGATGATCGCCGTTCCGAGCCCTGCCGCCGCAGTGACGCTGCTGAACCGGCTGCGGGACCGGTTGGGCGACGGGATCTCGGCGTTCGAGCTGATCGCCGCCCGAGGGCTCGAGTTCTTGGCCCTCCATTACCCGGATCGGCGGGACCCGCTGGGGGGCCAGCCGCCCTGGCGCGTCCTCTGCGAGATCGGCGCGCCGCCCGAGACGGACCTGACGGCCCGGGCCGAGGCCGCGCTGGCCGACGCGTTCGACGAGGGCATCGCCACCGACGGCGCGGTGGCCGCCTCCCTCGCACAGGCGCAGGAGATGTGGTGGATTCGCGAGACGATCCCGGAGGCCAACCGCAAGGTCGGGGCCATCGCCTATCACGACATGTCGGTGCCGATCGGGCGGATCGCGGACTTCATCGCAGAGGGCGACCGCCTAATCTCGGATATTCATCAAGGACTTCGGGCAAATTGCTTCGGCCATATCGGAGACGGCAACCTGCACTACAACGTGTTCCCGCCCGAGGGAGGCACCAAGGCGGAATTCGGCCACCTGCGGGCGCGGGTGACCGGGGCGCTCCACGATCTCGCCCACGGGTTCGGCGGCTCGATCTCCGCCGAGCACGGGATCGGGCGTGCCAAGCGGGAGGATCTCCTCCGCTACGGAGACCCGGCCAAGCTCGCCGCCATGCGGGCGATCAAGCGCGCGCTCGACCCGGCCGGGGTCATGAACCCGGGCGCCGTCATCGAGTTTGCCGCGCCAGGCGTGGCCGCGGCCCAGGCCTCATGAGCGCGGCAGGCGGTGGGCGTGCCGGATCGTCGCGTCGCGATGGGGGGGGATCAAAGCGCCCGGATGTCGTCCGCCATCGGGCGGCCGTCGCGCCCCGAACGCACCTCGAAGGCGACTTTCTGATTGTCCTTCAGGCCGTCAAGCCCCGCCGCGCGCACGGCGGTGATGTGCACGAACACGTCCTTTCCGCCCTCGTCGGGCGCAATGAAGCCATAGCCCTTTTCGGAATTGAACCACTTCACGGTTCCGGTCGCCATATCGTCCGTCCTCCGTCATTCGGGGCAGGACCCCGACCGTTGATGCGACGCGCCGCCCCAACGGACGGAAGTTCGAGCCACAGCCCCACGGCCGGAGGGCCGCGGAGACGAAGACCACACGGCCAATCCCGGCGAGCGAACGCCGTTAACATGTACGCGATTCCCGGATATTTCGCAACGCGGGGCGAGGGCGGGACGGTGCCTCGGGCGCGCCCGGACCGGTCCTGACACCGGGCTCGGCGGGGGCGGAGACGCGCCCTCCGATCCTGATTGCAGGGCCCACGGCCTCGGGAAAATCGGCGCTTGCGCTGGCCCTTGCCGAGGCGACGGACGGCGTCGTGATCAACGCCGACAGCCAGCAGGTTTATGCCGCGTGGCAGGTGGTCTCGGCCCGGCCGACCGCGGCGGAGACCGCGCGGGCACCTCATCGGCTTTACGGCCATGTCGGGCTCAGAGAGATCTACTCCACAGGCCGCTGGCTGCGGGAGGCGACGGCCGAGCTCGCGGCCGCCGGTCGGGCAGGAATGAGGCCGATTTTTGTCGGCGGCACGGGTCTTTACTTCAAATCTCTCATCTCTGGCATCGCGCCGATCCCGCCCACGCCGGCGGAGCTGAGGCGCCGGGGTGAGCTCCGGTTGGCCCGCCTCGGACGCGCCGCCTTCGCCGAGGCGCTGGCCGCGCGCGACCCCGAGACGCTGGCCGATCTCGACCGGGACAACCCCATGCGCCTCCTCCGCGCCTGGGAGGTTCTGGAGCTCACGGGGGAGGGGCTCGCGGCCTGGCGCCGGCGGACCGGGCCGCCGGCCCTCCCTTTGTCGGAGACGCTGCCGATCGTGCTCAGCCCGCCGAAGCCCTGGCTCGACGCGCGCATCAACGCCCGGTTCGACGGGATGATGGCCGCAGGCGCGCTCGAGGAGGTGGCCCGCGCGATGGCCGAGGATGTGCCGCCGGACGCGCCAGGGCTCAAGGCTGTGGGCGCGCCGGAGCTTGCCGCCCATCTTCGGGGGGAGCGCCCCCTCGCGGCCGCGGTTGCCGACGCCAAGACCGCCACCCGCCGCTACGCCAAGCGCCAGCTCACCTGGGCGCGCAACCAGATGGGGGCGTGGCGTCGGATCTTCGAGCCGATCACGCCGGAGCGCCTTGCCAGTCTCGTCCGTGAACTATCTCGCTAACCACGACGCCCATGCCTTCAATCCAATTTCAGACCTATCCTGGAGCGCTCGGATGACCACCGATCTTGCCACCCCCACCCGGCCCCGCGCCCGGCTCGGCCTGCGGGACGTGTTGGCGCTCGCCGCCTTTGCCGTCACGCTCGCCTGCACCCGGTGATCCGCCACGCTTGACCCCCGGGGCCCGGAGGCCCGACGCTTCGGTGAGGAGATGGAGGCCCGGATGAGCCCGAACCGCGCCGCAGCCTGCGTTCTGATGATCGCCCTTGCCGCCTGCGCGGGCGACCGCGGGGCCGAGCCCGCGACCGCCGAGCCCGCGACCGCCGAGCCCGGGGAGCTGCCCTCCCTCGCCGGCGTGCGCCTGGACTGGCAGGTGACCGAGCACGGACCGTGCGTCGCCTCTCCCCCGGGCGTGGCGTACCAGCCGATGCCCGCCTGCGCGCCTGCGACCACGCTGCCGGGCGCCGTGTTCCTCGGCGTGCCCTATCTAGGCACGGTGCTTGGGGTGGGGAATGCCATCGCCGTCAGCGAGGTCAGCGCGTGCCAGGGGGATGCCCTCGCCACGCTGGAGTACAATCGCCAAGTCGCCAAGCTCCTCGCGCAGCAATGCATGGGTGCGGCGGACATCGCCGAGATGCAGGGCGCGCTTGGCCGGCTGGGCCTCCTCGCGGGCGAAAGCTTCGGGGAGATCGACCCGCCCACCTTTCGCGCCATGCAGGTGTGGCACGCGACGCTCGACCGGGCCGGCACGGATTTCGGGCCCACCAAGGAGTTCGGAGCCCGGGTGATCGCATCCAGCATCCGGGGCGCAGACCAGGCGCTGGGCCTGCGCTGAGGCGCCAGATCTTTCGTCATGCCCTGGCCGCACGCAAGGATCGGTCGAATTCTGCGTGTCTGTCGCACGCAAGGGCCGGGATCGGTGGTTGACCCCTGCAGCGGATGTGGTACCTCTCGCGCATCGTGGATGAGGCGGGCGATGACTCAACTGATCGTAAGGATGGCGCGCAGGGGACCGGGGGCATAACGCTTCCGGAGCTTGCGCGCGTGAGAGGCCCCACCGGGGCCTTTTTTGTTGCCGGACGACAGCGGCCCAAACGGAGACAGACCATGGCGGACCAGATGGCAGATGTGATGACCGGTGCCGAGATCGTTGTGCGCGCGCTCAAGGACCAAGGCGTCGATACCGCCTTCGACGTTGGCCACCGCGAGGTCCGCCGCCCGGAGGAGGGGGGCCACCACCTGGAGCGGGTTCGCCTTCAGAGGCAGCCGCGCGCCGCGTCGAAAACGCTTGGGCAGATCGTTGCCGTAGAGCGCCACGTCGCCCGTGAACGCGATGCTCCGCCGCCGCGGCGGGCCTTGACAGTAGTTCGGCGCGTGTGCCACGAACGCGCGCAGGCGTTTCGGACGGTTCGAATCAACCCACACTGCTCGAGAAAGAAAGTTGGAAGGAAGGTGCGCGATGAGTGAGACGACTGGGATCCCCCGGATCGGTGACACGGCCCCCGACGCCGAGGTGGTGACGACCC
>CAYXPI010000192.1:0-6709 GCA_964467005.1 uncultured Limibaculum sp. | reverse complement strand
GGCGGCGAGCCGCGAGCGACGGCGCCCTTGCGCGGAGCCCGCGTCAGCCCGCGCGGCCCAGGGCGCCGGGGCGGGGGGCCGCGGCGCGGCTCAGCCGGTCGTTGATCGTGCGTCCGAGGCCTGCCTCCGGAATCTCGGCCACCGCGATGATGCCGCGCCCGCCGATGGCGGCGTCGAGCGCGCGGAGATGGCCGAAGAGATTGGCCGCCGCCTCCTGCAGATCCGCCCGGCGGGACAGGGTGAGCGCCGGCCCCGAGACGCCGGGGGGCACCGGGCCGAGGCCGAGCCAGGCCTCCCCCGGCCGGGGCTGCGTCGCGTTGAGGCGGAGGCGCGCGCGGGTCGCGTAGTGGCTCGCGAGCTGACCCGGCGCGGTGGGCGTGCGGGGCGCCTCGCCCGTGCGGATCGGGGCGCCGAGGCCCTCCTCCAGCTCCTCGAGGGTGAGCCCCCCCGGGCGGAGGAGGACCGGCCGCCCGCCTTCGAAGCCGAGGATGGTCGATTCGACGCCGAGGGGGGCGGGGCCGCCGTCGAGTACGGCCGCGATCCGCCCTTGCAGCCCGTCCAGCACATGGGCCGCCGAGGTCGGGCTGACCCGGCCCGAGGGGTTGGCCGACGGGGCGACCACCGGGCGGCCCACCAGGCGCAGAAGCGCGGCGGCCACCCGGTGCTGGGGCACGCGGAGCGCCACGGTGGGGAGGCCCGCGGTCGCCGCCCGCGCGAGCCGCGCACCCGCCCGCCGCGGCAGCACCAGGGTGAGCGGGCCCGGCCAGAAGCGCTGGGCGAGGCGCCGGGCGGCCGAGGGGAACTCGGCGATCCGCCCGGCGGCCGCGGTGTCCGGCAGGTGCACGATGAGCGGGTTGGTTTCCGGCCGGCCCTTGGCGCGGAAGATCGCGGCCACCGCCTCGTCCGAGGTCGCATCGCCGCCGAGGCCATAGACCGTCTCGGTGGGGAACGCGACCAGCGCCCCGCCGCTCAGAAGACGGGCGGCCCGCGCGATGCCCGCCTCGTCCGCGGCCAGCCTCAGCGTCTCGCCCATCGTCCCCCGTCCGGTCCCGAAGCCGCCCGCTGACGGGAAAGGCGCCTTGCGCCCCCGCGCTCGGGCAGGATATCTCCGCATAGCGGCCGCGACGCGCGCCGGCAAGCGCCAAGCTCGGGCTCTCCGGGCCGGAGAGGGCAGCAGAGGGAGGACGCCATGGCCTATCGGGCGCCCCTGGCCGAGATGCGGGCCTGCGCCGCGGCGCTGGGGGCCGGGCGGCTGGCCGAGACCACGCGGTTCGCCGAGATCGGGCCCGACACCGCCGATGCCGTGCTCGACGCCGCCGCGGCGGTGGCCGAGCGCGTGCTCGCGCCGCTCAACCGGGTGGGCGACGCCGCCCCCGCGCGGCTGGAGAACGGCGTGGTGCGCGCGCCGCCCGGGTTTGCCGCGGCGCATCGGGCGCTGGCCGAGGGCGGATGGATCGCCCCTGCCGCTCCCCCGGCCTATGGCGGCCTCGGCCTGCCGCAGATCCTCCAGACCCAGGTCAACGAGATGATGTCGGGCGCCTGCCTCGCGCTCTCCACCGCCCCCCTCCTCGCCCAGGGTCAGATCGAGGCGTTGGCCGCCCATGGCTCGGACCCGCTCAAGGCCGAGCTCATCCCCGAGCTCGTGGCCGGACGGCTTACGGCGACCATGAACCTCTCGGAGCCGCAGGCGGGCTCGGATGTGGGGGCCGTTGCCCTCCGCGCCGCGCCCATGGAGGACGGACGCTTCGCGCTGACGGGCGAGAAGATCTGGATCACCTGGGGGGCGCACGACATGACGGAGGCGATCTCGCACCTCGTCCTCGCGCGCCTGCCCGGGGCGCCGCCCGGCACGGCGGGGATCAGCCTCTTCGCCGTGCCCTCCGCGATCGGCGGCGCGGCCAACGGTGTGAGGGTCCTCCGGCTCGAGGAGAAGCTCGGGCTCCACGGCTCGCCCACCTGCGCGCTGGCCTATGAGGGGGCGGTGGGCCGGCTTGTGGGGGCCCCGGGGCGAGGCCTCGCCGCCATGTTCACGATGATGAACGCGGCGCGTCTGGCGGTCGGGGTCGAAGGGGTGGGGATCGCCGAGGCGGCCACCCAGCGCGCGCTGGTCTACGCGCTCGAGCGGCGCCAGGGGCGGACGACGGACGGCAGCCCCAGCATCGCGGGCCATACGGATGTGCGCCGGACGCTCCTCACCATGCGCGCGCTCACCCTCGCCGCCCGCGGGCTGGCCTACGACTGCGCGCTGTCGCTCGACCTCGCCCTGGCGGCGGAGGCACCGGAGCGGCGCGTCGCCGAGGCCGCGCGGGCCGCGGCGCTCACCCCGATCGTGAAGGCCTTCGGCACCGAGACCGGCGCCCAGGTGGCGGATCTCGGCATTCAGGTCCATGGCGGGGTGGGCTATGTGGAGGAGACCGGGGCCGCCCAGCTCTGGCGCGATGGGCGGGTGACGGCGATCTACGAGGGGACGAACGGCATCCAGGCCGCCGATCTCGTGGGGCGGAAGCTCACGGGGGACCGCGGGACCGCGCTCCTCGCGCTGGTGGCGGAGATCGGAGCGGAGGCGCGCACGCTCGCCGCGGCGGGGGAAGGGGCGATGGCGGTGCGGCTCGCCCGCGTGGCGGAGACGGCGGAGCGCACCACCCGCTGGATGCTGGCCGCGCCCGAGCGGGCGGACCGGGACGCGGGCGCAACGCCCTATCTCCGGATGCTGGCGCTCTCCCTCGGCGGACGGGCGATGGCGCGCCTTGCAGCGGCCGAGCCCGCCCTGCGACCGGTCGCGGCCTTCTATCTCGCGCAGATCCTGCCGAGGGCCGAGGCCGACGCCGCGGCCGCGACCGAGGGCGCCGCCCCCCTCTTCGCGCTCCCCGCCGAGGCGCTGGCGTGAGCGGGGCGCCGGCCACGGCCCGCCCGATCGAGATCGCGCCGCCGGAGCCCGGGCAGGCGGTGGAGATCGCGGAGGGCGTTCTCTGGGCCCGCGCGCCGCTCCCCATGGCCGGGCTCGCGCATGTGAACCTCTACGCGCTCGACGACGGGGATGGCTGGACCCTCGTCGACACGGGAATGGACTGGCCGGCCGGCCGGGCCGCGCTCGCCGCCCTCCGCGCCGGGCCCTTGGCGGGCAAGCCCGTGGCCCGCGTCGTCCTCACCCACCACCATCCGGACCATATCGGCCTCGCGGCGCCGCTGGCCGAGGCGGGCGCGGAGGTGCTGGCCGCGCGCACGGGCTGGCTCCTCGGCCGCATGCTCACCCTCGACGTGCAGGACACGCCGCCAGAGCCCGCCATCCGCTTCCGCCGCCGCGCGGGCCTCGACGCCCGCGCGCTCGCCGCCTTCGCCGCCGCCCGGCCCTTCAACTTCGCCGATTGCGTGGCGCCCCTGCCGCTCGGCTTCACCGCGCTCGAGGAGGGGGACCGGCTGAGCGCGGGGGGCCGCGCCTGGCATGTGCGCCTCGGCCAGGGCCACGCGCCCGATCATCTCACCCTCTGGTCGGAGGACGGCGCGCTCCTCCTCGCGGGCGATCAGGTGCTGCCCGGCATCTCGCCCAATATCGGCGTCTACCCCACCGAGCCCGAGGCGGATCCGCTGGCGGGCTATCTCGAGAGCTGCCGGCGCTTTGCCGCTCTGGGCGCCGACCCCCTGGTGCTGCCCGGCCATCAGCGGCCCTTCCGCGACCTCGACGCGCGGCTCGCGGCACTCCTCGCCGAACACGAAACGGCGCTCGCGCGGATCGAGGCGGCGGTGGCCGAGGGCCCGAGGACCGCGGTCGAGCTCTTCCCGGCCATCTACCGTCGCCCGGTGCCCGAGAGCGAGACGGGACTCGCCCTCGCCGAGGCCGTGGCGCATGTGAACCACCTTCACCGCGCGGGGCGCCTCTCGCGCAGGCTCGCGGAGGCGGGGGCCTGGCTCTTCGCTCCGGCGGCGGGTCGCTGAGCCCCGGCGCGCGGTCGCAGGCCGAGAAAGATCGCGCCGCCCCCCGGCCTCCTCGATTGCGCGGGCGGCAACGCTAGGTATAGTGCCGCCGTCCAAGAGGAGACATGCGCACGGGGGGCGGGCAGGATGGCCGAGCACAAGCACGGATCGCAAGATCCGACCGAGAACCAGAAGACCTTCGAGGGGTTTCTCAAAGTCATGGCCGCGGTGTTCGGCGTGACGGCCCTGGTCCTCGTGTTCCTCGCCATCGTCGGAACCTGACCCGCCACCGGGGCGCGCCGGCCGGGGGCGTTCCGCCTCGGCCCGGGCCCCGCGCCGACACCCCCGCGAGCCAGGAGAGGGATGCCTATGAAGATCGCAGTGCCGAAGGAGACACGGCCCGGGGAGACGCGCGTGGCCGCGGTTCCCGAGACCGTGAAGAAGTTCGTCAAGCTCGGCTACGAGGTGGCTGTGGAGACCGGCGCCGGGGCCGAGGCGGACATCCCCGACGCGGCCTTTGAGGCGGCCGGCGCCGCCATCGGCGCGGATGTCGCCGCGACGCTCTCCGGCGCGGATGTCGTGCTGAAGATCCTGCGGCCCAAGATCGAGGACCTCGGCGCCTACGCATCCGGCCAGCGGCTCTTCTGCACCATGGCGCCCTTCACCGAGCCCGAGGTGATGCAGGCCTGCGCCGAGAAGGGCGTCGACGCCTTCGCCATGGAGTTCATGCCGCGGATCACCCGGGCGCAGTCGATGGACGTGCTCTCCTCGCAGTCGAACCTCGCGGGCTACAAGGCGGTGATCGAGGCGGCCAACGCCTACGGCCGTGGCATGCCGCAGATGATGACGGCCGCGGGCACCATCGCGCCGGCCAAGGTCTTCGTGATGGGCGCAGGGGTCGCCGGCCTTCAGGCCATCGCCACCGCGCGGCGCCTCGGCGCCATCGTCTCGGCCACCGATGTGCGGCCCGCGACCGAGGAGCAGGTGGCCTCCCTCGGCGCCAAATTCGTCGCGGTGAAGAACGAGGAGTTCGCCCAGGCGCAGACCTCGGGCGGCTACGCCAAGGAGATGTCGGACGACTACAAGCGCCAGCAGGCGGAGCTGGTGGCCGACCACATCGCCAAGCAGGACATCGTGATCACCACGGCGCTCATCCCCGGGCGCAAGGCGCCGGTGCTCGTCACCAAGGAGATGGTCGCCTCGATGAAGCCGGGCTCGATCCTCGTCGACCTCGCCGCGGAGCAGGGCGGCAATGTGGAGGGCACGGAGGCCGACAGGGTGGTGACCACCGAGACGGGCGTCCACATCATCGGCTACGCCAACATGCCGGGACGCCTGCCGGCGGACGCCTCGGCCCTCTACGCGCGCAATCACTACAATTTTCTCGCGCCGTTCTCGAAGGAGGGCGTGCTCGAACTCGACGAGGCGGACGAGCTGGTCAAGGGCATCCGCCTCACCCAGGGCGGCGCGGTCGTCCACCCGAATTTCGCCGCGAAGGAGTGAGGCCATGTCTGCCATCGAAGAACTGAAACAGGCCGCCGACGCGCTGGGCGAGAGCGCGGCCGCCCTCGCGGGCCTCGCCGAGCGGGCCGCCCAGGAGGCCGCCGCCTCCGACGCCGCCGCCCAGGCCGCCGCGGCCGCGGGCACCGCCGGCGGGATCGACCCCTTCGTCTTCCAGCTCTCGATCTTCGCGCTCGCGGTGTTCGTGGGCTACTATGTCGTCTGGTCCGTCACGCCGGCGCTCCACACCCCGCTCATGTCGGTCACCAACGCGATCTCGTCCGTCATCATCGTGGGCGCGCTCATCGCCGCGGGCACGGCCGGGCCGGACGCGACCCTCGCCACGCAGATCTTCGGCTTCATCGGGGTCGTGCTCGCCGCGGTGAACATCTTCGGCGGCTTCCTCGTCACCCAGCGCATGCTGGCCATGTACAAGAAGAAGGGCTGACGGAGATGGAGAACCTCGCAGCCTTCCTGTACCTGGTCGCCGGCATCCTCTTCATCATGTCGCTCCGCGGGCTCTCGCACCCCACCACCTCGGTGGCGGGCAACCGCTACGGCATGATCGGCATGGCCGTGGCCATCGGCACCACGCTCCTCGTGGCGGCCCCGCCGGCCGATGCGGGCGCGGCCGCCCTCATCGTGGCGGCGCTCGCCATCGGCGGCGCGATCGGCGGCACCATCGCCAAGCGGGTCGAGATGACCCAGATGCCCCAGCTCGTCGCGGCCTTCCACTCGCTGGTGGGCCTCGCGGCGGTGTTCGTCGCGGCCGGCGCCCTCTACTCGCCCGAGGCTTTCGGGATCGGCACGGTCGGCAACGTCAAGACCGCCTCGATCATCGAGATGGCCATCGGCGTCGCCATCGGCGCGATCACCTTCACGGGCTCGGTCATCGCCTTCGCAAAGCTCGACGGGCGGATGTCCGGCGCGCCGATCATCCTGCCGGCCCGCCACCTCATCAATATCGGCCTCGCCGCGGCCATCGTCGTGATGGTGATCCTCCTCATCACCACGCAGGCGACGATCTGGTTCTGGCTCATCACCCTCGCGGCCTTCGCGCTCGGCGTGCTCCTCATCATCCCGATCGGCGGCGCGGACATGCCGGTGGTCGTCTCGATGCTCAACTCCTATTCGGGCTGGGCGGCGGCGGGCATCGGCTTCACGCTCGGCAACACGGCGCTCATCATCACCGGCTCTCTGGTGGGCTCCTCGGGCGCCATCCTCTCCTACATCATGTGCGTGGGGATGAACCGCTCGTTCTTCTCGGTCATCCTCGGCCGCTGGGCCGGGACCAACC
>CAYXPI010000191.1:0-6761 GCA_964467005.1 uncultured Limibaculum sp. | reverse complement strand
ATCGCATGCATCTCGACGGTGGCGAGCGCGTCAAGAATGTCCGGCACGTCCTTCAGCTTCGGCCAGTTGAACTGGATGTTCTGCCGCGTGGTGAAGTGCCCGTAACCCCGATCCCACCGCTCGGCGATCTGGGCGAGCATCCGCATCTTCGCACCGTCGAGCGTGCCGTAGGGGATCGCGACGCGCAGCATATAGGCGTGGAGCTGGAGGTAGAGCCCGTTCATGAGCCGGAGCGGCTTGAACTCGGCCTCCGTCAGCTCGCCCGAGAGCCGTCGCGCCACCTGAGCGCGGAACTGCGCCGTGCGCTCGCTCACGAAGCGGGTGTCGAACTCGTCGTAGCGGTACATGCGCGCCTCCCTCGGGCTGTCGCCTGGCCGGGCCTCAGGCCGCCCGGGCCACACCCGCCTCGGCCGGCTTCGCATAGGCGAAGGTCGGCTGTCCGGCCGCCCGAATACGCTCGCGTCGCGACACCGGCACAGGTCGGCCGGCCTCCACCGTCACGTCGACAAGATAGGCGCCGACGACGAGATCGTCCGCCTCCGCGAGGCGCCCGGCGGACGCCAGAATGTCGGCTTCCTCGGCCGTCTCCGCGATCCGGGCCTCGGAGACCTCGCGCACCCAGCCGCTGCGGCCCAGGAACACGCTGTCGCCCTCCACGAGATCGTTGGCGGTGATCACCTTGGTCTGAAACGCTTTCGGCATGGGTCGTCTCCCTCTTCCCGGCCTCCGCGTCCAATCACGGCACCGGCCCGGCCATGCCGGGAAGATAATCCGGCATCTCGTGATATACAAGTTTATACACTGAATTTGCTATCTCGTACATATTATACTTAATTCATATGTGTTTATTTCCCGTTGCCGCCGCGGAGGGCACGGGCTATCACGCCGCGGTGATGTCCCGTGCCCCCTATCTCCGGCCGTTGCCATGCCCGGGCGCGCACCCGCGCGCCCTGCCGCTGGCCGGTGGGCCAATGGCCTTCGCCGAGGTGGCGCTCCACACCCGCCACGCGCCGCCGGAGATCGTCCCAGCCGAGGCGGTGGCCCATCTCGTCGAACACGGCGCCGAACGCCTCGCCGCCCTCACCGCGCCGCGGCCGCCGCTCGCCGGCCTCGCGCTCGACCGGCCCTGCGTGATGGGCGTGGTGAATGTGACGCCGGACAGCTTCTCGGATGGCGGCCACCTGGCCGGGGCGGAAGCGGCCGTGGCCCACGGGCTGGCGCTCGCCGAGGCCGGGGCCGATCTCCTCGACATCGGCGGGGAATCCACCCGCCCCGGCGCCGCGCCGGTGGGTGAGGCGGAGGAGCTCGACCGGGTGATGCCGGTGCTGGACGGGCTCCGGGCCGCCGGCTGCCCGGTGCCGATCTCCATCGACACGCGCAAGGCCGCGGTCGCGCGCGCGGCCCTGGCGGCCGGGGCCACACTGTTCAACGACGTCTCGGCCCTCACGCACGACCCCGAGAGCCTCGCGGCCGCCCAATCCGCACCCGCGCTCTGCCTTATGCACGCCCAAGGGGATCCGCAGACCATGCAGGCGAGCCCGCGCTATGGAGACGTGCTGTTGGATGTGTACGACTTTCTGGCCACACGGGTGGCGGCGGCCGAGGCGGCGGGGATCTCCCGCGCGCGGATGGCCGTGGACCCCGGGATCGGCTTCGGCAAGACGTTGGCGCACAACCTTTCGCTCCTCAGAGGGCTCTCACTCCTGCACGGGCTCGGCTGCGCGCTCCTCCTCGGCGTGTCGCGCAAGCGCTTCGTCGGGACGCTCTCTGGCGTGGAGGCGGCGGACCGGCGCGCTGCGGGGTCGGTCGCGGCCGGGCTCCACGGGCTCGGCCAAGGCGCGCAGATCCTCCGGGTGCACGACGTGCGCGCGACCGTTGAGGCCGTGCGGGTGTGGCAGGCCCTGGCGGGGCCGGACTAGGGAAAGGGATGTGAGATGAGCCGGACACTCTTCGGAACCGACGGCATCCGCGGGCGGGCCAACACGCACCCCATGACCGCGGAGGTGGCCATGCGCCTCGGCCAGGCGGCGGGCCGCTACTTCACCCGCGGCGCGCGCCGGCACTCGGTGGTGATCGGGAAGGACACGCGCCGCTCGGGCTACATGCTCGAGACGGCGCTGACGGCGGGGTTCACCTCAGTCGGCATGGACGTGCTGCAGACGGGCCCCATTCCCACCCCGGCGGTGGGGATGCTCACCCGCTCGCTCCGCGCCGATGCGGGGGTGATGATCTCCGCCAGCCACAACCCCTTCGAGGACAACGGCATCAAGCTCTTCGGGCCGGACGGATACAAGCTCTCCGACGCCGTCGAGGCCGAGATCGAGGCGCTCATGGAGAACGGGCCCCATCTCGTGCCTCCGGGCCGGATCGGCCGCGCGACCCGGATCGAGGACGGGCGCGGGCGCTACATCGAGGTGTGCAAGGCGTCGTTTCCGAGGGGCCGCACGCTGTCGGGCCTCAAGATCGTGGCGGACTGCGCGAACGGCGCCGCCTATCGCACGGCGCCCGAGGTGCTGTGGGAGCTGGGCGCCGAGGTGATCCGTCTCGGCACGAGCCCCGACGGCGAGAACATCAACCTCAATTGCGGCTCGACGGACCCCGCAGCCGCCCAGGCCAAGGTGGTGGAGGAGGGCGCGGATCTCGGCATCGCGCTCGACGGCGACGCGGACCGGGTGCATCTCATCGACGAGAAGGGCCGGGTGATCGACGGCGATCAGGTGATGGCGCTCGTCGCCACCCGGATGGCCGAGGCCGGGACGCTGGCCCGCCAAACGCTCGTGGCCACGGTCATGTCGAATCTCGGGCTCGAGCGGCTCCTCACGGAGCGCGGGATCGGCCTCGTCCGCACCAAGGTGGGGGACCGCTACGTGGTCGAGACCATGCGGGCCGAGGGCTACACGCTGGGCGGCGAGCAGTCCGGGCACATCATCCTCGGCGCGCATGTCACCACGGGCGACGGGCTCATCGCCGCCCTCCAGGTGCTCGCCGCGCTGACGGAGGGGGAGCGCCCGGCCTCGGAGGTCTGCCGGATGTTCGAGCCCTGCCCCCAGCTCCTCAAGAACGTGCGGTTCGACCCCGTGGCGCGCCCGCTGGAGGACCCCGGCGTGACCGCGGCCATCGCCGAGGGGGAGACGGCGCTCGGCCGAGGCGGCCGGCTCGTCATCCGCAAATCAGGCACCGAGCCCGTGATCCGCGTGATGGGCGAGAGCGAGGACCCGGCGCTCCTCGAGCGCGTGATCGACGCCATCTGCGCCCGCGTCGCCTCCGTCGCCGGCTGAGGAGACGCCGATGACCGTCGCCCTCCGCACGCCCTATCTCCTGTTTCTTGGCGACGCCCCCAGCGCCCTCGCCGCCAAGACGGCCGCGGGCATCGCCCATTGGCGACCGGAGGCCTGCCTCGGGCAGCACCGGCTGCCCGGCGCCGGGGCCGATCTCGGCCTGCCCGATCTCACGCCCGCGGAAGCGGCGGCCAGGGGTGCGGGCACCTTCGTCCTAGGCGTGGCGCCGGTCGGCGGGGGCCTGCCGGCGGCGTGGGTGGGCCTCTGCGTCGCGGCCCTCGAGGCGGGCCTCGATCTCGCGGCGGGCCTCCACAGCCGGCTGGCCGACATCCCGGAGATCGCTGCGGCCGCCCGGCGGCTTGGCCGCGCCGTCCACGATCTCCGCGTGCCGCCCCCGGGCCTTCCCTGCGGCACCGGCGCCCCGCGCTCCGGCCGCCGGCTCCTTACGGTCGGGACCGACTGCGCGGTCGGCAAGATGTTCACCGCCCTCGCCATCGAGGCCGAGCTCCGCGCCCGCGGCCTGGCGGCCACTTTCCGCGCGACGGGTCAGACCGGCATCTTCATCGCCGGCTCGGGCTTGCCCATCGACGCCGTGGTGTCAGATTTCCTCTCCGGCAGCGTCGAGATCCTGGCGCCCTCGGCCGAGCCCGACCATTGGGACGTGATCGAGGGGCAGGGCTCGCTCTTTCACCCGGCCTACGCCCCCGTCTCCCTCGGGCTTCTCCACGGCGCGCAGGCGGAGGCGCTCGTGCTCTGCCACGCCGCCGGCCGGACCACGATCGACGACGGCGCGTATCCCGGCTACGCGATCCCGGACCTCGCCACCGCCATCGCCGCCAACGAGGCCGCGGCCCGCCTCACCTGCCCCCGGGCCCGGGTCGTCGGCCTCGCCGTCAACACCCATAACCTGGGCGAGGCGGAGGCCGCGGACCATCTCGCGGCCCTGACGGACACCCACGGGCTGCCGGCGGTCGACCCCGTGCGGATCGGCGTCGCCCAACTCGTCGACGCGCTGCCATGAGCCGGCGCGTCACCCTGCGGACGGAGACCTGGCCGCTCAAGGAGCCGTTCGTCATCAGCCGAATGCGCCAGGACGACGCCGCCGTCGCCGTGGTGGAGATCGAGGAGGCGGGCACGACCGGCCGTGGCGAGGCGGACCGTTCGGAGGCGGGGGCGGCGCTCGAGGCGGCCGTCGCGGCCGTGGCCCCCGCCGTGGAAGCCGGGGCGAGCCGCGCCGATCTCCTCCGCCTCATGCCCCCGGGCCCGGCCCGCGCGGCGGTGGACTGCGCGCTCTGGGACCTCGAGGCCAAGCTCTCGGGCCGCCCGGCCTGGGCGCTCGCCGGGCTCGGGGCACCCGGACCCGTCACCACCGTCTTCACGATCGGCCTCGGCACCCCGGAGGCCATGGGTGCGGCCGCGACCGCGGCGCGGCACCGGCCGATCCTCAAGCTCAAGCTCGGCCGGGCGGAGGGCGATCTCGACCGGGTCCGCGCCGTCCGCGCCGCCGCACCCGACGCCCGCCTCACCGTCGACGCCAACACGGGCTGGACCCGCGACCAGCTCGGCGAGCTCATGGCCCCGCTCGGCGAACTCGGCGTCACGCTCATCGAGCAGCCTCTGCCGCCCGGACGGGACGGCGAGCTCGACGGGCTGCCCCGGCCCGTTCCCCTCGCGGCGGACGAAAGCTGCACCGACCGCGGCTCGCTCCCCGCGCTGCTCGGGCGCTACGACCTCGTGAACATCAAGATCGACAAAGCCGGCGGGCTCACCGAGGCTCTGGCGCTCGCGGCCGAGGCGAAGGCAGCCGGGCTGGGGATCATGGTCGGCTGCAATCTCGGCACCTCCCTCGCCATGGCGCCCGGCCTGCTCCTCGCCCAGGGCGCGGTGGAGGTGGATCTCGACGGTCCCCTCCTCCTGGCCCGGGACCGCGCGCCCGCCCTCCGCTACCAAGGCAGTCGGGTGCATCCGCCGGACCCGGCCCTCTGGGGCTGATCGGCGCGCGCCGAGAAGATCTCCCAAAATCCGCGCAAAAACTTATGCTGGCGGCCTGAGACACGGGAAATCGACCGATGACCACACCCGAGGAGCGCCTGAAGGCCATCGACGCGCAGCTCGCCGACTTGGAAGACGGGCTGAAGGAGCTCACCTGCGAGGCGGAGGCGGATGGCGAGATCACGCAGGAGGAGCGCGGCCAGCTCGACCGGATGGAGGCCAAGATCGTCGAGGTGAAGCTGAAGCGCGCGGGGCTCGTGCTGGCCATCGAGGTGGCGGACAAGGGCGGCATCGGCGGCCTCATCTCTGCCGCGGGCAAACTCCTGGCCGGCGCCCCGGGCAGGAGCGACGAGAGCCCGGCCTGCGAGGCGGCCAAGACGGTCGCCGCCGCAGCCTGCGACACGACAAAGCCGCTGACCGCGCAGGAACAGGTCTGGGTCGACGAGGTGCGCAAGGACCCGGAGATCGCCCTCCTCCACAACCTCTACCGCCAGCACGCGCCGGTGACGGAGCCCTCCGTCGGCCGGGTGACGGAGTTTTGCACGGACGGCGCGCGCGATGTCGCCTCGACGACCGAGGGCACCCACTACGCAGACTTAAGCGCCGCGCCCGGCGGGCACGACATCATCCTCTCGGACAAGGCCGTCTCGATCCGCGAGAGCTGGGTGGATGTCGACGGCATCCCGCTGGTCACCAGCGACGAGGAGGAGTTCAAGGCCACCCTCATCCACGAGATGATCCACCACTTCCACGACCAGACCGAGGAGGTGCCCGTCGAGCAGGCGGTGACGCCCAAGCGGCTGCTTCACGAGATGATGCAGCGCCCGAACCTCTATGGCTGGTACGTGTTCCAGGCCTCGGACGGCAACATGCTGGCCGAGCATCTGCAAAATGCGAGCGTGAGCCTCCTCCATGGCGGCCGGTCGGTGCGGCACCTCGACCCGGACACGCCCCTCGCCAAGATCAAGGAGAAGGGCGACTACGAAAACCCGGTGGACGGGCGCAACCCAGAGGAGGACATCGCCACCATGATGTCGATGTTCCTCACGAGCGCGAAAAGCCGGAGCACGCTCATGACCAAAGCGCCGCGACGCTACGATCTTTGCAGCGCGTTCATGGATGCGGTGAACGCCACGGCCCCGACCGGCGGCTGAGGGCGCCGCCGCCGGGCGGCGTTCAGTGGACGAGCGTCGCCTCGGTCTTGGCACGGACCTCGTCCTCGCTGACCTCGGGCGCGAGCTCCACGAGCTTGAGCCCGCCATCGACCACGTCGAACACGCCGAGAATGGTGATGATCCGGTCGACCACGCCCGTCCCGGTGAGCGGTAGGGTGCAGGCTTTGAGGAGCTTCGTTTCCCCAGCCTTGTTCGTGTGGTCCATGATGACGATCACGCGCTCGACCCCCGCCACGAGATCCATCGCGCCGCCCATGCCCTTGACGAGCTTGCCCGGGATCATCCAATTGGCGAGGTCGCCGTTCTCCGCCACCTC
>CAYXPI010000190.1:0-6907 GCA_964467005.1 uncultured Limibaculum sp. | reverse complement strand
AGTAGCCGGGGTTGTCGTCGAAGCGGCAGTCGCGGTTGCCCGAGCCGCCGTGGCCCGTCTGCGCGAACCAGTCGAGGTCGTAGACCTCGAGCGATTGGTTGACCAGCGACTGGACCGAGGTGGCGCCGTCGGTGCAGGTGGTGTGGTTGTGCTTGTCGCCCGCGAGATAAGCGCCGTTGGCCTGGAGCTCGGCGATTCTCGCCGCCGGATCGGCGACAACGATGCTCGGCGCAAGCGCGAGGGCGCTCACGCTGCTGGCAAGCATAAGCTTGTTAAGCTGGTAGCCTTTGAAGGTCATACTAATCCCCATTCGGTCCGGAGTGCCCGACGCGCCACTTGTCCCGCGGCACAACAGTGTTGTGGCCGGACAGTGCGCAAGCCGATGGGGAGCGTCAACGGAGCAGACAACTCCATCGGACACTCTTCGCAAAACCGTCAAAGAATTGTCGCTTTACAATTAGTCAGTGCGACACACCGCCGGAGTTTTTGTCGTTGCGAGCGCAGGTTTCCGCGCCTCTGCGATGGCTATAACATTACATCCAATCGATCTTTGACACACCTCAATGCGGACAGTGATTCTGCCTCGCTGAGTGTTATGATATCACATTACAAATCTTCATTGATAGGCCGGGCGTGAGGATTGCCCGCGCCCCGCCCTGGTGCTAGGGCTGCGCGACCCAGTCAGGGAGGACGAGATGGCCGATCGCGCGCGCCGCCCGGACCCGCCATTGCCCGCGCCCCTCGAGGGGTTCGTGCGGCCGATCTTCCCCACGCCGGTCGCGATTTATCCCTGGCCGGAGAGCGACGCGCTCAACGCCGATCTTCGCGCCGTCGTCCTCGCCGAGGAGGCGCGGAGCCCCGGGCTCGCCCGCTCCAATGTGGGCGGCTGGCATTCTGAGATGGGGTTTCTCCTCCGTCCGGAGCCGCCCCTGGAGGCGCTGATGGGACGCATCCGCCAGGTGACGGGGGAGATGACGCGCCTTGTCATGAAACCGGCCCGCCACCGGATGAGCGTGGAGGGCTGGGCCAACGTGCTCCGCCGGGGCCAGTACAACAGCCTCCATCTCCACCCGAACTCCACCTGGTCGGGCGTTTATTACGTCACCGGGAACCCGGCGCCCGAGGCGGGGTGGGAGGCCGCGCCCATGAGCGGGAAGTTCGAGTTCGTCGACCCACGGCCCGGGGCGGCGGCGTCCTACACGGTGGAGAACTCGATGCAGCAGCGCACGCTCCTCAACCCGGAGGCCGGGACGATGCTGCTCTTTCCCTCCTGGCTGCAGCACCAGGTGCATCCCTTCCAGGGGCCGGGGGAGCGGATTTCCATCGCCTTCAACGTGTTGGTCACCGCCGGGTAATCTGACCAAAACACTCGGGATTGACTTTCCTGAGTGAAAACGTAAGGATTGACGAAGAGGGGCCCAAAGGCCCGCGTACCCCGTCACGCAAGGACCCGCGCCATGGCGCCTGAGATCGATATCGACGCCGAGACCGTTCCGACCCACGATGCGCGCGCCCTCACCCGAGGCGGCGACGTCGCGCGGATCGTCCTCGCCGGCCAAGTCTACACCCTGCGGATCACCCGGCAGGGCAAGCTCATCCTCACCAAATGACCTGGGCGGAGGAGCCGCGCGGCGCGGCACCCGTGGGCTTGGTCGCCGATCTCGCGGCGCACGAGGCGGCCGCGGTGCGCTACGCCCGGCTTTGGCTCGCGGGGCCGGACGGTCAGGCGGAGGTGTGGACGGAGATGGCCGGGATTTTCGGCCCGGCGGCGGGGCGCACGCATCTCCGAGCCTTCGAGCGGATGATCTCCACGCTGCTGCGCCATGGGAGACGCCCCTTCGCCGGCCGGCCGGTCGGCTGCCCCTGCCTCGGCGGGCATGAGAGCGCCCTTGCGCGGCTCGTCGGCGCCGGCGCGGAGGCCAACCGGGAGGAGGCGGTGCTCCTCGCCGCCCACCTGGTGCGCCCCGACCTTGCGCTTGCGCTGGCGGCGGAGGCCGAGGCGGCGGGCCTCATGCTCCGCCGGGCGCGCCTCAGGTCGGCGCATGCCGAGCGTGCCCCGGCGCCCGTGCGCGCCACCCGGCACTGAGGGAGAACGGCGGCGGTGTGGCGGGGCCCGCCATGGAGGCGACGGCCGGAATCGAACCGGCGTACACGGATTTGCAGTCCGCTGCGTAACCACTCCGCCACGTCGCCCGCTTAGCCTCCTTAGACCCGGGGGCGGCGCTTGGCAAGGCGGCCCCCGGGCCCGAGCGCTGAGGCGTCATTCGTCTCAGTTGCGCGCCTCAAGACTTTGTGGCAAGCCTTTGACGGGGGACGAGGCAGAGGCAGGCAATGCGATGACGGATTTTGCAGCCGCGCGGGCCGCGATGGTCGATTGCCAGGTGCGCCCCTCCGACGTCACCCGCTATGAGATCATTGAGGCGATGCTGTGGTGCCCGCGGGAGCAGTTCGTGCCCCGCCATGCCCGCGCCGTCGCTTACGCCGGGGCGGAGATCGAGCTCGCTGAGGGGCGCGCGCTTCTCGAGCCGCGGATCCTGGCGAAAATGCTCGAAACCGCGGCGATCGGGCCGAACGACCTTGTGCTCGAGATCGCGCCGGCCACGGGATATGCGACGGCCCTGATCGCGCGCCTCGCCCAGGCCGTGATCGCCGTCGAGCCCGACGAGGGCTTTGCGGGGCAGGCGAAGGAGACGCTGGCCGGGCTCGAGGTGGCGAACGCCGTGGTGAGCGTGGGCGACCCCGCGGCCGGGGATGCGGCGCACGCGCCGTTCGACGTCATCTTCGTGAACGGCATGATCGAGACCTTGCCCGCGGCGCTCGGCGCGCAGCTCCGCGAGGGCGGGCGGCTCGTCGCGCTGGTGGCCGAGGACGGGGTGGGCCATTGCCGGCTCTACACCAAGAGCGGTGACACGCTGTCGGACCGGTATGTGTTCGACGCGGGCGGGCCGGTGCTGCCGGGCTTCGCGCGGCGCTCCGAGTTCGTGTTCTGAGCGGCACGGAGGAGACGCGGGTGGGCGAGAGACGGATGGCACGGGCGGCGCAGCTCTGGGGGGCGGCGGCGCTGGTCGTGGCGCTCCCGGCGATGGCGGCGAAGGGCGCGGAGAGCCTCGCCGACGTCATGGTCGAGGCCTTCCTCAACAGCCCCGATCTCCAGGCCCAGCGCTCGGATGTGAAGATCGCCTCCGAGCTCGCAGTCCAGGCCAGGGCCGCCGGGCGCATCCAGGTGACCGGCGAGATCGGCCTCGACTTCGAGATCTCCGACGGCCCCGGATTTGCGGGCAACGACAACCCGGTGTTTCCCACCACGCTCCAGCTGATCGCCACCCAGCCGCTCTACACGGGCGGCCAGGTGGAGAACACCACCGAGGCGGCGGAGACCCGCATCACGGTGGAGCAGGCGGTGCTGACCGCGACCGAGCAGAGCGTGCTGCTCGACGCGGTCACGGCGTTCCTCGACGTGCGGCGCGACGGGTTCCTTCTTGAAGTGGCGCGCAACAACGTCCGCGTGCTGAGCGAGCAGCTTCGGGCCGCGCAGGAGCGCTTCGAGGTGGGCGAGGTGACCCGGACGGATGTGGAGCAGGCCCGCGCCGCGCTCGCCGCCGCGCGCTCCAACCTCGCGGCCAGCCAGGGCCAGCTGGAGATCAGCCGGGAGAACTTCGCGGATGTGGTGGGCCGGGCGCCGGGCGAGCTCGCGCCGCCGCCGCCGATCCCGGACCTGCCGGAGACGCTCGACGCCGCCGTGCAGATCTCGGTGCGCAACGAGCCCAACCTCCTCGCGTCGCGGCTCGAGCGGGACGCCTCGGGCTTCGACGTCCGGGCCGCGATCGGCGCGCTTCTGCCCCAGGTGTCGCTCCAGGGCACGCTCAGCGAGTTCGACACGCTCGACGACGGGATCGAGGGGACGCAATCGGCCGCCATCGGTCTCAACGTCACGATTCCGTTTTATTCGGGCGGGGCCAACTACTCCGCCGTCCGCCAGGCCCAGGCCGCGGTGGAGGGGGCGGACGCGGCCATCGTCACCGCGCTGCGCGACGCCGTGCGCAACACCGGCGTCGCCTGGTCGAGCCTCGAGGTCGCGCGCGCCTCCATCGAGGCCGGACGGCTGGAGGTGCGGGCCGCCCAACTCGCCTTCGAGGGCGTGACCGAGGAGGCCAAGGTGGGCGCGCGAACCACGCTCGACGTGCTCGACGCCGAGGAGGACGTGCTCGATGCCCGCGCCGGGCTCATCGAGGCCCAGCGCGACGAGTACGTCGCGGCCTATCAGATCCTCGCCTCCATGGGGCTCCTCACGGTGGACCATCTCGGCCTCGACATCGGTCCCGCGCCCGACGCCTCCGCCTATTACGCCAGCGTGCGCGATCGCAATTTCGGCTACGATCCCTCGGACGACACGGTCTGGTCGCTTTCCTACCGGCCCTGAGCTGTGGAATACTGGCCGCGACCCAGCGGGGCACACCCGCACAACCGAGAACAGGGGCCGAGCACATGAACACAAGCGGCGGAAACCGGAAATCGATGGACGACGTTCTGGCCTCGATCCGGCGGATCATCGGAGCCGACAAGAAAGACGGGTACGACGACATGCCGGAGCCGGACTTGATCGGCCGCGATGAGCCGCCGCTCGCGCTCGGCGCGCCCATCGCCGAGGGCGACCCAGCCAAGACCCGCGCGCCCGAGGCCGCCCCGAGTGCCTCCGCCCCCGACGCGCCGGATCCGCTGTCGCTCACGCCCAATATGCGGGTGGATTTCAGCAAGCTCACCGAAGAGGACCCGCCGCGGCCCGAGCCGGCGGCCGTCGCGCCGCCGCCCCCTTCGGCGCCCGCTATGCCGGAGCCCGAGCCCGAGCTGGCGGACGAGGAGGCGGTGGTCATCGACGAGGCGGCGCTCGAGGACATGATCCGTCGGATCGTGCGCGAGGAGATCGCCGAGCGCGAGGCCGGGGCGGAGGCCGACGCCGCCGAGCGCCGTGAGGAGATGCGCCAAGTGGTGCGCGAGGAGCTGATGGGGCCGACGGGGCAGAACATCAGCCGCAACGTCCAGAAGATGATCCAGGCGGAGGTGGCCAAGCTCCTCGCCGAGAAGGGCTGACAGGCGCGCGGTGGGGTGTGGCGGGCCGCCGCCTCCCCCGCCCCGGCGGTCGCCGGCGCCCGGCCGCGCCTCTCGGGCCCGCCCACCCGGAGGCGGCGGCCCGCCGCGGCGCCCGTCCCTTTCCCCAGGCCTCGCCCCGCGCTAAAGCTCTCGGCCGAGACGGCGCCGAGCGAGGACGAGCGAGCCATGGACAAGAGTTTCGACGCGGCCGAGGCCGAGGCCAGGATCTATGCGGAGTGGGAGGCGGCGGGCTGCTTTGCCGCCGGGGCCAACGCGCGGCCGGGCGCCCCCACCTTCGCCATCGTGATCCCGCCGCCCAATGTCACGGGCTCGCTCCATATGGGGCACGCGCTCAACAACACGATCCAGGACATCCTCATCCGCTGGCACCGGATGCGCGGCCACGACACCCTCTGGCAGCCGGGCACGGACCACGCCGGCATCGCCACGCAGATGGTCGTGGAGCGCGCGCTTGCAGCGGAGGGCACGGAAAGCCGGCGTGAGATGGGGCGCGCGCGGTTCATCGAGCGGGTGTGGCAGCAGAAGGCGGAGAGCGAGGCGACGATCCTCGGCCAGCTCAAGCGCCTCGGCGCCTCCTGCGATTGGTCGCGCACCCGCTTCACCATGGACGACGGGCTCTCCCGCGCCGTTCTCAAAGTGTTTGTCGAGCTTTACCACAAGGGACTCATCTATCGCGACAAGCGACTGGTGAACTGGGACCCGCAATTCGAGACTGCAATCTCCGATCTCGAGGTGGAGCAGGTGGAGGTGCGCCCCTCCGCCCGGGGCGGCAAGCTCTGGCGGTTCCGCTACGCCCTGGCGGACGGCGCGACCTACGAGGCGCCGGTGGCCTGGGATGAGGAGGGCCGCCCCACCGCGCATGAGACGCGGGACTGCATCACCGTCGCCACCACCCGGCCGGAGACAATGCTGGGCGACACGGGCGTGGCCGTTCACCCGGACGATGCGCGCTACGCCCATCTGGTGGGGCGCGATGTGATCCTGCCGCTGGTCGGCCGGCGCATCCCGATCGTGGCCGATGCCTATGCCGATCCCGAGCAGGGCACGGGGGCGGTCAAGATCACCCCGGCGCATGATTTCAACGACTTCGAGGTCGGAAAGCGCACGGGGCTGCGCGTCGTCAACGTCATGACCACCAAAGCCGCGATCTGGCTTGAGGGCAATCCGGACTTTCTGGAGGGCTGCGAGCCCGAGCCGGACTGCATGGCGCTCCACGGGCTCGACCGCTACGACGCGCGCGCCCGGGTCATCGCACTCGCCGAGGAGCAGGGCTGGCTCGACGGGGTGGACGACAACCCCCATCTCGTGCCGCACGGAGACCGGTCGAAGGTCGCCATCGAGCCCTACCTCACGGACCAGTGGTTCTGCGACGCGGAGACGCTCGCCGGCCCCGCGATCGCGGCGGTGCGGGGCGGCACCACCCGCTTCGTGCCCGAGACCTGGGACAAGACCTATTTCCAGTGGCTCGACAACATCCAACCCTGGTGCATCTCCCGCCAGCTTTGGTGGGGCCACCAGATCCCCGTGTGGTACGACGCCGACGGAACCGCCTATTGCGCGGAGAGCGAAGAGGAGGCCCAGGCGAAAGCCGGCGGCCGCGCGCTCACCCGCGACGAGGACGTGCTCGACACCTGGTTCTCCTCGGCGCTCTGGCCGTTTTCCACGCTCGGCTGGCCCGACGAGACCCCGGAGCTCGCGCGCTATTACAAGACCGATGTGCTCGTCACCGGGTTCGACATCATTTTCTTCTGGGTCGCCCGGATGATGATGATGGGCCTTCACTTCAGGGACGAGGTGC
>CAYXPI010000189.1:0-6922 GCA_964467005.1 uncultured Limibaculum sp. | reverse complement strand
CGCCGCCACCTGCCCCGCCGCCGCCGCCCCGGCCGCCGCTGCGGCCGATCGCTGGTCCGTCTCGGCGTGGGCGGCGCGGCGGCGCGCCTCCTCCGCATCGGCGGCAAGGCCCACGGCCCGCGCCGCAAGCTGCTCCGCCGAGGCGCGCGCCGTCTCGATGGCCGCCGCCGCGCGCGCCGCCTCCGCCACCGCGCTTTGGGTCAGGCCGAGCTCCGCCGCCGCCGCCGCCGACTCCGCCGCCCGGGCCCGCGCCGCGCCCTCGGCCGCCCGGGCCGCCGCCAGATCCGTCGCCAGCTTGGCCGCCGCCTCGGGATCGGTCCACCGCCGCCGACGCGCCCGGGCCTCCGCCAGCGCCGCCAGATCCGCCTCCGCCGCGGCCTGGCGCGCCGACAGCGCCTCCGCCTCAGCCGCGGCTTCCGCCAGGGCCGCCTCCGCATGCGCGAGCGCGCCACCCTTCCGCGCGAGCCCCGTCGGGGTCACGAGCTCGCCAAGGCGCGCCTCCAGCCGGGCCTCGAGCGCGCGCATCCGCCGCCCGCCGGTGAGCTCGGCCACCTCGGTCTCCACCGCCGCCTCCAGCGCCTCGGCCCGGACGGTCCGCCCGCCCTCGAGATCCTGCGACGCCCCCTGACGCACCCAGAGGAGCCCGGCCGGCCCCTCCGCCCCGGTGCCGAGGGCGGCCTCGATCCAGCCCTGCGCCGCCTCTCCGCGAGCGATCTCCGCCCCGGTCGCGAGATCCGTCACCGTCGCGAAGCTCTTGGCGATGAAGCGCTTCTCCACCCGGACGAGCCGCCCCTCGAGCGCAAGGTCCACCGCCACCCGTGGCCGCCCGCCGCCATAGGGCTCGAGGCTCCGCACCGTCCGGTCCTTCGAGCCGTGCTTGGCGAAAAACAGCGCGTGGAGCGCGTCGAAGAGGGTGGACTTGCCCGTCTCGTTGGGCTCGGCGAAGAGGTTGAGCCCGTCCGACAGCCCCTCGAGCGCGACGCCGCGGCCGGCGAAGCGCCGCAGATCATGGACCCGGATGGCGCGGAGCTTCACGGCTCCTCTCCCTCGGCGCACCAGGTGGCGAGGAGGGCGAGGGCGCCGGCCGCCGCCGCCCGCGCCTCGGGCGCAAGGGCCGGATCCTCGGCCTCGGCGGCCAGCGTCTCGGCCGCCGCGCGGAGCGCCCCGCCCCGGTCGATCCGGTCGAGATCCTCGGGCGCGCGGCGGGTCTCGAGGCCGCGGGTGTCGAGCTCGAGATGGGCGAGCGCCGGGGCCATGCGGGCGGCCGCGGCCTCCCAAGCGGCCCGCTCCGCAAGCCCGAGCGCCCCGTCGAGCCGGAGGCGGAGGAGCGTGGTCCGCCGCGCCGCGGGCTCCGGCAGATGGGCCTCGAGCGCCGGCGCACCGGCGCCCGGTGCCAGGCGCTCCACCGCCTCCACCCAGGCGAAGCGCCCGGTCGTCGCCTCGCGGATCTCCGGGTCCCCGGACCCCAAGGTGACGGCGAGCGCGGCGCCGGGGCCGGAGAGGCCGAAGCGGTCGGGCTCCGGCGTGCCGCTGTAGGCCTGGCGGGGGCCGACGCGCCGCGGGCTGTGCGCGTCGCCCAAGGCGAGATAGGCGAGGCCCGCGCGCGCGGCCCGGTCGGGCGCGATGGCCGCGCTCTGGGCCGCACCGGGGTCGAAGGCCGGGCCGTGGCCCACCCCCACCCGCAGAGCGCCCTCGGGCGTGGGTGCGGCGTCCATCCAGGCGGTGAGGTCGCGCCCAGGGTCGGGCCCGGTGGCGGGCGCGGGCAGGAGCCAGAGGCCGGGGCGCGCCTGCACGGGCCGCGGCTCGGTGAGGAGGAGGAGGTTGGGCGGCGCCTCGGCGGCGATCCGCTCCCAAAGGCCGCCGGGCCGCGCGGGGTCGTGATTGCCGGGGAGGAGCGCCCAGGTGAGGTCCGCCGCCTCGGCCATGAGGGCGAGGGCCTGGACCCGCTGGTCGGGCGCCGGCCTGTCGCTGTCCCAAAGATCGCCGGCGGCGAGAACAAGGCGCGCGCCCGCCGCCCGCGCGGCCTCGGCAAGGCGCGGGATCGCGGCCATCCGCGCCTCGCGGAGCCGGGCGGGCAGGTCGCCCTCGAAGCGGGCGAAGGGTGTGCCCAGATGCCAGTCGGATGTGTGGAGGAGGGTGATCATGCGCCGCCTTTGCGGGAGAGGACCACGCCCCGCGGCGGAGATCAACCGCGCTGGCGGGGCCGCGGCCCCCGTGCTAGGCGAGAGCCATGGCAGAGGACGGCATCGCCCAGCGGTGGGACGCGCGCTACCGCGCCGCGCCGGCGGAGGGGCTCTTTGGAAGCGCCCCCAACGCCTCTCTCGTGGCCGCCCTCGCCCGGCCGGAGATCCGGCCCGGCACCGCGCTCATGCTCGCCGATGGCGACGGGCGGAACTCCACCTGGCTCGCGGGCCTGGGCGTGGCGGTCACGGCGGTGGACCTCTCGGGCGTCGCCACCGAGCGGGCGCGGGCGCGGGACCGGGCGGAGGGGGTGCGGGTCGCGCGCCACACCGCCGATCTTGCGACCTGGCGGCCAGAGGGCGCGGCGGACCTCGCCACCCTCCTCTACCTCCAGGGGCCGCGGGCGCTGCGACGCCACGCCCTCGGCCTCGCGGCTGGCGCGCTCTCCCCAGGGGGCTGGCTGCTGCTCGAGGGGTTTGCCCTGGCCCAGGCGCCGGGCGGCATGGGCCCGGACGACCCGGACAAGCTCTGGAGCCTCGAGGACCTCGCGCCGGCCGAGGGCCTCGAGATCTGGGAGTGCCTCGCCGGTCGGGTCCGGCTCGACGAAGGGGCGGCGCATCGGGGCACGGCGGAGGTCGTCCGCCTCCTCGCGCGCCGGGCGGGCTAGACCCAGCCGCCCTGGCCCTTCGCCGCGATCCAATGCTCGGGCAGGAGCTCGATGAGCGTCACCGCGCGGCCGTCCGGCAGCAGGATCCGCGTGGCCGTGTTCTCGGCGTGGAGGAGCGCGATGAACTCCCGGCAGCGGCCGCAGGGGGGCAGCACCGTGCCCGCCTCGTTGACCGCGACGGCGGCGAGGATGCGCGTCTCCCCCGCGGTCACCATCGCGCCGATGGCCGCGTGCTCGGCGCAAAAGCCGATGCCGCAGGGCGCGTCGATGCAGACGCCGAGATGCACGGCCCCGCTCTCGGAGAGGAGCGCCGCCCCCACCTGCCCGGCCTCGACCTGGTGGCTGGTCCTGCGGCGCACGACCGAGCGGGCGCGGGCGATGAGCTCGTCGTCCGAGAGCATCGGCGTCATCCCCGCATGAGGGCGCTGTCCGGGTCGTAGAGCGCCCGGGTGATCACGCGCGCGGGCCGGCGCTGGCCGAGGATCTCGATCTCCACGCCGTGGCCCTCCCGGACGCGCTCGGGCGGCAGGAAGCCGATGGCCACCGAGCGCTCGGCCCAATGGGCGTAGCCGCCGGAGGTGACGAAGCCCGCAACCTCCCCGCCCTCGAAGATGGGCTCGTCGCCCTGGCAGTCCGCGTCCTCGGCCTCGACGAGGAAGGTGGCGAGGCGCCGCCGGGGCCCCGCGTCGCGCTCGGCCAGCGCCGCCTCGCGGCCGATGAAGCCCTCCCGCCCATAGGCGACGAAACGGTCGAGCCCGCATTCGCCCGGCAGATAGTCCGGCCGGTACTCGCGGAGCCAGGAGCCGAAGCCCTTCTCGAGCCGGAGCGACATCATCGCCCGCATGCCGAAGGGGCGGAGGCCGAGATCCCGCCCGGCCTCTCGGAGCGCGCGGTGGAGCGCCACCTGGTCCTCGGCGTCGACATAGATCTCGTAGCCGAGGCTGCCCGTGTAGCTCACCCGCTGCACAAGGGCGTGCAGCGCCCCCACCTCGATCTCGGCGATCCCAAGGAAGGGGAGCGCGTTGGCCCCCACATCCGCCCGGGTGACGCGCGCCAGAAGCTCCCGCGCCCGCGGCCCCGCGATCTGGAAGCCCAAGCGCCGGGTGGAGACGTTCTCCACCGCCACGCCGTCCTCCCGCTGCGCCTCGAACCAGCGCATGTGGTAGGCCTGCGCCCCGAAGCTCGCGGTGAGCTGGAAGCGCGCCTCGCCGAGGCAGGAGATCGTGAAATCTCCGATCACCCGGCCCTTGGGCGAGAGCATCGGGCTGAGCGTGAGCCGCCCCGGGCGGGGCACGCGGCCGGCCATCACCCGCTCGAGCCAGGCCCGCGCCCGAGGGCCGGTGACGCGGTACTTCCCGAAATTGTGGATCTCGTTGAGGCCGACCGCCTCGCGCACCGCGCGGCATTCGGCGGCGATGGCGTCCCAGGCATCGGTGCGGCGGAAGCTGGGGGTCTCGTGCCGGGGCTGGCCCTCGGCGGCGAAGTAGTTCACCGCCTCCATGCCGTAGGCCGCGCCGAAGACCGCGCGCTCCGCGTCCCAGATCCCATAGGCCGGGGTGGTTTGATGCGGGCGCGCGGCCGGCAGTTCCTCGTTGGGGTAGGAGATCGAGAACCGGCGCTGGTAGTTCTCCACCACCTTCGCACGGGTGTAGCCGGGGGTGGCCCAGGGGCCGAAGCGGGCGACATCCATGGCGAAGACGTCGCGCTCGGGCTCGCCCTCCACCATCCATTGCGCGAGCGCGAGGCCCACCCCGCCGCCTTGGGAGAAGCCGGCCATCACCGCGCAGGCGACCCAGTAGTTCTGGAGCCCCGGCACGGGGCCCATCAGCGGGTTCCCGTCCGGCGCGAAGGTGAAGGGGCCGTTGATCACCCGCTTCACGCCCGCCCGCGCAAGGACGGGGAAACGGCGATAAGCCAGGGCCAGGCTCTCGCCGATCCGGTCGAGATCGTCGCTGAGGAGCTCGTGGCCGAAGTCCTGGGGCGTGCCGTCCACCGCCCAGGGCACGCAGGCCTGCTCGTAAAACCCGATGCAGAGCCCCTGCCCCTCCTGGCGGAGATAGGCCTCGCCTTCGGGATCCATCACATGGGGAAGCTCCTCGGCGCGCGCGGCGACCTCCGCCAGGGTGTCGGTGACGAGGTACTGGTGCTCCATCGGGTGGAGCGGCAGGGAGAGGCCCGCGAGCGCCCCCACCTCCCGCGCCCAGAGCCCGGCGGCGTTCACCACATGCTCGGCGGCGAGGGTGCCCTCCGGCGTCACGATGTCCCAGCCGCCGCCGGCCCGCGGCCGGGTGTCGAGCACGGGCGTGCGGAGCCGGATCTCCGCCCCCGCCATCCGCGCGGCCTTGGCATAGGCCTGGGTGGTGCCCGAGGGGTCGAGATGCCCGTCGAGCGGGTCGTAGAGCGCGGCCAGCACCCCCTCGGTCGCGGTGATGGGGGAGAGGCGGGCGATCTCCGCGGGCCCGACGATCTCGGTCTCGAGCCCCATCACCCGGTGCTTGGCCCGCTCGGCGCGCAGAAAGTCGAGCCGGTCCCGGTCGGTCGCCAGCGTGAGCCCACCCACATGGTGGAGCCCGCAGGACTGGCCGGTGATCGCCTCGAGCTCGCGGTAAAGCCGGATGGTGTAGCCCTGGAGGGCGGCCATGTTGGTGTCGGCGTTCAAGGTGTGAAAGCCCCCCGCCGCGTGCCAGGTGCTGCCCGAGGTGAGCTCCGACCGCTCGAGGAGGGTGACGTCGGTCCAGCCGAGCTTGGTGAGATGGTAGAGGACCGAGGCGCCGACCACGCCGCCGCCGATCACCGCCACCCGGGTGTGGGTTCGCATGCCTGGCCTCCTCGCCCGCCCTCAGCCCTCATCTCAAGGGCGCGCCCGGCCCGCAAGGGAAATCGGCGCGGACCGAGGCCCCGCCCGCCCGGGCAAGCGCCGCGCCCGGGCCGGAGGGGCGCGCCCCCCATCGGCCTCGGTCCGCGCCGGGCCGCGGCGGCGGCGTCGCTTGCCCATGGCCAAGCCGGGGCGCGCCGGATAAGGCTGGGCGGCGAGTGAGCCCTGCCGATGCCCGAGACCGCCTGCCCCATGTCTTCGCGCCGCCGACCGACCCCCGCGTACCGGCCCGCCGGCCGCCCCCCGCGCGGGCGGACCGCCGCGGGGCGCTGGCCGGGTGTGGGCACGCGCGCGCCGGAATGGCGGCGGCCATGGGCGTGAGGCGCGGCGGCGCGGGCGGCCTCGCGGCCTTGCCGATGTACGACCGTCCGGAGCTCGCCGCCGAGACCGACGCGTTCTGGGCCGCGCTCCGCGAGGCGATCCGCGACCGCGGGCTCGACGCGCCCGAGACGTTGACCCGCAACCGCCCGCCACGGCTCGTCTGGTCGGCGCCCGAGCTTGTGCTGGCCCAGACCTGCGGGCTGCCTTATGTGAGCGCGCTCGCCCGCCGGGTCGGGCTCGTGGGCACGCCCTCCTACGCGCTCGACGGCGTGGGGCCCGGGCAGTACCGGAGCGCCCTCGTCGTGGCCGAGCAGAACCCCGCGACGGATCTCGCCGGGCTCCGCGGGGCCGTGGCGGCGATCAACGCACGGGACAGCCAGTCGGGCTACGCCGCCCTCATGCACGCCGCCGCGCCCCATGCGGTCAACGGGCGGTTCTTTTCCGAAGCGGTGATCACCGGGAGCCACGCGGCCTCGATCCAGGCCGTGGCGGGCGGGCGGGCGCATCTCGCGGCGATCGACGCGGTGAGCTGGGCGCTCGCCGAACGGTTCGACCGGGCGACGGGCCGGCTCAGGGTGCTTGCCTGGACCGATCCGGTACCGGGCCTGCCGCTCATCACAGGCAGCCCGCGGAAGGCCGCGGCGGTCGCCGAAGCGGCGGCGGAGGCGATCGGGGCGCTGGCGGCGACGACGCGATCGGCGCTCCTCCTCACGGGCTTCGCGCGCACGGCGCCCAAGGACTATGTGGTGATCCGCGACCGGCTGGCGGCGGCCCACACGCGCCACCGGCTTCCGGGCCCCGCCTATTGAGGCCGCCCCCCGCGCGACCGGAGCCCCGCCCACCCGGTCCGGCGCCGGCGCCCGGCCGCACGACGGCGC
>CAYXPI010000188.1:0-6934 GCA_964467005.1 uncultured Limibaculum sp. | reverse complement strand
ATTTATCTGACAACGGACAGTGACCAGCCTCGGCGACGATTTCCTGAAGGACCAGATCACGCAGAAGGACGTCCAGATCGGGGAGCTGAACGACCAGCTCAAGCGGCGCGACGAGCAGATCATGACGCTGCTCGAGCGCGACCGGGAGACAAACCTGCTGATCAACGGCCTGCAGCAGACGCTCCTGAAGACCCTCGGCCTCGAGGGGCCGAGCTCAACCCGCGGCGACCAGGCTGGGGGCACGGCGGACGGTGTGATCGACAGGTCTGATGTATAATCAGGAGGATGGCGGAGAAACGCAGAGGGGCGATCGCCCATGTCGGGGAGATCCTGAAGGACAGGACGATCATTTTCGTGGGCGGCGACGCCTTCACCGAGAAGGGGTTCACCCAGGTTCCAAACGCCATTCTCCGCGCGAAAAAGCTCTCCCCAGGCGCGAAGCTCGCCTATGCCGCGCTGATCTCCTATGCGTGGCACGAGAACGAGTGCTTCCCCGGGCAGGACCGGCTCGGGACCGATATCGGCGTCACCCGGCAGACCGCCAACGAGTACATCCGGGAACTCCGCACCAAGGGGTTCGTGCGCGTGACCCGGCGCGGCCAGGGCCGGTCGAACGTCTACGAGCTCCTGGTGCCGCGGGGATGAGGCCTGCGACCCGAAATCCTGATGTCGGAAATCCCGACTTCTGGATGTCGGGCATCCCGACACCTAGAAGTCAGAAATCCCGACACGAATAAGATACAGAGAAGAAGATTTAGATAACTAGATTCAGGTAGATCAATTAAGGCAAATGACGCAGGCTCATTGGTGTGAGACCTCACCTTTGTCAGGCTGCAGGACCATCGAGATCCGTCTGCTCGAGCGATTGACTTGCCGAGCCTGGCTCGCACCCCGGCGGCGCGCGCACCCATGAGCGCTTCGAAACAGGGCCCCGGAACATTCCGACCCATCGCTGCTCACTGCGACACGTCGTCCATACGAGCGCGATTTCCGAGCCTAGAACGAGCCTAAGAGCCTAGCTGTCGATCTATAAGTGTTTGATTTTGTTGGCGCACCGGGGAGGATTCGAACCCCCGACCCCCAGATTCGTAGTCTGGTGCTCTATCCAGCTGAGCTACCGGTGCCGCGCGTGAGCCTGAGCGTCTACCGGCAAGGCCGGGCGAATGCAAGGCCTGCGCGCGGCCGGGTCGGTCAGCGTCCGACCAGAAGCAGCGTCCGGCTCTGCCCGCTGCGTTCGAGGCGCACCGCGTCGCGGCCAATGAGGCTGACCCGCCAACCGCCCACATCGTCGCCGCGCGAGAGACGACGGACTGCCCCGTCCGGCAAGCGCACCAGCGCCGACCGACCCGTCTCGAGCTGCAGGATGCCGATGAGCGCGGTCCGGTCGAGCGGCAGGCCGCGCGCCCGTGCGGCGAGGCCGACGGAGCGGCGGGGGCCGCGCAGGACCTCCTCGAGCGGCGGAAGCGCAGGCGACGGGCGCGGCCGGGCCTCCGCCTCAGGGCGTTCGGGCGGGGGCGGCGCGCGGAAGACCGGGCTCACGGCCCGGGCGAGGCGCCGGGAGCCGGCCTCGGGCTCGGGCTCGGCCGTCGCCGCAGGCGCCGGGACCTCGGGAGCTCGGGGCTCCGCGGTTGGGCGAGGCGGTGGTGCGGGAATTCCGGCGAGATCCGCGGGCGCGGGCACGGTCGGGTCGGGCCTTGGTGGTGGGAACGGGCTCGCCTCCGCCGCGCCAAGACCGGGCACGCCTGTCGGCCCGGGAGCCTGGTCGGCCCGGGCCGGGGCCGGGGCAAGACCGGCGGGCGGCGGACCGCGGAGCGGGCGCGGGGACAGGCCCGCATCGCGGGCGACGGCCCGCGCGACGGCCGATCCGGGCGCCCCGAGGGCCGGCGGCCGAGGGCCTCCGACGACCCGCGCGGGAAGCGGCGGCGCGGTGTCACCGGAGGGCGGCGCGGCGGCCGACCCCGCAAGCCCGGGCCCGTCCCGGCGGGCCAGGGGTGCCAGGGGTGCCAGCGGCATCGGCAGGGTTCCGGCTTTGGCGAGCCCCGGCGCCGTCGGACGCGTGGGGGGCGGGGGGCGGGGCGGATCCTCGCCGCCGATCCGCCCGAGATGGAAGCGAGTGGACGCCGGCGCCGCGGGAGGAGATGCCGAGGCAAGATCGGCCGGCAATGCGCCCGCCGAGGGGACGCCGTCTGAGCGCGAGGGGCGCGCTGACCGGTCGGCCCGTGGCGTGGGCGACGCCGCGGGCGTCATCCCGGCGGTCGGCTCGACCGACGATTCTCGGGGCGTCGGGAGCGGGGGCCACGGGGGTGCCTCAGCTGGCCTGGGGTGCGAGGGGGCAACGCGGCCCACGTCCCCCGGCGGCACTCCGGCGACCACGGGCGGCGGGCCCTCAGCCCAGGCGAGCCGGAGCGCCTCGGGCGCGGCGGCCGGGTTCGGCGTCCGAGGCGTCGTCTCGATCCCGGCGACGAGAGCCCAGAGGAGGCCTGCCACTGCCCCGGTGCCGAGCGCGAGCCCCCAGACCCATCCAACGCGGTGCGCTCCGCCCGCCGGCGCCTCCGCCACGGCCGCTTGCGCCGGCTCCGTCCGACCCCTCGGCGCGGGCTCCGAGAACGCCGCACCGCTCGCCCCAAAGCGGTCCGCCGCGTGCCGAGTGCCAACGACGCCGGGGACAAACCCCCACCGCCCGGCGTAATCGACCGCCTCCTCCGCCGTTTGCCGAAGCGCCGCCAGCGCCTGAACCCGGCCCTCGGCGTCCGGCGGTGAGAGCGCGACCACAAGCGCCGCACCCCCCTCGGCGATCTCGGCCTCGGCGGCGATCCGCGCGCCTGCGGCCTCGGCATCCATGGCCTCGGGCGCCCCGGGGGGCAGGTCGAGGGCGTAGACCTGCTCAGCCGGGAGCCAGAGCCAGGCCGGGCTCCGCGCCAGGAACCGCGCCTCCGCCTCGGCCCTGAGCGCGGCGATCCGCTCCGTAAAGCCGGGCCCGAGCAGCGCCGCCTCGCCGACGCAGTGCCAGTCCGCCTCCGCGCCCCGGAGATAGAGTCGCACGCCCTCGGCCGTGAAATCGAGGGCGAGGCGCGCCTCGGCCGCGGCCGCGGCCCGCGCCGGCGTGTCTGCGAGGGGGGTGGCTGCTCTCTCCATCGCCTCCGCCATCCGAGGGGTCTGCGGCGCCCGCCTCGGCCGCCGCCTCCGGAGTGTGCCGAAAGCTGCCACGCCTGACCAGGGCCCCGCCCCCCTTGCGCCGCGCCACGGGCCTGTGCGATCTCTGCGACGTTCACCCATGCGGGCCAAGGAGAGCGATGATGGCTGCCACCCCGATGCCCCCGATTCCGGCGACCGCCGGGCGTGTCTTGAGCGACCTCGTCTGGCACGAGGGCGCCTGGGCCAAGCGCGCCCTCTTCCTGGCGCTCGGCGTGGCGCTTCTGACGGCGGCGGCCAAGATCAGCGTGCCGCTCTGGCCCTCGCCGGTGCCGATCACGCTCGGAACCTTCGCGGTGCTGACGATCGGCGCCGCCTACGGGCCCCGGCTGGGTCTGGCGACGGTGCTCGCCTATCTCGCGCTCGGGGCCCTCGGAGCGGATGTGTTCGCGGGATCGGGCGAGGTCTCCGGGCTCGCCTACATGCTGGGCGGCACCGGCGGGTATCTCCTCGGCTACGCGCTGGCGGCCGCCGCCCTCGGCGCCTTCGCCCGAGCGGGGTGGGACCGGAGCGTGGGCCGCATGGCGCTGGCGATGCTGGTCGGCAACGCGATCATCTATGTGCCGGGGCTCCTCTGGCTCCACCAGTTCACCACCGGCTGGGAGCAGACGCTGGACTGGGGGCTCATCCCCTATCTCGTGGGCGACGCGGTGAAGCTGGCGCTGGCCGCCCTCCTCCTGCCGCTGGCCTGGAGCGCGGTGGGCCGCGCCCGGGGCTGACCCCGGCCCCCGGGGTGCTGCCCATCATCCACCACCCGGACTATCAGATCCCGCTCCGCCCCGGGCATCCCTTCCCGATGTCGAAATACGGCTATCTGCGCGAGGCGCTCCTCGCGCGGGGGCTGATCGCGCCGGGGCGGTACCTGGCGCCTGCGCCGGTGGGGGCCGCCCTCCCCGCCCTCGCGCACGATCCGGGCTATGTGAGCCGCGTGTTCGACGGCGCGCTCGGGGCCGACGAGACCCGTCGGATCGGCCTCCCCGGCTCGGCCAAGGTGACGCGCCGCGCCCGCCTCGCCACCGCCGGCACCCTCCTCGCCACATGGATGGCGCTCGAGCACGGGATCGCGGCCAACGCCGCCGGCGGCTCGCACCATGCCGGGCCCGAGGGCGGAGCGGGATTTTGCGTGTTCAACGACGTGGCGGTGGCCATCGCCGCCTATCTCGCGCGGGGCGGGGCGGGGCCGGTTCTGGTGGTGGACTGCGACGTGCACCAGGGCGACGGCACCGCCCGGATCTTTGCCGGGCACCCGCAGGTCTTCACCCTGTCCCTCCACGCCGCGCGGAACTACCCGGAGGCGAAGGCCACCTCATCCCTCGACCGCGCGCTGCCGGACGGCACCGGGGACCGCGCCTATCTCGCGGCGCTCTCGGAGGCGCTCGACCGCGCGCTGGAGGCCCGGCGCCCGGCCCTCGCCTATTATAACGCCGGGGTGGATGTATGGGAAGGCGACCGCCTCGGCCGGCTCGCGCTCACCGCCGGGGGCATCCGCGCGCGGGACCGGCTGGTGATCCGCCGGCTGCGGGGCGCCGGGGTGCCGCTCGTCTGCGTGATGGGCGGGGGGTACGACCACGACCCGGAGCGCCTGGCCGGACACCACGCCATCGTCTTCGAGGAGGCGGCGGCGGCCTGAGGCTCACCTCCGCGCGGTCTTGAGGCTCACGGACCAAAGGAGCGTGCCGACCGCGACGAGGCCGATCAGAATGGTGGCGATGGCGTTGATCTCCGGCGTCACGCCGAGCCGCACCTGGGAGAAGATCTTCATCGGCAGCGTGGTGGAGCCGGGACCGGCGACGAAGCTCGCGATCACCAGGTCGTCGAGCGAGAGCGCGAAGGAGAGAAGCCAGCCGGAGATCACCCCCGGCGCGATCATCGGCAGGGTGATCCGCCAGAAGACGGTGGCCGGGCGCGCGCCCAGATCCTGCGCCGCCTCCTCGATCGAGCGGTCGAAGCCCGCAAGCCGCGCCTGCACCACCACCGCCACGTAGCACATCGAGAAGGTCGCGTGGGCGATCACCACGGTCTCCACCCCCCGGTCGAGCGAGAGCGCGATGAAGGTGAGGAGGAGCGACAGGCCGATGATCACATCCGGCATCACGAGGGGGGCGAGCACCATGCCCGAAAACAGCGTGCGGCCGAGAAAGCGCGGCACCCGGGCGAGCGCGTAGCCCGCCATGGTGCCGAGCACGGCGGCGAGGGTGGAGGCCGCCACCGCGACGATGACCGAGACCCGGGCCGCGTCCATCAGCGACTGGTTGGACCAAAGCTCCCGGTACCATTTGAACGACCACCCGGCCCAGACCGTGACGAGCCGGGACTCGTTGAAGCTGTAGATGATGAGGACGAGGATGGGCGCGTAGAGAAAGGCGAAGCCGAGCGCCATCGCAATGCGCAGCCCGAGGGAGGGGCCCCGGCGCATCAGCCCGTGCCCCCGCGCCGTGCGATGGACTGGAAGAGGACGATGGGCACCACCAGCACGAGGACCAGGACGACGGCGACCGCGGAAGCGATGGGCCAGTCGCGGTTGAGGAAGAACTCGCCCCAGAGCGTGCGCCCGATCATCTGCGTCGAGGCGCCGCCCAAGAGCTCCGGGATCACGAACTCGCCGACCGCGGGGATGAAGACGAGGAAGGACCCCGCCGCGATCCCCGGCAGCGCGAGCGGCACGACCACGCGGAAAAACACCGTGACCGGCTTGGCCCCGAGATCCGCCGCGGCCTCGAGGAGGCTCACATCCAGCTTTTCGAGCGAGGCGTAAAGCGGCAGCACCATAAAGGGCAGGTAGCTGTAGACCACGCCGATATAGACCGCCACGGGCGTGAGGTGGATCGTGAGCGGCTCTGAGACCACCCCGACGGCCAGGAGCACCTGGTTGAGCAAGCCCTCGGTCTTGAGGATCCCGATCCAGGAATAGACGCGGATGAGAAACGACGTCCAGAAGGGCAGAATCACCGCGGTCAACAGCACCGCCCGCCAGCCGGGGCCGGAGCGCGCCATGCCGTAGGCGATGGGAAAGCCCACCAGGAGCGCGAGGACCGTCGAGATGGTGGCGATCTGGAGGCTGTTGACGAAGCTGCCGATGTAGAGCGCGTCGCTCGCAAGGAAGGCGTAGTTCTCCCAGTTCGGCGCGCTCAGATGGGTGAGGGCCGCGCCCGGCCCGTCCCACACCGGGGCGTAGGGCGGCATGGCGATCGCGGGCTCGGAGATCGAGATCTTTGCGACGATCCCGAACGGCAGGAGGAAGAACACGAGGAGCCAGAGATAGGGCACCGCGATGGTCAGGCGCCGCCCCCAGGTCGCCCGCTTCACTGCCCGTCTGGCCATGCCCCCTCCCCCGATGGCCCTCCGCCGTCGCCTCCAGCCTAGGCGCTGCCTGCCAACTGGGCAAGCCGCCCCGATCGCCTGCGATTTCAGCTTTCGATGCGGCGCGGCGGCGGGTATTCTTTCCTCAATCTGCGGCGTCGGGGGGCCCGCAGGAACCGGACTCAATGTGGGAGACATCGCATGCGCGCGCGCCTGTTCGTGGCCGGGGCCATCGCCCTGGCGGCCGGGATGGCCGGAGCCCAAGAGAAGGTCGTCAACGTCTACAACTGGTCGGACTACATCGACGAGGAGATCCTGGCCGAGTTCGAGGCCGAGACCGGGATCAAGGTCGGCTACGACGTCTTCGATTCGAACGAGCTCCTCGAGACCAAGATGCTCGCCGGCGGCTCGGGCTACGACATCGTCGTGCCGACGTCGGAGT
>CAYXPI010000187.1:0-6955 GCA_964467005.1 uncultured Limibaculum sp. | reverse complement strand
TGAGCGAGCCGTGGGCCTGTGCCACTTCGCGCGGCCCCTGCGGGCGGGCTGGTACCTCCAGCTGACAAATGATCCCTTTGACGCACAATTGGACAGCCGGATTGCCGACCTCGCCGAGATCCTGCGGCCAATCGTTCCGTGAGGCGGTCACCTGCCGTGACCCTGCCCCCTGAAATGCCCGCTCGGCGGTTCGTCTGTCGCCAGAGAAGGAGACGGACAAATGCGCAAGAGCCGGTTCAGCGAAGAGCAGATCATCGGGCCCCTGAAGGAGCACGAGGCGGGGCTGGGCGTGGCGGAGGTGTGCCGCAAGCACGGGATCAGCGACGCGATGTTTTGCACGCGGCGGTCGAAGTTCGGCGGCATGGAAGTCTCGGACGCGAAGCGATTGCGGCGCCTCGAGGACGAGAACGCCAAGCTGAAGCGCTTGCTCGCCGATGCGATGCTCGACGTCTCGACACTGCGCGAGATGCTCGGAACTGAGGGGCCGCGCGCCACCGGGTCGAGCGCGGCCCGAAGCTGACGCCCAGGGCACGGAGACAGGCTGTGAGCGGGGCGATCGCCGAGACGGGGTATTCTCACTTAAGCTCCTTAAAAAACTAGCGTGCCGGCGGGGTCCGTCTCAGCGCCGATCGAATTCCCTAAGCTCCTATGATTTCTCGCTTTTTCTCTATGGCTTGGTCAAGCATCGCACCCGGGTTCCTCTTGGGTGCTGATCCACACCCTTTTCAACCGTATCCGACGACTCCGGGCATTCGCAGCGCCGAGACGGACCGTTATCGAAGCGTTATCGAACCCGACCTAGCCAGTTGTTCGCGCCGCGGCGTCGCGGTTATTCTACCACCGTGATCCGCCGAACGCCCGACCCGCCGCACTGGCGGTCGAAATCGATACTCATGATCTATGCGAAACGAGGAGCCACCGATGGCCGACCCCACGCAGCCGATTGTCGACGTTCCCAAGGTCAACGACCATTCCGTCTTCGGAAAGCACATCATCCAATGGGCGCTGATGAAGCCGGAACTGCGCCCCAAGACGGTAGGCGAGCTTCGGTCGGGGTTTCCCGAAGCCGCAGAGGCGATGTACATTCCCCCGCATGTCGGGGACGACCACCCGATCGAGATGGCGCAGGGCAACCACGAGGGGTTGGTCTTCCAGCTGCCGCCAGTGCACAAGCTCCTCGCGATGTTCAATTTCCTCGAGAAGGACTGGCGCACGCTGATCCCCGAGGATCAGGCCCATCTCGAAGTCGTCTCGCCCGCGAGCGTTCCGAAGGCCGAAATGAACGGCCCCTTCTTTTACGAGATCCCAGCGTTCTATTTTCAGTATGTCGAAGACATTGGGAAGGACGGCGCGAACAGCATCGACTACGATGAGTTTTTCTCGCTACGGGTAGGCGACTACGCGTTCCAGGGCTGCCGCTGAGCGTCACTCGGGGACGGGCGGACGGCAGTCCGGGACCGGCGCGCCGCTCGCGGCGAGACCGTCGCGCAGGCGCTCCCACTGTGGCTCCCTGCGGATGGGAAAACAGTGCAGGAGCCAGTCCGCGACCGCAACGTCGTCGGGAGGCCCCGCGCCGTTCCAGCGGGGCCTCACAGCATCGACGAACCCGTGGAGAGACGCGCGGGCCTCCCCCGCCCGTCCGCAATGCGCCAAAGCGGCGGCCCGCCAGCCGCCGATATAGGTGGTGGCTCCGGCGGCGCGGTCCGCCGAGCTCACGGCGCTTTCGAAATCGCCCGCGAGGAAACGGACGCAGGCGTGATACGCCCAGTGCATCGGCGTGAGGCCGAGGCCGATCTCCACGAGGCCGTTCGCGAGCCGCCCCGCTTCCGCCTGATCGCCGCAATAGGCGAGGCCGAGCGCGGAGGAGGCGACCACCCAGGTGTCGTTGTCGTTGAGATCGAGGGCGATGCGGAAGCTCTCGATGGCGCTCTCCCAGGCGCCCGAGAGCGCGTGCGACCACGCCAACGCGAGCTGGGTGCGGGCATCGAGCGGGTCCAGGGCCACCGCCCGCAGCGTCAGCTCGCGCGCCGCCCTGTGCGCAGCCGCCGAGCGGCGGACGCCCGGGCGGATCAGGTGGCGGGTGTTCAGCACCTGGGCGAGGCCCATGCTCGCGGGCGCGAAGTCGGGCCGTTCGGCCAGCACGCCGCGGAACAGCCGCTCCGCCTTGTCCTCGCTGTCCTCGGTCCAGTCGGCGAGCAGTGCCTGGCCGAGCGCCCAGGCATCGTGGAGGGTGAGCCCGGGCTCGAGCGCGTCCTGGTACCGGGCCAGCCGGGCGGTCGAAAGATGGAGATTGAGCGCGGCCGCGATGCGGCGGATGGTGCGGCGCTCGATGCCCCGCCAGTGGGCGCCGGAGACGCCGATCCGCTCGCTCCAGATCACCTCGCCGCTTCCGTGTGCCCGGAAGTTGAGCACGATTTCGGCGCCGCACGCGCGTTCGACGACGGTCCCTGAGAGGCTGAAGACGGCCATTTCGGTACCGGGATGCGGCGCCCGCGGGCCTTCTGCCGCATCCACGACCCGCCATTCGCGGAAGCGGCAGAGCGCGGCGATGAGGTCGCTGCGCAGCCCCGCGGCGCGTACCCGTTCGGCGTCCGCGAGATGGCCGATATCAAAGCGCTCCATCCAGAGCACCGGCGGCAGGTTCGGGGCCGCGGCGGGCGTTCGGGCCGGGCGCCGGGCGGCAGCCGGCTGGGCGGGCGCTTCGGCGGTCGGCGCGGGCGGCGGCGCGGCCGGCGCCGGCCCCTCGGGCTGCTTGATGGCCACGACGAGCTTCTGCGTCTCCTCCGACGGCAGCGAATCGTACTCCTCGTCGAGCAGGGTCCAGAGCGCGTTGTAGACGCCGAGCGCCTCGGCGACGTTGCCGCTCCGGTGATGCGCCCGCATCAGATGGCGGCAGGCGGCTTCGTGCGTCGGCTCGATCCGCTGCAGGAGCCGCGCCAGCGCGACCCCCTCGGGGGCCTCCGGCGCACATCGGCCAAGGCTGTCGCCGAGCGCGGCCACCAGATCCTCCTGCAGCCGCTGGCGCCGGACCGCGATCCAGCTCGCGAAGGCCGGATCGAGCGCCTCGAGCCGGGCCGCGATCTCAGTCATCGCGTCAGGCTGCGCCTCAAGGAGCGCCGGTGGCTCGCCGCGGCGCGCCTGCTCCACCGCGGTCCTGACGTCGATCTCGGCCCGGCCGAGGGCCAGCGTGTCCGCGCCGGCGTGGAGCAACGCACCGGCCGACGGGCCGAGTTCTTGTCGCATCCGGTGCAGGGTCTGGCGGAGCGCGTTCCGCGCCACCGTCTCTTCGCTCTCGCTCCAGAGCAGGGCGATGATCTTCTCCCGGGACACGGGCGCCGGCGCCGAGAGCGCGAGAACCGCGAGGATCGCCTGCGACTTGCGACGCGTAAGGGCGATCTCGACCCCGTCCTGCAGGACCCGGACCTGATCGGCGAGGCAAACCCGGTGATGGTGCAACATCGTCCTTCCCCGCAGCGGCCCTGCCAACGGCGGCCCCAGAGTAAGCGGATTGCCGCCCGGTTGTCATTGCCAGACCCGCCGGGCGCGGTCCGGATCGGGCGGTCCGAATCGCGCGCGGTCCCGCCGGAGCGTCTCGGTGTCGAGGGGCGGACGGCTCGGGGCGAGGTCCGGCGAGACGGCCTTCACCACCGGGACGGACAGATCGGGCCGCGTCAGGTCGACGAGCGCGATGCGGATGCCGGCACCGGCGGCGCGCTCGGTGATCCCGGCGAGGCGGGCGCCCGCGTCCGGGGCCGGGAGGTCCCGGGATCGCGCCGCGCTCCCCGCGGGCGGACCGAGGAGGGCCTCGACGTCGCCAGAGGCGCCGGGCTCCGCGGCGCGTGGGGCGAGCTCGAACTGGACGAGTTCCCGCTCGGCGGCCGCGCGGGCCTCGGCGAAGCGCGCCCGCGCCGCGGCGGCGAAGATGATGTCTGCCCCGCCGGTTGAGTGCGAGACGAGGCCCGCGACCGGGGCGAGCGCCCCGTACCCGAGATCGAGGAGGTGCACGCAGCGTGCGATGCGCCCCTCGCGCGGGGACGTCGTCCGCGTGATGCGGCGCGCAGGCCGTCCCCCCCGCAGCCACCGCGCCACTGCGTCGCGCTCGATCAGTTCGAGAACGGCGGCGAGGCTTGCGGCGGCGAGGCTCGGGCCGGCGGCACACCCCTCGCTCGCCGGCGGCAGACCGGTGCGATCGCCGCCGCGAAGCACGAGCCCGGCCGGCAGCGCGACAGCGCCACCCGTCCCGAGGAGCCTCCCGGCCACGGTGCGGCCGCCCGTCGGCACCGCGTCCAGCCAGCCGCCGGTCAGTCGCGGCAGCCCCTCCCCGGCCGTGAGCTCCGGTCGCGGACCGATCTGCGACAGCGTTTCCGCCGCCTCGCCCGCCGCCGCCGCGAGCGCCACGGCGCGCGTGGCGCCGACCCCCGCCACGTCGATACGCCGGCCCTCCTCGCCGAGGACGGTCGCCGCGCAGAGCTCCCAACGCCGCGCGCCGGGGATGCGCCCCTGAAAGTGGCGAACGGCGTGGGCCTCGAGGAACGCCAGGGCACCGTCCAGATCGCTCAGCAGGTCCATCGGCGCCTCCCATGATCGTCGGCGGGGGCGGGCCCCGCCCCGGGTCCGACCGCGACGCCCCGCGACAACACCCCTGTAACGGCTCGGTGGACGGCCGGCTGCTCTCCTCCGCCCGTGCCCGGCCGCTGCCACGCGCTTCGGGCCGATCTCAGAACCCGGGCGCGCCCATCGCCGATGGCCCGCCCCTGACACGATAGGAGACGACCGATGTTCAATGCCGATTTCGTCTGGGTCAACTTCGACGAGACCCTGCAGCCGGGCGAGGAGACGACCCGCAGCTTCACCATCGACGCCGACCCCGAACCGGCCGCCGACGGGCGGATCGACGCCGAGGGCTTCATCATCGTGCAAGCCCGCGACGTCGGCCGGGACAACGTGACCGGCGACGACGGCAATGCCGTGCGCCACGAGATCCGCATCAACGGCAACAGCCTCCCGGCCTTCGACATGGTCGCCCACGAGGGCTGGAACCTCTGGATGGACCGCATCCCCGTCGGCTTCCTGCAGCGGGGCCAAAACCGCCTGACCGTCGCGCGCATCGGCAACGACCGGTTCCACGTGGCCAACGTGGTCGTGCAGTGGCGCGAGGCGAAGGCCCGGTCCGGCGCGGTGACGGCACCAGTGGCGACCCAGGCGGTCCGGTAAGCGTCCGGGCCCCGGCGCGGCGGGGGTCCGCCGCGCGTCACGCCGCTCCCTGCAGAACGACGCCCGGAGGCCCCGGGCCGCTCCCACGCAAGAGGTCCGTCCATGCCGCACCCGCGATCGAGGGGCGCGCCGTCGCCCGGCCCCGCCTCGGACTGCCCCGCCGCCCGGCACGCGCCGGAACCGCAGAGCCGCGCGGTCCGTCCCGGCCCTGTCCCGGAGCCCGCGCCCGACGGAGCGCGATGCCGGACCCACCGACGCTTCGGGGTGCCGCGGGCCGAAGGCGTGCCGTTCGTGCTCGGCCTCTTCGGGGTCAGCTGCATCGGGGCCGGAGCCGTCCTCGCCGCAGCGAGCGAGATCGATCCGATCTCGACCGCCTTCTGGCGCTTCGCGATCGCCGCCCCCTGTTGCTTTGCGCTCGCCCTTTTCACCGGGGGCGCCGGCGACGTCAGCCGCGGGCTCGACCTGCTGCGCTGCCCCTTCGCCTGGGGCGCCGCCGTCGCCTTCGCGATGGTCATCCCGCTCTGGTACTCGGCGCAGTTGTTGTCCTCCGTCGCCAGCGCGAACGCGCTCCACAACCTCGCACCCGTCTTCGTCATTCTGCTCGGATGGCTGCTCTTCGCGGCCCGCCCCGAGTTGCCCGTTACTCTCGGGATCGCGCTCGGGGTCGCCGGAGTGGCGACGATGGCGATGGGCGCCGGGGCCCGGTCGGACCGCGCGCTGGAAGGCGACGCGCTCGCCTGCCTCGCGGCCCTCGCGCTCGCCGCCTACTACCTGCTGATCGTCCGCATCGAAACACTCGTGACGGCGTGGGGGCTGATGGGGTTCGTCTCGCTCGTCGGCGCGACCCTCCTTGGCCTCGCCCTCGCGCTCGCAGGGGGCGTCGCCGCGCCGTCGGACGTTGCGGGCTGGATCGTGCTCGCGGGGGTCGCGGTGCTCGGCCAGATCGGCGGCCAGGCGTGCCTCGCCCGGGCGGTCCGCGCGATCGGCGCCGCGCGCGCCTCCGCGCTAACGCTCGCCGAGCCGGCGATCGCCGCGCTGCTCGCCTATCTGTTTCTCGCCCAGGCGCTGCCGCGGAGCGAGGCGGTCGGGATCGCGCTGATTGCGGCGGGGTTGCTGCTTTGCCGACCGGACAGCCGGATCACGCGGTCCTGAGCGGGGTCCGCCGCGCAAGGCGACCTCGGAAGGGTCACGAGGGGGACGGCGCGCGAGCCCATTGGCGATGCGCCGGGATCGCCAACTCCGCCCTTTGGTGCACGGGGGCGTCGGTGTAGGGCGCCGATCCGGGCGGTCGCGACGCCCGATCCAGCCCCGTGCCGCGGGATCGGCGCGCGCGGAGGACGGGATGCCGGGACGGCGGGCCCTCTTGCGGACCCTGAGAGGCGGAGCGCGTGCCGCTTCCGGTGCCTTGCTCCTGCTGACGGATCGCGACCCAGACATGCGCGCGCCGAAACCTCGCCGCTCGCGGCCCCTCTGGGGGGCGAGGATGGCGCGGCGCTCGGTCTCCCTTTCGCGCACTCGCGGTACGGGCTCCGGGCCGAGACCGCGACGGACGGCGCGGCCTCGTGGGAGCTGCGCGCGCTCTCGCGAAGCCGCACGGCACCGTGACATGACTGTCGCTCGTCCGGGGCATCATGCGTCCCGAAAGGCAACGGTCGGCGCTGCTTCTGCGAAAGGCGGCTGGGTCCGGATTCTGTTGAAGAAGTCGGCCGTGCTCGCGGTCGGACTGGCGGCGCCGTCCGGG
>CAYXPI010000186.1:0-7001 GCA_964467005.1 uncultured Limibaculum sp. | reverse complement strand
GACGCCATCGCCGCCGAACTCGGCGCGACCTCGAACACGGTCGAGGAGGCGATTTCGACCTTCTCGGTGTCGGACGACGCCGACCTCACTCGGATCATCATCAGCTATTATCAGGTGTTCCTCGGTCGCCAGCCCGACGCGGCCGGCTTGACCTTCTGGACCACGCAGATCGCCACGGCGCTCGACAACGGCGCGAACGTGGTGGATGCGAGCCGCGAGTTCGCCGAGACCTTCTCGGTCAGCGACGAGTTCAACGAGCTCTACGGCAACTTCACGGTTGAGGGTGTTGTTCGTGAGTTTTACCTGAACAACCTCAACCGCGATCCGCTTGCGATTGACCCGGCGACGGGTGTTCCGTCGGATCTTCCTGGCTTTGAGTTCTGGGTTGGGGTGACGAACGACCGGATCGACGATCTGGTGGATTCGGGTCTGTCGCAGGAGGAGGCCGAGCAGGAGGCGTTCGAGGCTCTGGCGGTGAACTTCGTCTTTGCGACGGAGACGCAGGAGGTCGTGTTCTTCCAGCCGATCACCGAGCTTCTGATCCAGGTGGGCACCTCGGGGACGTTCCCGGCGGACGAGGCGGTGTTCGACACCGATGCGACGCTCTTCGACGTGGAGGGCCAGTTCCGCCCGATCGCGGAGGCGGATCCGGCGGATCTGACGCGGACGCTGGTGCGGTTCAACACGGCCGAGGGCGCGAGCGAGGTTGCGGGCTTCGACGCGGACAACCCGTTCACGGTGGCGGGCCTCAACGAGGACACGAACGGCGACGGGCGGGTCGACGCGGACACGCTGCGGCTGACGGGCGACGCCTCGGTTCGGATCGACTTCACGGATTTCCGCGAGCAGCTCGAGGGCATCGACATCGACGGCTCGGGGGCGATCGAGTTCGACGAGCAGGACAACGCCTTCCGGGCGATCTTCGATGTGTCGGATTTCGAGGTGATCGACGCGCATCCGCGGGGCGACGCGCTTCTGAACCCGGCCTTCACGGCGGGTGACGCGGCCAATATCGGCTATTCGGGCGACCTCTTCTTCGACGGCACGGGCTTCGACGCCACGGGCACCGACCTCAACGGCACGATCGTGCTGGGCGGCTGGGGCCAGGACGAGATCCTGACCGGCAACGGCAACGACTTCGTGTCGACGCACGCCCAGGACGACGTGATCAAGACCGGCCGCAACGCCGACTTCATCTACCAGGAGCTGACCCGTCTCGACGACGCCTTCTCGGGCGACGACGGCGAGATCGACGGCGGCGCGACCTTCGACGACAACGAGAGCCAGGACAGCGACTGGCTGCTCCTTGAGGCGTCCGACGACGAAGAGCCGGTGACGGTGACGCTGCAGGGCACGATCGTGAGCTCGGAGGCGACGGACCCGGATCTCGACATCCCCCCGACCGGCGACGAGGACATCGACTTCGTGCTCGACGAGGTCATCCGGATCTTCGACGAGCTCCTGAACGGCGGCTCGCCGGCGGAGATCGCGCAGCTTCTCGGGGTTCTGACGGCGAACGAGGACGCGGGCACGATCTCGACCCGTCTCGGCAACGATTCGGCCTCGATCCAGAACATCGAGAACGTCAACGCCTCGGGCAACTTCTACAAGTTCTTCGACGACTCGACGCCGGACAACACCTCGGCGGCCTATGTCGGCGTGGGCAACCTCGAGAACTTCGCGAGCCAGTACCCGCAGGTGCTGAGCTTCACCTTCTTCGTGGAGGTGGACGGCGTTCAGCTCTCGAACGACCCGGAGACCGGCGGCATCACGGTGGACGTGCAGGCCGAGACCGACGGCACGCTGGGCTCGATCCGGGCGGCGCTGCAGGCGGCCTTCGACAGCTTCCCCGAGCTTCTCTTCGAGGACGGCTCGTCGCGGATCATCGTCCCCGGGCCGGAGGACGAGGACGACTACATCTCGGACGACACGCTGCCCTCGATCGTGCATGACAGCGTGCTCGGCCCGGTGGACGATCTGGGCGAGACGGCGCAGGGCCCGATCATCCTGGCCGAGGCGGTTCAGGGCTCGGGCGTGAGCTTCAACGACGACCCGCAGCTCAACGCGCCGCAGGAGGTCTTCGTCCGGAACCAGCTTCTGGTGATCGAGGATCTCGACCGTCCGGTGTCGGATCTCTTCTTCGGCGACAACCGGGACTTCTCCGAGGCGGAGGTCGAGTACCGGGTGCCGGGCCTCTCGCCGGGCGTGACCGCGCAGATGGTGCTGGTGGGCTCGGATGCGGGCTCGGGCTTCGGCTCGATCGGCGGGGTTCCGATCGGCAACCTCGTGGAGGACGGCGCCAACATCCTGATCGCGGGCTACGACAACGACTTCGTGGCGGGCCTCTCGGGCAACGACCTTCTGATGGGCGAGGATCTCGAATTCCTCCTCACCCACCGGCACAACCCGAACCTCTTCAACACGGTGACCGACACGGTCTCGGTGAACGGCGCGGACGGCGTGGCCGATGGCGGCCGCGACACGCTGATCGGCGGCGAGGGCTCGGACAACCTCGTCTGGGAGGCGGATGGCGGCAGCTATCTCGGCGACTCGGACGCGGTTGCGGGCGGCGGCTCGGACGACGACCGCGACACGCTCTGGATCACCACCTTCTCGATCGGCCGTCTGGCCAATGAGGGCGGCGTGCGCCAGTCGACGGACGGGTCGCAGGACCGCTTCCTCGCGATCGACGGCGCGGGCACCATCGCCGATCAGGATCTGACCGGCGCGGGCGAGACCACGGACGAGGAGAACGCGGCCTTCGAGGTGACCCTCGACAACACGCTGCGCTTCGATCTCGGTGTGGGCGCGGGCCTCAACTATGCCGGCAACGGCGACGACGCCTTCATCGGCGATCTCGTGGGCGCCGACCGGGCGGGCACGGCGGACCAGACCAACTACGCGTCGGGCTTCGCGGCCTCGTCGATCGTCGATGTGGAGGACTTCAACGCCTCCGGCCTCGGCGGGATCGACTATCTGGCGGCCGGCACCCCGGGCGACGACGGCACGGATCTGGTCTTCGAGAACCGTCAGAACTACCGCGGCACCAATCTCGACGTGGACATCCGCGGCATCGACCTCATCTCGGGCTTCGGCACGGACACGGTGAGCCCGGGTCTGAGCGGCAACACCGCGGAGACCTTCGACAGCCTGCTCGAGGCCTCCACGGGCTCGGACGAGGCGTTCGGCCCGTCGCTGCTCACGGCGGATTTCAACCTCAACCACGTGGATGCCGACGGCAACGCGCTGGCCGATCTCGTCTACTCGATCCAGGCGGGCTCGCTCGAGAACGCGCCGACGAGCGGCGGCCGGGTGGCGGCGGACAACCAGCTCTTCGCCTCGCGGGGCGACGACGTGCTGGAAGGCCGCGGCGGCGACGACTGGACCGAGGGCCGCGAGGGCAACGACATCTTCATCGTGTCGACCTCGGACGCGGTGTTCGGCGGCTCGGTGGATCTCGACTTCGATAGCGAGGACGACGAGTTTTCCGAGACCGGCAACAAGGGCGGCTTCGGCGATGTGGTCCTCGGCGACAACATCAACATCATCGCCCGGCGCCTCGACGTCGAAGGCGACGGGGTGGGCGGCGACTCTCCGGACGGCCTGCTCGACACGGCGGGCGCGGACAACCTGGTGACCGTGGGCCGGGACTTCCGCCTCGATCTCGAGGACGACCCGGACCTCACCACCCAGGAGGTGATCGTCACGATCGACCCGATCGACGACAACCCGAACGGCATCGACCGTCCGAACCAGGAAGACCTCTGGAACACCTTTGTCGGCCTCACCTTCTCGGTGAACACCGGCGGCGGCGAGACGATCGACGTGGCGATCTTCGACCGCAACGACGCCGAGCTCGACGGCAACCCGGAGATCTTCGCGACGGACGTTGCCGGCGACATCCAGGACAGCCTGAACGCGGCGTTCCCGGATGTGGGCTTCGTGGTGACCGCGGTGGTCGACCCGGCGGGCACGCCGAACGACCTCGACCTCATCGAGATCCAGTTCGATCCGGGCGCGCTCGGGGGCGACCAGGTGCTCTCGGTGACGGACGCGATCTTCGTCTCGCGCGCCGAGATCTTCGGCAACTCGGCCTTCACGGTCGACACGCGCTCGGCGGAGGACACGATCGAGGGCGCCGAGAACTTTGAGGACGACGAGATCGTCTTCCGCGCCTACCAGAACCGGGTGGACGACGAGAGCTTCCCGGACCGCCAGACCTCGCTCGGCATCGAAGCCTATGCCGAGGACCTCGTGGTCGGCGTGCAGGACGGCACGACCAAGCTGGTCGAGGGCCAGGAGTACCGGATCTTCATCGAGGATCTGAAGGAGAACGACACGGTGTCGGTCACCTTCAACGGCAAGGTCTACACCCGGACCGTGGACTTCGACGGGGCGCCGAGCCAGACGACGGCCGACTTCCTCGAGGAGTTCGCCGAGCAGATCAACGACGAGATCGCCCGCGACCCGCATGGCCGTGACGGCAACCTCTTCGTCGAGGTGGTGCCGGGCGATGGCACGGACGCGCTCGAGGGCCAGTCCGGCGTGCTGATCGTGCGCGAGCGGGACACCGCGGAGGACGAGGCGGAGCACGTCTTCATCCAGTTCCCGCAGGTCTCGATCGCCAACAACTCCGGCGGCGACGAGCCCAATGTCATCGTCAAAGAGACCTCCGACACCTCAGTGGTGATCTTCGAGTACGACTACCGGGATCTCACCACCGACGGTCTCAACCGCGAGGGCCAGGGCGGCACGGCGATCGGCGTGAACGAGCAGCGGGACGGCGGCACGCTGTCGACCGACAACCGCCGCTTCATCACCTTCGAGGACACGACGGGCATCAACCGCTCGATCCTGCAGGACGCGCTCGACGGCGGCCAGCTGCTCGAGGGCCTCGACATCACGGTGTTCAACCCGCAGCCGGACTTCCGGGACGGGGACGACGCCTTCGAGGACGGCAACGAGATCCTGCTCGAGACCGCCCTCACCTCGGCGACCACGGCGTTCCTGCCGGAGTTCGACCCGTCCGAGGCGGTCGCGGGCAACGATGTTGGCGAGCGGGGCCAGCCCTTCAGCGCGAATTTCGACGGGCTGAACGGCGACGACAACCTGCGCGGCGGCACCGGGGTGGACACGCTCCTCGGCTTCACCGGCGACGACCGGATCACGGCGGGCCAGAACTTCGATCTCCTCTTCAACGAGATCTACAACGGCGGCGTGAACGTGGTGGTCGACACGGCGACCGGCGCGATCGTCGAGGACGGCACCCGGGATCTCACCGACGACCGGGCCTCGGGGCTCGAGCAGGAGGCGGATGACGACGAGGAGATCCTGGTCTTCAACGACGCGCTGATCCTCGAGGAGGGCGGCACGGAGACCGATCGGGCGGCGTTCCTCGCCGGCACGATCTTCATCTTCTCGGTGCTGGCGGCGGCCGAGGACTTCTCGATCGACGGCCAGCTCTCGGTCGACGAGGCGGGCGACGGCGACATCGACCACACGGCGACGGTGTGGAACTTCGAGGTCATCCGCTCGCTCTCCAACACCGAGCTCGACCAGCTCGACCTCTCCTCGCTCGCCGAGGTGACCTACGACAACACGATGAACCGCGGCCTCCTCACCTTCGAGGACGGCACGGGCGAAGACGGGTCCGGCCAGGTCCAGGGCTTCGAGATCGTGGGCGCGGGCGCGGGCGACGACGTGCTTCTCGGCGGCAGCCAGGACGAGACCCTGACCGGCGGCGCGGGCGACGACGTGATCGACGGCGGCGCGGGCGACGACGAGATCCAGGGCGGCGACGGCGACGACCTTCTCACCGGCGGCGACGACGACGACGTGATCACCGGCGGGGCGGGCTGCGACACGCTCATCGGCGGGGACGGCGACGACAACCTCTCGGGCGGCGCGGAGAGCGATCTCTTCGCCAACTTCGACCTCCTCGGCAGCCTCGGCGTCTTCGACGGCACCGACACCATGGATGGCGGCGCGGGCGACGACATCTTCCTCATCCTGCACGACGACAACGAGGCCGGGACCGCGAGCGTCTCGACCAACGTGATCGAGGGCGGGACCGGCGACGACTTCGCCCATTACGACAGCACGATCGACAATCTGCCGATCTCGGACACGATCACCGACACGGCGGGCGGCTTCGCCCTCTCGCTCACCGGCCTCGGCGCGGTGGCGGGGGGCAACCCGATCACGGTCACCTTCAACGCCGATGGCGACAACGGCGACGACACGGACGATGACGGCGACGACGAGAACGAGGGCTTCGAGTTCGACTTCCTGATCGGCGGCAAGAACGTCACCGAGACGGTCATCGTCGGCCCGGTGGCCAACGCGACCGATGCGAGCGAGATCGCCATCGCGGTGGCGGACGCGCTCAACGAGCGCTTCGCGGCCCTCGAACTCGACGTGGCGGTGACCACGGACAACGGCTCGATCGTCCTCACCCCCGGGGACGACGCGCCGCTCTTCGCGATCAACGACATCACCGCGGTCGGCACGCTCAACGTGGATCTCGACGCCGGCGAGGGCCTCGCGGCCACGACCGACCTCTCGGGCGGCCTCGAGCTCGACCTCCGCACCTCGAGCATGCTCGGCGTGACCAAGGTCAACCTCAACGGCGGGACGGTCACGATCACCGACCAGACCTTCGACATTCCGAACACGGAGTTCGCGGGCACCGGCGAGATCATCCTCCAGGCGGCGGGCGACGACGGCGAGACCATCGAAAGCACCTTCGAGGCGGACAACTTCGATCCGTTCTCGATCCAGGCGGTCAACCTCCTCGGCGGCGGCGGCGATGACAGCCTCACCGGCAGCAACAGCTTCGGCGAGGGCCTCGACGGCGCCGGCGGCGACGACACCATCCTCGGCGGCGGGCAGGACGACAGCCTCGTCGGCGGCGACGGCGACGACAGCCTCCTCGGCGGCGACGGCGACGACACCACCGACGAAACCGAGGGCGACGGCAACACCGACGACGACACCATCGA
>CAYXPI010000185.1:0-7011 GCA_964467005.1 uncultured Limibaculum sp. | reverse complement strand
AGCACTGTCTTCGGGAGGCAGGGGCCGGAGGTTCGAATCCTCTCACTCCGACCAAGGGCGCGCAGGGGCCTCCGGATTTCCGCTTGCACCAAGCTGGATAATCTGCCAAATCCTGCCGGCGCGCGGGCGTAGCTCAGGGGTAGAGCGCAACCTTGCCAAGGTTGAAGTCGTGAGTTCGAATCTCATCGCCCGCTCCAATTTCTCAAACCCTCATCATTTCAAAGGCTTGGTGACTGATTGTCTCCGGTCGCGATGGTCCCTATGTGACAATCTGCGAGGACAATCCGCTGCCACGGGATACACGACCCATCGACCGACCGGGCGGTAACGTCTGGCACATCAAGTATCGGCTTGCCGAGGAGCTGTGGGGACAGCCTTCGCCCAAGGACGGGCGACCGACGGGCAAGACGCTGAGGGTCAGCCTTGAGACGACCGAACACGCCGAGGCGGTAGCCCGACGGGACGTCCTTCTCGTGAAGCTGCGGGAAATGGCAGCGAAGATCCGTGGCGATGACGGCACAAGCGATCAGGCCGCTCTCCGCTGGGGGATCGCTTGGGCTGACGGATCGATCCGGCCGATAGAGCACGAGGTTCAGCTCGACAGCGGCGAGGCTGTGGTCGCCGAGGACTATGTCGAGATAGATGCCATTCAGCTGCAGTACGAGGAAGTCCGGCGGAAAAAGGGAATCGTGAAGGCGGATCACTGGCTCGACATCGCCATGGGCCGAGCGACGCCATATGAGAAGGTCGCTGAACGATACATCGATCATCGAGACGGGGAGTTGAGCGTCGCAACGATCAACGATTTGAGGACAGAGACGAAGCGTTTCACCGAGTGGGCAACGGAACAGCCCGAGGGTGCAGTTTTCCAATCCGTCACCCGTGCGATGGCCCACCGCTTCGCGGTTGAGCATCTACCGACCCTCAAGACGAAGGACGGCAAGGCCGGGCTGTCATGGCAGTCGATCAAGAAATCGGTTTCCTGCCAGAAGGGCCTCTGGGACTTTGCGATCCAGTCGGGTCTTCTGCCCGTAGAGACCCGCAACCCGTGGGAAAGGCTGCCGCTCCCGCGGGACCGCAAGCAACGTGCTCCTGCAACCCGTCTCGACCGGGACAGCTCCGAGATCGGCATCTTCACCCCCACGCAGTGGGCGTCGATCATAGTCGCCTCACCCGAGGCAACGCCTCTTGGGGACACCGTCAGGATCGCCCTCGTCACCGCTTGTCGGCTCTCCGAGATCACCAACCGCATGACAGCCGACGTTGCCGAGGACGGTAGAGCTTTCGTCGTTCCCGACGCGAAGATTCCGAGCCGTATCCGCTTCATCCCCCTCCACGACGAGACGGCGGCTCAGAAGATCGTCATGCGCCGCCGCGCCCTACCCGAAGACAGCTGTTCCCCGATTTGCCCTATCGTCGATCTGCTGCCAGCCGGGGCGTCAACCTCAGCCAAGCCTTCACACGCCTCCGCAGATCCGTCCTTGGAGAGGAGAGCGACGGCCAGCTGAAGTTCCACGCTCTCCGCGCGACGTGGCGCACCATCGCGGGCCGTTCGGGCGCCAACATCCCGGCTCTCGATCAGCTCGGCGGATGGAAGGCGTCGGGCTCTGTGGGCTCGACCGTCTACGACCGCGGCCGAACCCGCGAAATGCTGCGCGAGGAGAGCGCGAAGGTGATTGAGCGTTTTCGGACGGAAGGCTACCAGATCTGAAGATCGCGAATAGTGCCGCCCCAGGGCACCACCCCTCTTTCCGCAAGTTGATTTCATTGGCTTTTTTAGCGGATCCTACGGGCTCTGTGTAGTGCTCGCGCATCTCTGGGGTGGTGAGGCGAGAAGGGGCGCTCGTCAGCGCATTGGCGGTGCGCCCGTGCCTTCGCCCCGTAACCGCTCCCAGATCTGCCCCGGCCCCAGCAGAATGTCCTTGAGGCCCCTGCGAATGCTCTCGTTCTCAAGCGCTTGCTTGCTCGGGCCGGTAGAGGTGTCGAGGCCGTCGATGATCGCGTCAATGATGGCACCGTCGAAGTCGGGAGAGTGGCTGAACTGATCCTTGGTGTTGTTCTCGGCCTGGCTCTGGAGCGTCTCGTTCTCCATAATTTTGGAGTCCGTGTGCGACAGCAAGGCCACGACATGATCTTCCGTGAACTCGCCGTCGAAGAGGTCGTTCACCCGCTGGATGATCTCGTCGAGGAGCGCCTTCTCCTTGTCGCGGACCTGGCTGAAGCCGGTCTCCTTCATTGGCTGGAGCTTCGCGTCCCCGGCCTCGCCCGGCGAGAACTTGACCTTGCCCTTCGAGGCGAGCCGGTGATGAGTCAGGCGAACGTCGGAGAAGTCCAGATAGTCACTTTCGATCAGCGGGTTGGGCAGTTTCCCGGGGCGGGGAGTCGTTTCTCATCGCCCGCTCCAGATTCTCAATCAGTGCCAGACAGCAATCGGGTCTTCGCGCCGGGATCGGCGCGTGACAGCGCGGCCCCGAGCTCGGAGAGGCTCGCGATGCTGTGCGCCGCGCGCAGGCTGTCCACATGGGGGAGGAGGGCGCGAACGCCTTGGGCGCGCGCCTCGAACCCGTCCCAACGCAGAAGCGGATTGAGCCAGATGAGGCTGCGCGCGGAGAGCCGAAGCCGCGCCGCGGCGCGCGAAAGCCGCTCTGGATCGTCCCGGTCGAGCCCGTCGGTGATGAGGAGAACCATCGCGCCTTGGCCGAGCACGCGCCGGGACCACTGGCGATTGAAGGCCTCGAGGGAGGCGCCGATGCGCGTGCCGCCCTCCCAGTCACCAGCCTCCTGTCCCGCAGCCGCAAGCGCCTCGTCGACATCCCGGTGGCGGAGATGGCGCGTGATGTTGGTGAGCTCGGTGCCGAAGGTGAAGGCGTGCACCCGCGACCAGCCGGCCCCCTTCGCATTGGCCGCCGCGTGGAGAAAGTGGAGCAGCATCCGGCTGTAGCCCGCCATCGAGCCGGAGATGTCGCAGATGGCCACGAGCGCCGGCCAGCGCAGGCGGCGGGCGCGCCGCTCCACCGCTCGGATCTCGCCGCCGCGCCGGAGGGCCGCGCGCAAGGTGGCTCGCCAATCGACCAGCCGGCCCCGCGCGTCGGGCCGTGTGCGCCGCGAGAGCAAGGGGGGCACGCCCAGGCTCAGCCCCGCGATCAGGCGCTTGGCCTCCGCCAGCTCCTCGGCGGTCATCTGCTCGAAATCGCGGCGCCTCAGCCGCTCGCTGGCCGACATGGTGAGCGAGGCGTCCACCTCGATCTCGGCCTCCTCCGGCGGCACCTCGGGCGGCCGGGTGGTCCCAGACGTGAGGGCCTGCGCCGCGCGGCGCTCGGCGGCCCGTCGCTCCCGCTCGGGCATGGGCGCGCGGATCTCGGGCAAGAGGAGACCCATGGCGGCCTCCAGAAGCTTGGGATCGCGCCAAAACATCTGAAAGCATTGGTCGAAGATCGCGCGGTGCTCTTGGCGACTGATGAGGCAGGCGGCGAGGGTGTGGTAGACATCCGCCCGCGCGCCGAGACCGGTGGCCTCGACCGCGCGGATGGCCTCCACGACCCGGGCCGGGCCCACCGGCACGCCCGCGGCCCGGAGCGCCCGCGCGAAATGGAGGATGTTGGTCGCCAGACGCCCGGCCTCGGGCACCGGGATCTCGGCGCTCACGCGGCCGTGCCGAGGCCCGCGCGCACCTCCTCCAGCACGCGCCGCGCTTCGGAGCCCTGGAACCGGGCGATGTCGTCCTGGTACTTGAGAAGCGCGCCTAAGGTGTTGGCAATGGTGTCAGGGTCGAGGGCGATGGCGTCGAGCGCCACGAGGCAGCGCGCCCAGTCGATCGTCTCGGCGACGCCCGGCCGTTTGAAGAGGTCCTCGGTGCGCAGGCGCTGGACGAAGGCCACGACCTCCTCGGAGAGCTTGCGCGAGACCTCGGGCGCGCGTGCCTCGAGGATCGCAAGCTCCCGCTCCAGGCTCGGGTAGTCCACCCAGTGGTAGAGGCAACGCCGTTTGAGCGCGTCGTGCACCTCCCGGGTGCGGTTCGAGGTGAGGATGACGATGGGCGGCTCCGCGGCCTTCACCGTTCCGAGCTCCGGGATGGTCACCTGAAAATCCGACAGCGCCTCGAGGAGGAACGCCTCGAAGGGCTCGTCGGTCCGGTCGAGCTCGTCGATGAGCAGCACCGGCGGGCCCCCATCCTGCGGCCCCATGGCCTCGAGAAGGGGGCGGCGGACGAGAAACCGCTCGGAGAAGAGGTCCGAGGCCAGCGCCTCACGGTCGCGCGCGCCGGACGCCTCGGCGAGCCGGATCTCGATCATCTGCGCGGCAAAGTTCCACTCGTAGACGGCGGAGGCCGCATCGAGCCCCTCGTAGCACTGGAGGCGGATGAGCCGGCGGCCGAGCGCCTCGGCCAACGCCTTGGCAATCTCGGTCTTGCCCACGCCCGCCTCGCCTTCGAGAAAGAGCGGGCGCCCGAGCTTGAGCGCGAGAAAGACGACGGTCGCGAGCCCACGCCCGCAGACATACCCGGTGTCGGACAGGAGCGCCTGGGTGGCGTCGATGCTCTCGGGGTGGCGCATTCGGTCCCTCCGCGCTGTGCCTGCCCACCCAAACCGGCCGGGCGCGCAAATGCAAGGCTCAGAGCACGATCACCGCCGCGAGGCCGAGGAACGCGAAGAACCCCACAACATCCGTGACGGTGGTGACGAAGGTGCCCGAGGCGAGCGCAGGGTCTGCCCCCACCCGGTCGAGCGCGATGGGGATCAGGATGCCTGCGAGCCCCGCCACCAGCATCGTCACCACCATCGCGATGGCGATGGCCGCGGCAATGAGCGCGCTCGAATAGACGAGGCCCGCCGCGGCGCCGATCACGAGTGCGAAGATCAGCCCGTTGATGAGCCCCACCGCCGCCTCGCGGCCGATGATCCGCCACATGGTGCTCGAGGTGAGGTCGCGGGTCGCGATGGCCCGCACGGCCACGGTGAGGGTCTGGGTGCCCGCATTTCCGCCCATGGAGGCGACGATGGGCATGAGGACGGCGAGGGCCACGAGCTCGGCAATCACCTCGTCGAAGACCGCGATCACCGCGGAGGCGAGGATGGCGGTGGCGAGGTTGATCGCGAGCCACGGGAAGCGCCGGCGGGTGATCGCCCACACCCGGTCGGTGATCTCCTCGTCGCCCACGCCGCCGAGGCGCTTCAGATCCTCCTCCGCCTCGTCCTCGAGCGCCTCCATGGCGTCGTCGATGGTGATGACGCCCACCACGCGGCCGGTTTCGTCCACGACCGGAGAGGAGACGAGGTGGTATTGGTTGAAGGCGTAGGCCACGTCCTCCTGGCTGTCCTTCACCTCGATCGTGCGGATCTCCCGCTGCATGAGGCTCTCGAGAATGACCGGTCGCGGGCTCCCCAGAAGGCGCGCGAGGGAGATCTTGCCCAGCGGGCGCATCGCGGGATCGACCACGATGATGTCGTAGAACTGTTCGGGAAGATCCGCGCTGGCGCGCATCTCGTCGATCATCTGGCCCACGGTCCAGAACGGCGGGGCCTTCACGAACTCCGACTGCATGAGCCGGCCGGCGGAATAGTCCGGATAGGTGAAGGACTTGGCGATGACCGCCCGGTCCGCCGGGTCGAGCGCCCCGACCACCGCTTCCTTCGCCTCGTCCTCCAGCGCCTCGAGAACATAGACGGCGTCGTCGGTGTCGAGGTCCTTCAGCGCCGCCCCGAGGAGCTCGGGGTCCAGCTCGGCCACCAGCTCGTCTCGGACATTCTCCTCGAGCTCGGCGAGGACGTCCTTGTCGATGTCCGGCCAGACGAGGGTGAGAAACCGAGGGCGAAGATCCTGGTGGAGCTGCTCGACGAGGTCCGCGAGATCGGCCACGTGGAGATCGGCCACAAGGGCTGCGGCGGCGGCACGGTCGCCGGCCTCCGTGGCGACGCCCACGGCGGCGAGACGCCCCCGGTCGATCGGGTGCTCGCCGTCTCCCGGGCTGTCATCGGCCTCGCTCATGCGCGCTCCCCTCTCGGCGGTCGCGCCCAGATATCGGGCAAATCGGCCGCGGGCGCCAGGGGGCGGTCAGCGCCCGATCCGGGCGAGGTGCCGTTCGATCTCGGATTTGAGTGCGACGCGCTCGGCCGCGGTGAGGAAGGTGCCGAGCTCGATCTCGCGCCCCCCGCCGGTGAGGGTGAGATAGTCCGGCACCGGGCCGTCGGTGCGGAGATTGGCGACGACAAAGCCGGGGAAGGCCTGCCAGCGGAGGATCCGGCCCCGGGGCTCGCGCCGCTCCACGCGGATCTCGTCGCGCCAGAGGAAGAGCTCCTCCACCAGCTCGCCCTCGCGAGTGGAGACGGCGAGCCCGGCCCAGAGGATCCATAGCCCGCCGAGGCAGAAGGGGAGGAGGCCCCAGAAGGCGAGGCTGCCGGCCACCGCGGCGAGCGGTAGGGCGAAGCCCAGCGCGGCGACGATCATCACGATGCGGAGGCCGCTGCGCTGGAGGGCCCGGTGGGGCCAGAGCTCGGCGCGGTAGAGGGGCGGGTCCGCCCGCTCCGACCAATCGATCCGCGGCCCCGAGGCGGCGGCCGAGGGGCTGGCCCCGGCCGCGCGGTTGGCGTTCGGCAACACGTCAGTGCGCCGGCTGCTTGTCCCATTCCTCGCGTTTGGGCAGCGTCTCGAATGTGTGCTCCGGCGGCGGGTTTGGAAGGGACCATTCGAGCGTCGGGTACCGGTCGTTCCAGTAGTTCGTCTCGGTCACCTTCTGCCCCTTCGTCACGGTGTAGTAGACGATGTAGAGGAAAAAGATGAAGGAGAGCCCCGCGATGAGTGCGCCGATCGTCGACACGTAGTTCCAGTAGGCGAAGGCCTCCGGATAGTCGATGTAGCGCCGCGGCATGCCCTGACGGCCGAGGAAGTGTTGCGGGAAGAAGGTGATGTTGGAGCCGATGAACATCGTCCAGAAGTGGATCTTGCCCCAGAGCTCGGGATACTGCCGGCCCGACATCTTGCCGATCCAGTAGTAGATCGCGGCGAAGATGCCGA
>CAYXPI010000184.1:0-7076 GCA_964467005.1 uncultured Limibaculum sp. | reverse complement strand
CGCCGGCTCCGATGAGCGTGGGCGCCTCGTCGACAAAGCGGAGACTGGGCTGCGGGCTCGCCTGCACCTCCTCGATCACCGAGCGCAGCCGCTCCTCGAACTCGCCCTTCATCGACGCGCCGGCCTGCAAGAGCCCGACATCGAGGGACAGGAGCCGCGCCTCCGCCAGAGAGGGCGGCACGTCGCCCCGCGCGATGCGAAGCGCAAAGCCCTCGACCACCGCCGTCTTGCCGACACCCGCCTCACCGGTCAGAATCGGGTTGTTCTGCCGCCGGCGCATGAGAATGTCGACGATCTGGCGGATCTCCTCGTCCCGGCCGACGATCTCGTCCATCTCGCCCGAGGCCGCGCGCTCCGTGAGGTCGACGCAGAACTGCTTGAGCGCCTCCTCCTTGCCCATTTGCGCCGGCGCCATGGCGCCCGAGGCCTCGCCCGGCACGGCCCCGCCGCCGACCGTTGAGCCGTCCTTCGGCGCCAGATGATCCTCGGGCGAGCCCGCGACGATGCTGTCGAACATCTCGTCGAGTTCGTCGCCCTTCACCTTCTTGAACTGGATCGAGATGGCGTTGAGCGCGTTGGCGAGCGCGGGCGTCTTCACCATGCCGAGGATGAGGTGGCCCGTGCGCACCTGGTTCGACTTGTGCCCGAGCGAGGCGTAGACCCAGGCCCGCTCCACCGTCTCCTCGAGATGGGAGGAGAGGTCCGAGATCGAGGTCGCGCCCCGGGGCAGGCTGTCGAGCGCCGCCGTCATGTCCCGCGCAAGGCCCGCCGCGTCCAGCTCGAAATGCCGGGCGATCTTGTGAATGTCCGAATCCTGGTGCTGCAGGATCTGATGCACCCAATGCACCATCTCCACATACGGGTTGCCCCGCATCTTGCAAAACACCGTGGCGCTCTCGATGGCGCGGTAGCCGAGCGAGTTGAGCTTGCCAAAGAGGTTTACGCGGCTGATCCCGGCCATCGGTTCTGTCCCTTTCCCGTCCGTCTTATCCCGCTTTCGCAAGCGGCTGGAGCGCATCTTGCGGCATGAGCACCAGATCGTCAGCATCCGCGTCGGAGGCCCGCCCGCCGAGCCAGGTCGTCCAGCCGAGCTGGCCCTCGACGCCCAAGCGCATCCGCGGCACCTCGTCAGCGCGCAGAACGAGGCGGAGATCCCAGTCGAGCTCCTCGCCCTGATAGTTGCGCACCACGGCGCGGAGCCGCTCGAGGCTCTGCCCCCCGGGCAGGAGCCGGCGATAGGCGCGCAGGCCGAGGGGGCCCATGCGTATGCGGAACTTCGCCTGCCGGCTCCACACCCGCTCGCCCACCGTGATCGTGCGCCCGAGCCGCGCTCGCGCCCGCCCGGCGGGAAACAGGAAGCGGTCCGCCCGGTCGAGGGTGAGCCAGGAGCCCACGAAGCTCTCGATCTCCACCCGCGCTCGGAAAAACTGGGAGAGGATCGCGAGGAGGCCCTCCTCGTTGCGCGTCGGATGCGCGAGCCGCCCGGTGAAGGAGAGCTTGGCGAGGTCCGGCATCGCATCCCGGTGCCGGAAGCTGGGGCCGATGCGGCCCGAGACCGCGGCGATCTTTTCGGCGAAGGGGTCGTCGTTCGGCCGGTCGTGGCTCGGGGCCGGCTCCGCCTGCGCCCAGGCCCGGTAGAAGAGGCTCATCATCCGGTGGTGGAAGACATTGGCGAAGGCGACGAGCGTCGGGTCGCGGTGATTGCGCTGCCGATCCCGCGCATATTCGGTCAGATGCAGGGGAAGGGCCCCATGCGGCCCCCAGAGACCGAAGAAGTGGTTGGAGAGCTTGGCCGGCTTGCCCTCCGCGGGCAGTGCGAAGTGGTTGACCGTCGACGGTGGAAAGGCGAGCTCGGGGTCCTGGGTCAGGCGGATCGGGTCCTGCGTGGGCCGCCGCGCGCGCCCGAGACGCGGATGATCGGCGAACACCGCCTCGATGAGACGGAGCGCCTTCAGGATGTGGTAGCGTTGCGGATGGGCTGCGAGGCCCTCCAGCCGGCTCAGATCACCAGCCGGTTGCCGCTCCTCGCCGTCCATCGCGCGATCTCCCCTCGATCCTGGCTGCGGATCGTCGTTTCGGTAAAGCTGTTGAGCGACACGTATTTGGCGAAGAACCGTTCGAGAACCGCGCCCAGAAGGTAGACGCCCGTGCCCTCGAAGGCCCCCTCGTCGAACTCCACATTGATCTCCAGCCCGCGCACCGCAGTCGACAGAACCGTGTCCTGCAAGCGCCGCACGATCGGGCGGGAGTGGATGCCAACGACCCCTTCGAGCTGCTTGGTCATCGCCCGGTCCCCCAACGGGGCGTAGATCGCCAGGATCTCGCGGAGGGCTTGGGCGCCGGACCCTCGGTCCCCGTCGGCAATGGAGAGATAGTTGAGGCTCAAATGGCTGATGATGCGCCAGGCGGGCTCTCCCTGCGCGAGCGTGGGGCGCGGCCGGGTGGGCGAGATAATCGCCCGGATCTCCGAGACCGGCCCGCCATCCGGCAGGTAGAAGTCCGTGTCCCCGCCCCCCACCGAGAGGACGAGCGGCAGATCCCGATTGGTGCATTGCGCGGTGATCGCGAGCTGCTCGATCCTGCCGGAATAGGGCGCGTTTTGCTGGTCGACGAGGCTGAGGAAGATCTCCGAGCCGAGATAGGAGGTGCGCGCGCCTTTGAGCCGCTGTTTCTCCGAGCGCTGGCGCATCCGGCGCTTGATGGCGTAATAGGCCGTGTGCGCGTCGCCCGCCGCGGTGATGTCGTCCGAGCTGTAGAAGGGGCGAAACTCGAGGTCGTCCGCCTCCTCCCCGGCAATCCCCGTTACGCTGGTGAGATGGTGCACCTCGAAATCGAGGGGCGCGGTCCGGTCCGGCACCACATGAAGCTCGTTGTCGATCTCGCGCACCTGCAGCCGGTCGCAGCGCTTTTCGAAGAGATTGATCGCAGGCGTGGCGAAGAGCTCGAAGTTCCGCGCGTCGATCACGTTGCGCATCTCGGGCTGGGAACTTTTGAGAAGAATGTAGAGGTCGACCTCGCTCTCCTCCGCCTCCGCCATCCCGGGGCCGAGCTCGCCGAGGCGGAAAAAGAAGAACCGGTAAGGCAGCGCGAAGTACTCCTGCAACAGCCGGTAGCCGTCGAAGGAGCGCCCGGGATAGGGCAGGAGCGCCTCCTCCGGCGCAAAGCCCATCGGCGTCACCGGACAATCACCGAGCCGCACCGCCCAGTCCTTCCGCCGATTGGTCGAGCGGGCAAACAGCGCCACGCTGTCCCGTCCGATGATCTCGTAGAGCCGCCAGGGATCCACCCCGGTGCCCGCGAGGTGGAGGGTGAGCTGCTCGAGACCGAGGGAGCTGATGGCGTCGCCGCCGAGATGGCGCAGGCGCAGGCGGATGGCGGCCCGCGCGTCTCCCTCCGCGCCGAGGCCTGCCGCGACGAGCTCGCCCCGCCCATCCACATACTCCGCCTCCGAGATTTCGAGTGGCCAGAGCGTGACGGCGTGGGCGGTGCGGAACACACAGGGGGTGAGCTCGCTGTCGCGCACCGGGCTGCGGAGCCGCGTGCCCGCGGGCAGAGTGAACCCGCCCTCGATGCCACCCTGGATCGCGTCCGGTGTCAGCCGCGCGATCATCATCGACGGCGTGGGCGCGGTAAAATGGGGATAGACGATCTCGAGGAGATGCTGGGTGAAGGTGGGGTATTGCAGCGCGAGCTCGAGCTGCACCCGGGCGGCCAGGAAGGCGAAGCCCTCGAGAAGGCGCTCCACATAAGGGTCGAACACCTCGAACCCTTCCATACCGAGCCGCGCCGCGATCTTGGGATAGGAGGTGGCAAACTCCGACCCCATCTCGCGGATGAAGGCCAGCTCGTCCTCGTAATGCTTGAGAAGCCGGGGGTCCATCGCGCTCAGCTCTGCGCGCGGATCGTGAGGCTGCCGCTCGTCACATCGAGCTCGGTGCGCATGTAGAGCTCGATGGGCAGCGGCTGTGCCCACAGCTCGCCGCTGATGTCGAAGGCGATGACGGTGCCGGCGACGAGGTCGCTGTCGACGATGGAGATCTGAAGCGAATCCGCCAGGATCCGCGGCTCGAAATAGCGCACGCGCTCGATCAGGCGGCGGCGGAGCTCCAGCGCCTTGTCCTGCGTCGCCTCGATCCCCGCGATGTCCGGCACCCCGTAATTCGCCGTGGAGCGTCGCGTGTTCGGGTAGGCGTCGAGGCTTTGCACGCTTTCGAGCGCGGTGGTGTTGAACAGCCAGGTGAGATCCCGACGCACGATCTCGCGGAGGCGCTTCAGGTCGATGACCCGACGGTCCCGGCTCTCGCCGAGCTGGTCCGGCTCCTCGTCGGTCAACCGGTCGAGGAGGGAGGGCTGGAGCCGCTCGGCGACGCCCTTGTCAGACATCGCCGGCCTCGGCCGCGGCATCCACAGGCGCCGGCACCTCCGTCTCGAGCGCCACCTGGCGGATGTCCATGAGCCCGTAATCGTCGGCGTCCGTCGCGAGCACCCGCTGACCTTGCCCCGCGAAGAGCCCGCCGGGAAGCTCCTGCCACCGGGTGCCCTTGGCCAGTTTGAGCGCGTCGTCCTCGAGCTGCCCGGCGAAGGGATAGCGCGTGGGGATGAGCACGGGCGTTTGACCGCCACTGGCCCAGGTGACCTCGGCCGGGGTCCACACCCGGTCCCGCAGGTCCTGCGGCTCCTCGATGGCGATCTGTCGGATCGCGTTGAACGGCGCCCAGTAGTACTTGCCCTGAACGATGGCCTCCAACACGGGGCCGAGGCGCATATCGGCGTCCGCGATCCAAGTGATGGGCGTGCCGTTCACGGTGCCGGCGGTCGCGGGAGCGGCCTCGAAGGCCTCGGCGCGCAGGCCCTCGGCGGCCGCAGGCTCGCCGCGGCCGACGGCCTCCAGCGCCTGGACGAGCCGGGCGATCCAGGGCTGCGGCTCGCCGAAGACGAGCGGCTGGCTCTCGCCACGAAAGACGCGCTCGCGCACGAGCTCGCAGCCGATGGCCTCGCGATAGGTCTGCGCCATCGGTGTCGCGACCGGATCGAGCTGGGCGGCGAGGCGCAGCTGCGCAACGGCCTTGGTCCACTCGCCGAGCACGCAGAGGAGCTGGAAGAGAAACACCCGGTGCTTGGCCTCGTTCGGCGCGCGCCGCACATCGGCCTGCACGGCCTCCAGGGTCGCCCCGAGATCGCCGCTGCGAAGGGTATCCAAGGCGGTCATGCGCCAACTCCGTGCCGGGCCGCGTGGGGGCAGGGGCCCTGGCCCGCCGCAGAGGCGTGGGCCGGGGCCGGAGAAGCGGCGGCCCCAGGCGGGCCGCCACGGTCCGGTGGTCCGATCAAACCTGGTCGGAGAACTCGTTCTTCACACGGCTCCACATCGCCTCGGCATGGTCGCCGGCTTCGCCGCCGCTGGTCTGGGCGGTGTAGGCGATCTTCACCGCGCCGTAATCGAGGGTCACCGAGTCCTCGGCCTCGTCGTCGCCCGACTGGGTGGTCTCCATCTCGGCCAGCACGCACATCACGAATTTGAACTCGAGATAGGGCTGCTGGTTGCGGCGCATCACCACGTTCACCTCGGTGAAGTGGGTGCCCTTGGCGAGCTCGCGGAAGAGGTCGGTGGTCGCGCTGTCCGAGCGCTTCTTGAAGGTGAGGCGGTCGAACTTCACCTTGCCCGCGCCGCCGCCGCCCTGGGTGGCGGAGCCGATATTGGTGGTGTTCTCGGCCTTCAGCGTGAATTCGGTGAGTTCGAAGGCCTTCTTGTCTTTGAGAACCGAGTCCTGCGACTCGCCCTTCACCTTGTCCGGGGTGAAGTACATGAAGGCGTCTTGCGGTTCGGCGTCAGCCATGGGTCATACTCCTCAGAGTTTTCAGTTGCGTTGTGTGCCTCGACGGCCATCCCTCGCCGTCCAGTCCGCCCTACTTCTTCTCTGAGGGCAGCTTCGACACCAGCCGGAGGGACACTGTGAGACCCTCGAGCTGATAATGGGGGCGCAGGAAGAATTTCGAGGTGTAGTACCCCGGGTTGCCTTCCACTTCCTCCACCACGACTTCCGCCTTGGCCAGAGGTTTGCGCGCCTTCATCTCTTCGGACGAAATGTCCGGGTTGAAATCGACGTAGTTCTCGATCCACTTCTGCAGCCAGCGCTGCATGTCGGACCGCTCCTTGAACGACCCGATCTTGTCGCGCACGATGCACTTCAGGTAGTGGGCGAAGCGGCAGGTCGCGAAGAGGTAGGGCATCCGCGCCGAGAGGTTGGCGTTCGCCGTCGCGTCCGGATCGTCGTACTCGGCGGGCTTCTGCAGCGACTGGGCGCCGATGAAGGCGGCCACATCCGAGTTCTTGCGGTGGATGAGCGGCATCATGCCGTTCTTGGCGAGCTCGGCCTCGCGCCGGTCCGAGATCGCGATCTCGGTCGGGCACTTCATGTCCACGCCGCCGTCGTCGGTCGGGAAGGTGTGGGTCGGCAACCCCTCCACCGCGCCGCCGGACTCGACCCCGCGGATCCGGGTGCACCAGCCATAGAGCTTGAACGCGCGGTTGATGTTGACCGCCATGCCGTAGGCCGCGTTCACCCAGCAGTATTTGGTGTGGACCGACCCGTCGGTGTCCTCCTCAAAGTCGAACTCGTCGACCGGATCGGTCTTGGCGCCGTAAGGGTAGCGGCCAAGGAAGCGCGGCATGGCGAGCCCGATATACCGGCTGTCTTCGCTCTCGCGCAGGCTCCGCCAGGGCGCGTATTCCGGCGTTTGGAAGATCTTGGTGAGATCTCGCGGGTTGGCCAGCTCCTGCCAGCTGTCCATCTGGAAGAGGGCCGGGTTCGACGCCGCGAAGAAGGGCGCGTGGGCCGCTGACGCCACCTTGGAGATCTCGCCAAGCAGCTCCACATCCGGCGGGCTGTGGTCGAAATAGTAGTCGCCCACCAGGCAGCCATAGGGCTCGCCGCCAAACTGGCCGTACTCTTCCTCGTACACCTTCTTGAAGATCGGCGACTGATCCCAGGCGGTGCCTTTGAACTTCTTGAGGGTCTTGTGCAGATCCTTCTTCGAGATGTTCATCACGCGGATCTTCAGCATCTCATCGGTCTCGG
>CAYXPI010000183.1:0-7146 GCA_964467005.1 uncultured Limibaculum sp. | reverse complement strand
CGCGTGGTGTTCCGCGAGGAGGGGGGCCAGCGGGTGGAGCCCATCGAAGAGGTGACCATCGACGTCGACGAGGAGTATTCCGGCGCGGTGGTGGAGAAGCTTGCGCTGCGGAAGGGCGAGCTCTCGGAGATGAAATCCGCCGGGGCGGGGAAGACGCGGATCGTGGCGCATGTCCCCTCGCGCGGGCTCATCGGCTACCACGGCGAGTTCCTGACCGACACCCGCGGCACCGGGGTCCTCAACCGGGTGTTCCACGCCTGGGCGGGGTACAAGGGCCCGATCCCCGGCCGGCAGCGCGGCGTCCTCATCGCGATGGACGACGGCGAGAGCGTGCCCTACGCGCTCTTCAACCTCGAGGACCGGGGCCGGCTCTTCATCGGCGGCGGCGAGAAGGTCTATCAGGGCATGATCATCGGCGAGCACAGCCGGGACAACGACCTCGAGGTCAACCCGCTCAAGGGCAAGCAGCTCACCAACATCCGCGCCGCCGGCAAGGACGATGCGGTGAAGCTGACCCCTCCCGTGCGGTTCAACCTGGAGGAGGCGATCGCCTATATCGACGACGACGAGCTCGTCGAGGTCACGCCCAAATCGATTCGCCTGCGCAAGCGCTTTCTCGATCCGCATGAGCGCAAGCGCGAAGCGCGCAAAGCGAGCGCGTGATTTGTAATTTGCAATTTGCATCTCAGTGTGCAAAAAGTTACCGTGGAGGTTGTGCAATTTGCGCAATCAGAGGTTGACCCGCTGCCCTTGGCGTCAGCAACTCGCGTGAAAGGCGACTGCGAACCGCCCGATCGGGCCCTCTGAGCGAGCGTTTCGCCACACCGGGGGCATGGGATCACAACCGACGGTTTGGCCCGATCCTTGCTTTGCTCTCGATGCGCGAAGGAGCGGCGGCGCTCCCGCAAAGAAAAAAAGAGGACCTGTGGAATGAGTGAAACGGCACATCCCGTCGATGTCCATGTGGGGCAGCGTGTGCGTCAGCGGCGTTGGATGATCGGCATGACCCAGCAGCAGCTGGCCTCGCGCGTGGGAATCAAGTTTCAGCAGATCCAGAAGTACGAGACCGGCGCCAACCGCGTCTCCGCCTCCCGGCTGTGGGACATCGCCGATGCGCTTGAGGTGCCGGTGTCGTTCTTCTTCGAGGGCCTCGAGGCGAGCGCGGACGAGGCCGGCGCCCATGGCGACATGATGACGGACAAGGAGGCGCTCGACCTCGTGCGCGCCTACTACGCAATCCCCGAGCACCAGCGCAAAAGCCTCTTCGATCTGGCTCAAGTGCTGAGCGCCCGCGCCGCCTGATCGCGGCGGGCCCGGGGACACGACCGGGCCCGCGCCGGCGCCCCGCCCCCCCGGCGCCGGCGCGCGGAGCCACCTGATGGACCACCCCCTCCTCGACGATCCGAGCGCGCTGGCCCGCGCCCTCGCCCTCGCCCACGAGATGGCGGACGCCGCAGGTGCGGTGGCGCTCGCCCACTTCCGACAGCCCGCCCTCGCCACCGAGAACAAGGCCGCGCGCGGGTTCGACCCGGTGACGGAGGCCGACCGCAGAGCCGAGGCCGAGATCCGCCGGCGCCTGCTTTCCGCGCGGCCAGAGGACGGCGTGTTCGGCGAGGAGGAGGCGCCACGGCCGTCGCGCTCGGGCCTCACCTGGGTTGTCGATCCCATCGACGGCACCCGCGCTTTCATCTCCGGCCTGCCGACCTGGGGCATCCTCATCGCGCTCGACGACGGACGCGCGGGGCGGATCGGGCTCGTCGACCATCCGGCCCTGGGCGAGCGCTTCTGGGGCGTCGACGCCCCGACGGGCGGCGGCGCCTGGTTCCGGGACCGCGCGGGCGCGCGGCCGACCGCGACCCGCCCCGCCGCCGGCCTCGCGGAGGCGACGCTCTTCACCACCGACCCCGATCTCTTCGACCCCGACGACGCCCGCCGCTTCGCCCGCGTCCGGAGCGCCGCGCGCCTCTGCCGCTACGGGGTGGATTGCTACGCCTACGCCCTCCTCGCCCTCGGGCAGATCGACCTCGTGATCGAGGCGGGCCTCGCGGCCTACGACGTGGCGGCGCCCACCGCGCTCGTGCTGGCCGCCGGCGGCGTCGTGACCGATTGGGAGGGCGGCGACCCGCGCTGGGGAGGGCGCATCCTGGCTGCGGGCGACGCGCGGGTCCATGCCGAGGCGCTCGCCCGTCTCGCCGGCTGAGCGCGGGTCACACCCCGCTGTCGGCGAGGAAGGCGTCGACCGCCGTCCAGGCCCTCGCGCGGAGCTCCGGGCTCTCGATGAGCGGCTCGTGCCGGGCGCCGGGCAGCGTCACGGTGGCGATCCCGTGGCGCGCCGCCGCCGCCGCCATCGCCTGGGCCGAAACCACCCGCTCGCCGGAGCCGATGATCTGCAACGCGGGCACCCCGAGCGCGCCCAGGCGGAGAAGCCGGCGCATCGCCCGCTCCGCCGCGAGGAGCCAGCCGAGCGTGGGCAGCCCCGTGCCGAGGGCGGGCTCGGCGCGGAGGATGCCGCCCAGCCAGTCCCACACATCGCGCGCGCCGGAGAGGAGATTGCCTTCGAAGGGCACGCTCAAGGGATAGGGGCGCGCGGCCTTCGGCACCGGCGGCCAGAGATCGCCCCGCCCGCCCCGCTCGGCCAGATGGGCGAGGAGCCGCGCGATCCGCCGCTCGATGGGCGCCACGCGGATTCCGAACATCGGCGCGGAGAGGACAAGCGGCGCGTGGAGCCGCCCCTCCGCCGTGGCCTGCGCCGCGAGCGCCCCGCCCATCGAGTGCCCGACCACAAGGCGCGGAGGCCCCTCCGCCGCGACCTCGGGCGCGGCCAGCAGGGCGGCGAGGTCCCGGTCGTACTCGGCAAAGTCCCCCACATGGCCCTTGGCCCGCGGCACCGCCCACCGGTCGGAGAGCCCCTGGCCCCGCCAATCCAGGCTCGCCACCGCAAATCCCCGCTCGGCGAGGAGCGTGGCCGTGATCGCAGCTTTCTCGAGAAACTCCGCCCGCCCCGGCAGAAAAAGCGCCAGGCCCCGGCCCCGGCCCGCGCCCGTCCAGAGCGCGGCGCGCAGGCCCACGCCGTCGTCGGTCTCGAGCCGCAGACGGCGGCCGGGGCGGCGCGCGCCGGGGGCGAGCGGCTCGACCCAGCGCGCCGGGCTCATTCCACCAGGGCGGAGAGCCGCATGGCCATGCTCATATCGCCGTCGACCTCGACCCGGCCCGCCATGAAGGCGGCCGCCGGCGAGAGCTCGCCCCCGAACATCTGCTTGAACGTGTCGAGATCCGAGCGCACGGTCACGTCCGCCTCGCCGTCCCCGGTCTCGACCACCCCGTCGACGATGCGGATGACGCCTTGATCGGCGATCTCGAACTTGAAGACGCCCTCAGGCGGATTGTCGGACACCCGGGCCCGCACTTTGTCCACCGCAGCCTCGAATTCTGCGCTCATCTCACATCCCCTCGTGGCTCGGGCCGACGGATGGCACGCGACCCTTTGTTTCACCTAACCGGGGCACATATACTGTGGCAATGAGCAAACGCAGCACGCTTTCCGCCCTCGTTGTCGTCGCGGTCGCGCTTGCGCCCGGATGGGCTTCGGCGCAGGCGCAGATCCTGCCGCCAGAGCCGGAGCCGCCCATCGTCATCCCCGATCCGCCGGAGCCTTTGCAGGCGCCGGACGAGCCCGAGGGAGAGGACGCGGCAGACCGGGCCGAGGCGCTCGACGCGCTCTTCGCCGCCCTCGCCGTTTCGGGCGAGAGAGAGTGGCAGCCCCTCCAGCAGCGGATCATGGCGGCCTGGGCGCGGTCCGAGTCCCCCACCATGACGCTCCTCCTCGCCCGCGCCACCAAGGCCATGCGCGAGGAGGACTACGACACCGCCCTCCGCTTTCTCGACGATCTCATCCGCCTCGCCCCCGATTTTGCCGAGGCTTGGAACCGTCGCGCCACCGTGCATTTCCTGCGCGAGGACTACGGCCGCTCGGTGGCCGACATCCAACGCACGCTCGCGCTCGAGCCCCGGCATTTCGGCGCGCTCGCGGGGCTCGGCATCATCCTCGACCGGCTGGACCAGGACGCGGACGCCTATCGCGTGTTCGAGCGCGCGCTGGAGATCCATCCCCATCTCGAGGGCGCCAAGGAGGCGATCGAGCGGCTGGAGCGCGACGTGAAGGGCCGCCGGCTCTGACATCGCCGATCGCCGCTTGAAAGCCCGCGCCTCCCCCCGTTAGTTGGGGGGTGCACGCAGAAGGGAGGAGCGGCGATGTCTCAGGCCGCGCTGCCCCCGGAGACCGAGCGGACGATCACCGCCGTGCTCGGGCCCACCAACACCGGCAAGACGCATTACGCCATCGAGCGAATGCTCGCGCGGGCGGACGGCATCATCGGCCTGCCGCTCCGGCTTCTGGCCCGCGAGGTCTACGACAAGGTGGTGAGCCTCCGCGGCCCCGGCGCCGTCGCGCTCATCACCGGCGAGGAGAAGATCCTGCCGAAGACCGCGCGCTACTTCGTCTGCACCGTGGAGGCGATGCCGCTCGACCGGATGGTGGATTTCGTCGCCATCGACGAGGTGCAGATGTGCGCCGACCCCGAGCGCGGCCACGTGTTCACCGACCGGGTGCTCCACGCCCGCGGCCGCTACGAGACGCTCTTTCTGGGCTCGGACGCGGCGCGGCCCCGCATCGCCAATCTCGTGCCCAAGGCGCGCTTCGCCGGGCGGGAGCGGTTCTCGACCCTCACCTATGCCGGCCCGAAGAAGCTCTCGCGGCTCAAGCCCCGCTCCGCCATCGTCGCCTTCTCGATCGACCAAGTCTATGCCATCGCCGAGCTCATCCGCCGCCAGAGGGGCGGGGCGGCGGTGGTGATGGGGGCGCTCAGCCCCCGCACGCGCAACGCCCAGGTGGATCTCTACCAGCAGGGCGATGTGGATTACCTCGTGGCCACCGACGCCATCGGCATGGGGCTCAACCTCGATGTCGACCATGTGGCCTTCGCCGGGCTCTCGAAGTTCGACGGGCGGGCGGTGCGCCGCCTCGCCGCCAATGAGCTCGCCCAGATCGCCGGGCGCGCCGGGCGCCACATCCGCGACGGCACCTTCGGCGTGACGGGCGAGGCCCCGCCGCTCGAGCCCGAGATCGTGGAGGCCATCGAAGGCCACCGCTTCAAGCCCATCGCGCGCCTCATGTGGCGGAACTCCACGCTCGATTTCGGCTCCGTCCCCCGCCTCCTCGCCGCGCTCGAGACCGCGCCCGACAGCCCCGACCTCGCCCGCGCCCGCGAGGCGGAGGACCAGGCCACCTTGCGCGCGCTCTGGGAGGACGGCGAGATCCGCGCCCTCGCCAGCCGGCCCGACCGGGTGCGCCTCCTTTGGGAGGTTTGCCAGATCCCGGATTTCCGGAAGGTGGCGGGCACCGACCATGTGGCCCTTGTCGGGCGGATTTACCGGTTCCTGCTGGGGCCCGGGGCCTGTATACCCTCGGACTGGATCGCCGGGCAGCTGCGGCGGATCGACCGCACGGACGGGGACATCGACGCGCTGGCCAAGCGCCTCGCCTATGTGCGCACCTGGACCTATGTCGCGAACCGCGGCACCTGGGTCGAGGACGCCACGGCCTGGCAGGACACCACCCGCGCGGTCGAGGATCGGCTGTCGGACGCGCTGCACGCGCGGCTGACCCAAAGGTTTGTCGACCGGCGCACGAGCGTGCTCATGCGGCGGCTGAAGCAGAAGGAGCGGCTGGTGGCCGAGGTGAACGACAAGGGCGAGGTCTCCGTCGAGGGCGAGTATCTCGGCCGGATCGACGGCTTCCGCTTCACCGTGGACGAGACCGCGACGCCCGACGAGATCAAGACGCTCCGCTCCGCCTCGATGGGCGCGCTCCAGGGCGAGTTCGCCCGCCGGGCGGACCGGCTCTATCTGGCGCCGGACACCGCGATCGGCCTCACCGAGCAGGGCGGGCTCATCTGGGACGAGCAGGCGGTCGGCAAGCTCGCCAAGGGCGACGAGCTCCTGGCGCCCAAGATCCAGGTTTTCATCGACGACACGGCCGAGCCCCAGGTGGCCGAGAAGATCGAGCGGCGGCTCACCCATTGGATCCAGCGGCGGATCCAGGCGCAGTTCGAGCCGCTCCTCGGCATGCAGGGCGACGAGACGGTGACCGGCCTCGCCCGCGGCGTCGCCTTCCAGCTCGTGCAGGCGATGGGCATCATCCCGCGGCGCCAGATCGCGGACGACGTGAAGGCGCTGGCCCAGGAGGAGCGGGCGCTTCTGCGCAAGCACGGGGTGCGCTTCGGCCAGCACACGATCTTCCTGCCGCTTCTGCTCAAGCCCAAGCCCACGCAGCTCCGCCTCCTCCTCTGGGCGCTCTGGGAGGGGCTCGACGAGATCCCCTCGCCCCCGCCGCCCGGCCATGTGACCGTGCCCAAGCAGGACGGCATGCCCCAGGGCTATTGGGACAAGGCGGGCTACAAGCTCTGCGGCGGCCGCGCGGTGCGCATCGACATGCTCGAGCGCCTGGCCGACATGATCCGGCCGATGGATGTCCGCGGCGGGTTCGAGGCGACGCCGGACATGCTCTCGATCACCGGCTGCACGCTCGAGCAGTTGGCGGACATTATGACCGGCCTCGGTTTCCAGGCCGAGAAGGGCGAGCGGCCGAAACCGCCGCGCCCCGCCCCGGCGCCCAAGCCGGCGTTGGAGGCGGAGAGCCCGAGGCCGGGCACGCCGGACGAAACCCAAGCCGCGGATGCTTCGCCGGCCCCGGAGGCCTCAACGCCCGACGCCGCGCCCGCGGCGCAGGCGCCCGCGCCCCCCGATCCTACGCCCGCTGCCCCGGCGGACGACGCGCCCGCGGAACCCGCTTCCGAGGCCCATGCCGAGCAGCCACCCGAGCCCGCCTCCGAGGCCCATGCCGAGCCGGCCCCTGAGGCCGAGGCTCAGGACGCGCCCCCCGCGCCAGAGGCCTCGGCCGAGGGCGCGGACCCCGACGCTGCGGCAGAGGCGCCCCCGGCCGCAGAGGGCGACGCCCCGCCCGAGCTCGAGGTCTTCTACACCTTCACGCTTCGGCCCCGGCGCCCCGCAGGCGGCGGCAAGCGACGCCGCCCGGAGGGCACGGACGAGGCCGGCACCAAGCCCGACGCGCGCCGCGCGGACCGTCCG
>CAYXPI010000182.1:0-7155 GCA_964467005.1 uncultured Limibaculum sp. | reverse complement strand
GGTGGCCGCAGGTCTTCCTCGGGATCGCGTTCAACTGGGGCGCGCTCCTGCTCTATGCCGCGCATACGGGCAGTTTCGGCCTCGCGCCGGTGCTCCTCTACCTCGCGGGCATCGCCTGGACGCTGCATTACGACACCATCTACGCCCATCAGGACCGGGAGGACGACGCGCTCATCGGCGTCAAATCCACCGCGCGGCTCTTCGAGACCGACACGGACCAGTGGCTGATGATCTTCGCGACCCTGGTGGCCGGGTTCGGGACCCTGGGCGTGCTGGTGACCGGCGGCGGGATCCTGAGCCTTCTCGGCCTCGCGGTGCTGGTGGGGCATATGATCTCTCAGCGCCGGCGGCTCGACACCGAGGACCCAGAGGTGCTGCTCGCCCTTTTCCGGGAGAGCCGGTGGGGCGGGATCGCCTTTGCCGCGGGCCTCTTCCTCGACGCGGTGTTCTGAGGCCATGGCCGCGCCCGCCCGAGATCCGGAGCTCTGGGCGCGGCTCCAGGCGTACCGCTTCGATCCCGAGCCGGTGGAGCGCGGCTTTGCCGACCGCCTCGCCGAGGAGTGCGGTTGGACCGCCGAGACCGCCGAGCGGGCGCTCGAGGAGTACCGCCGCTTCGTCTATCTCGCGATGACGGCGGGCCACCACGTGACCCCCTCGGTGGCGGTGGATCTCGTCTGGCACCTCCACCTCACCTACAGCCGCAGCTATTGGGACCGGTTCTGCGGTGAGGTCCTCGGACGGCCTCTCCACCACGAGCCGACGCCGGGAGGCCCGCGGGCGCAAGAGCGCTACCGGGAGCAATACGCGGCCACCCTCGCCGCCTACCGGAAGGCCTTTGGAGAGGAGCCGCCGGAGGTTTTCTGGCCGCATCCCGATCGGCGCTTCGCCCCCGGCGCCCAGCCCCGCCTCTACACGCCGAAAACCCATGTGGCGCTCCGCAAGGGGCATGTCTTTGTGGGTTTCGTGTTTGTGGGGGCCTGGACGATGGTCCTGGTCGGCGATGTCACGTTCAAGTTTCTCGGGGCCGCCCTTGCCGTCTTCCTCGTGATCGGGCTCCTCACCGAGCGGGGTCGCCGGCGCCGGTCCGCGGCCGATGGCGGCTGCGGCGGGGTGGGCCTCGAGGTGAGCGGCTGCGGGAGCGACGGCGGGGACGGCGGCGGCTGCGGCGACTGAGCCTCAGTCCCGGTGGAGGAGCCGCCGGGTGCGCCGCACCATGCCGAAGACGATGAGCGCGATCGGCAACGTGACGAGGGCGGTGATCGCCTCCTTCGAGAGGTCCGGACCCGAGAACGGGGCGAGCGCGTAGCCCGCGAGGCTGACGCCGTAATAGGTGATGGCAACGACCGAGAGCCCCTCCACCGTCTGCTGGAGGCGAAGCTGCAAGGCCGCGCGGGTGTTCATCGACTGGAGGAGCTTGCGGTTCTGCGCCTCGACCGCGAAGCTCACCCGGGTGCCGAGAAGTTCGGCGATGCGGCCCGCCCGCACCGAGAGCTCCGCGAGCCGGCGCTCCGACGCCTGACAGGTGCGCATCGCGGGCTCGAAGCGCCGCGCCATGAACTCGGAGAAGAGCTGGCGCCCGCCGATCCGCTCCTCGCGGAGAGAGGCGATGCGGCTCTCCACGATCGCCTCGTAGGCCCGGCGCGCGCCGAAGCGGAAGGCGGTGCTGGCGGCCAGCGCCTCGAGCTCCGCGGCCCGGGCGGTGAGCTCGCTCAGGATGCTCTCCTCGGGCCGGCCCGAGCTTTGATGCGCCACCTGGTCGATGAGGCGGGTGAGCTCGCGCTCGATCTCGGTGAGGCGCTTGCCCGCCTGGCGCGCGACCGGCAGCGAGAGCATCGCCATCGTGCGGTAGGTCTCGATCTCGAGGAGGCGCTGCACGAGACGGCCGATCCGCCGCGAGCCCACCCGGCCAGAGATGACCACGGCGAAGCGGGCGAAGCCGTCTTCGTCGATCCGGAAATCGCCGAGGGCGAGGCCCGCGCCGTCGAAGACGCGCGCGACCGCCAGGCTCTCGGGATTGAAGGCGCGGGCGAGCGGCCCGTCGACGGCCTTGCGGGCGGCCTCCTCCCCCTCCTCCACCAAAAGCTCAATCATCGTGGCGGCGATCACCTGGCCGGGCATGCGCGCCAGCCAGTCCTCCGGGAAGAGGTCGATGACCTCGCCGGAGAAGAGCCCCTCCCCCGATCCGATCTGCCAGGCGGAATAGGAGACGAACTCGGTGTGACGCTCCCAGATGAGACGGAAGCGGCCGAAATCGCCCACATAGTGATTGGCGTCCGGGGCCGGATGGGGGCCGCCATGCCGGTCGATGAGCTCGATGAGATGGGCCCGGTCGCTGGCGGGATCGCGCTCGGCCGCGCGCTCGGGCAGCGTGATGGCGAGATGGGCCACGCGGCCCGGCGCCTCCATCGGCTGAAACGGCCGCGCGTGCAGCTCGTTGGCGAGCGCAAAGCGCATCGGGTGTTGGGTGAGCGGCCTCGGCATCGCGGGGTCCCCGTGGGTTGGCGTCAACCGTTGAGATAGCCTTCGAGCACGCTGGCGACATTCCGCCCGAGCGCCTCGATGGCGTAGCCCCCCTCCATGACGAAGACGGTGGGCAGGCGAAGGGCCGCGATGCGGGCGCCGATGGGCGGAAAGTCCGCTTCGGTAAGGCGGAACTTGCTGATCGGGTCCCCCTCGAAGGTGTCGACGCCGAGGGAGACGACGAGGGCCTCCGCCCCGTATTCGCCGATGCGCCGGCAGGCTTCGTCGAGCGCGCGGGACCAGAGCTCCATCGTGGTGCCGTGGCGGAGGGGGAAGTTGACCGTGAAGCCCGCGCCGGGCCCGGCGCCGTGCTCGTCGGCATGGCCGAGGAAATAGGGGAACTCCTGCGCGGGGTCGGCGTGGATCGAGAGGAAGAGGACGTCGGCCCGGCGGTAGAAGATCGCCTGGGAGCCGTTGCCATGGTGGTAGTCGATGTCGAGAAGGGCGACGCGGGCGGCGCCCGCGGCCCGCAGGGTCTCGGCGGCGAGGGCGGCGTTGTTGAGGTAGCAATACCCGCCATAGAGGTCGGCATGGGCGTGGTGCCCCGGCGGGCGCGTGAGGGCGAAGGCGGGGCCGAGGGCGGCGGCGGAGGCCGCGGCGTGGGCGCCGGCGGCGGCCGAGAGGGCGGCGGCCCAGGTGCCGCGGGTGATGCCGGTGTCGACCGAGAAATTGTAGTGCCCGAGCGCGCCGTCGATGTCCTCGGGCGGATCGGCGCGGCGGAGCCCCGGCACGGGATAAGTGAAGGCGAGCGCGTCCCCCTCTCCATGAGCGGCGACCCAGCGGCTGTGCGCGGTCTCGAGGAAGGCGAGATAGTCGGGTGCGTGCACGCGCTCGAGAAGCCAGCGCGGGCAGGGCGGTGCGTCCTCCGGAGGGGCGATGCCCGCATCGGCCAGGGCGGCGAGGATGGTGGCCATGCGCTCCGGGCGCTCGAAGCTCCGGACGAGTTGGCCGTTGTGCAGCTCCGACATCGCGTCGTGGCCCGCATGGTCCGGGTTGTGGAAAATGCGCATCGTCGCCTCGTTTTGGCGACAGTGGCATCTGGGCTGTTGCATTGCAACAGCGGCCGGCGCCCTGGCGTCAGGTGGCGGCCGGCGCCTCCTCGGGCTCGGCGTCCAGGGCCTCGAGCTCGGCCTGGAGCGCGTCCTTCGAGATCGCGACGTCGGTGACCGTGGCCTTTGAAAGGATGAGATCGACCACCTTGTCCTCGAAGAGCGGCGCGCGGATCTGCTCCATCGCCTGGCGGTTCGACTTCACGAACTCGAAGAACTCACGCTCCTGGCCGGGATACTGCCGGGCCTGCGCCATCACGGCCTGGCCGAGCTCCTGCTCGGTGAGCTCCACCTTTTCCCGGGTGCCGATATCGGCGAGGAGAAGGCCCAAGCGCACCCGGCGCTCCGCGAGCTTCCTGTGCTCGGGCTCGGGCTCGATCTCGGGATGGTCCTGCTCGCCGGGGTTCGCCTCGTGCCAGAGCTGGTGGGCGATCGACTTGGCCTCAGCCTCCACCAAGGTGGGCGGCAGGTCGAAGGCGACCATCTCGTCCAGTCGGTCGAGGAGCCGCCGCTTGATGAGCTGGCGGGACGCCCCGGCGAACTCCGCGCCGATTCGCTCCCGAAGCTGCTCTTTAAGGGCCTCGAGGCTCTCGGCGCCGTAGCGCTCGGCCAGGCTGTCGTCGATCTCCGCGGCCACGGGCGCGCGCACCTCCTTCACCGTCACGTCGAAGACGGCGGCTTTGCCGGCGAGATGGGCCGCCGCGTAATCCTCCGGGAAGGCGACGGTCACCGCCGCCTCGGCCCCCGGCACGAGGCCCAGAAGCTGCTCCTCGAAGCCCGGGATGAACGAGCCAGAGCCGAGCACCAGCGGGTAATCCTCCGCCTCGCCGCCCTCGAAGGGCACGTCGTCCACCTTGCCGAGGAAGTCGATCACCACCTGGTCGCCGTCCTCGGCCACCGGCGCGTCGCCCTCCTTCGTCGCGAAGGTCGAGGAGCTCTCGGCGAGGCGGGAGAGCCCTTCCTCCACCGCGTCCTCGTCCACCTCCACCACATGGCGCTCAAGCGCGATGGCCGCGTAGTCGATCTCGGGCACCTCGGGCAGGCAATCATAGGCGATGGCGACCTTGAGGTCGTCGCCCTCCTGGTAGTTCTCGTTGGCGATCTTGATGTCCGGCTGCTGTGCGGGGCGGTGACCGGTCTCGGAAAGGTGCTTCTGCACGGTCTCCTCCACCGTCTCCTGCACCACCTCGCCGAGAACGGACTTGCCGAACATGCGCTTCAGGAGCGGCAGCGGCGCCTTGCCCTTGCGGAAGCCCTTCATCTGGAAGTCGGCGCGCACGGTCTCGAGCTTTTCGGTCGTCTTGGCCTCGAGCGAAGCGGCGCTCACCACCACCTCGTATTCCCGCCGGAGCCCCTCGGATTTGGTTTCCGTCACCTGCATATCCGTCCTCGTCTGCCCGTCGGTCGCGGCACATGTCCGGCCCCGCCCTGGCCCCGCCTCGGCCCGCCCGACCTTGGGCTTCTGGTGCGGGCGGAGGGACTTGAACCCCCACGCCTGTCGGCATCAGAACCTAAATCTGACGTGTCTACCAGTTCCACCACGCCCGCCCGCGGCGGTGCCGCCGCGAAACCGCCGCCCCTATAGCAAGGGGTGTCGGGGGGCGATAGAGCAAAGTCGGCGGGGGGTGCAAGGGGGTCAGAGCCCGAGATCGCGGAAGACCCGGGGCAGCGCCTCGGGCAGATCCTCGGCGATGAGGCCGGGGCCGACGGCGCGGGCCGCCTCCACATGGAGCCAGGCGGCCGTCTCGGCGGCCGCTTGCGGCGCACGCCCGCGGGCGAGGAGGCCGGCGATGAGGCCCGCGAGCACGTCGCCCGAGCCCGCGGTGGCGAGCCAGGGGGCGGCGCGCGCGCCATGGGCGGCGTTGATGGCGGCCCGCCCGTCGGGTGCGGCGATCACCGTGTCCGCGCCTTTGAGGAGCACCGTGCAGCCGGCGCGCGCGGCGGCTTCGCGCGTGGCGTCGACCTTGGAAAGGGCCGGCCCCCGCAGGGCCGGCTGCTGGAGCCGCGCAAGGATGTCCGGGAAGAGGCGGCCGAACTCCCCCTCGTGGGGCGTCAGCACACAGGCGGGGTGGAGGAGGGCGAAGAGCTCGGCGGGCGCCTCCGCGAACGCCGTGAGCGCGTCGGCGTCCAGCACCGTGGCCCGCTCGGCGGCGCAGGCGACCGGCACGAGCTCGCACGCCCGCGCGATGCCGAGCCCCGGCCCGAGGCAGAGGGAGTTGACGCGCGCGTCGGAGAGGGCCTCGCGGAGATCCTCGGCGCCCTCCACGGCACGCAGCATGATGGCGTCGAGCCGGCACGCATTCTCGATCAGCGCCGCAGGCGGGCACCCCACCGTCACGAGCCCTGCGCCGATGCGGAGCGCGCCCCGCGCCGCCAGCCGCGCCGCTCCCCCGCGCCCGACCCCACCCGCCAGCACCAGCGCATGCCCATGGCTGTACTTGTGCCCGCCATCGCGCTTCGCGAGCATTGTCTGAGCAGCATCCCCGGTGATGGAGGACAGCGCGAGGCCGGAGCCGGCTGGCCCATGCGCCGGGCCAAGGGTCGGCTCGGCATCGAGGCCGAGATCCACCGGCATCTTCGAAAGCGCACCGGATTTGGCCGGCCCCTCCGCGAGGACATGACCCGCGCGCAGGCGGTGGAACGTCACGGTCAACCCGGCGGATGCGAAGGCTGAGGCCTTGCCGATGACGCGCCCGCTGTCCATGCAGAGCCCAGACAGGCAGTCGACGGCGACCACGGCCCGGTCGCGGTGCGGTCCCGGCCCGCCGAGAAGGGCGTCGCAGTCCCGAACGAGCGGGTCCTCGAGCGGGCGCGTGAGCCCCGCGCCGAACAGCGCGTCGACGAGGATGTCGGCTTGGCGCGGGCCGACCCCTCCGTCGCCGATGGCATGGATCTCGCCGAGGGCGGCCCAGCGCCGGGCGTTGGTGGCGGCGTCGGGGGGCAGGTGGTCGATGTCCGCGGGCGCGCGGCCGTAGAGGAAGACCTCGACCACCCAGCCGCGGGCGTGGAGGAGGCGGGCAATCACGAACCCGTCGCCGCCATTGTTGCCGGGCCCGCAGAGGACCACGGCCCGGTGGGGCCGCTCGCCGAGCTCCGGACGCCAGGCGAGGATCGCCTCGACCACGCCGCGGCCGGCGCGCTCCATGAGCTCGAGGCCCGTGACCTCGCCCGCCGCAATCGCCGCCTGTTCGATGGCCCGCATCTGGGCCGCCGTGAGAAGCTCGGTCATGGCGCGTCCCTCCGAGGCCAGAGGGGCGGAGGCCGGCGGCTAGGTCAAGCGCAGAGGCGGCCGAAATTTTCGGCAATCTGCCCATTTCTTGGGCTGACAACCGGGGTTCCGGCGCGCCATCTTGGGCGCTCTGGCCGGCCCGAGCCCGGCGACACAGCGAAATCCCGGGTCCGCGTCTCCTGGCACGGCACATGCATCCAAGGCTGGAAAATCCGCGTGGGCGCGGCGCGAGGGCGGCACGAGCACGGCCCCGGACAACGAGGGAGACCCCAGAGGTGAAAAAAGTCGAAGCCGTCATCAAACCGTTCAAGCTCGACGAGGTGAAGGAGGCGCTGCAGGAGATCGGCATCCAGGGCC
>CAYXPI010000181.1:0-7158 GCA_964467005.1 uncultured Limibaculum sp. | reverse complement strand
AGACCAACACCATGGTCTATGCGCCCGGCGGCTACCGCTTCACCGACTATATGCGCCTCGGCATCCCGATGAACCTGGGCGTGGGCGTGATGGCGACGCTGCTGATCCCGCTTTTCTGGCCGCTCGCGGGCTGAGGCGCCAGGGCCCGGATCAGCGGGCGCCGCCGCCCCCGCCGCCGCCGCCCCGATCATCGTCCCCGAAGGGCACAAACTCGCGGTCCGCCGCCGCCGGGGGTGCGGCCGCGGCCGGCGCTTGCACGTGCGGCTCGGCTGCGGCCGGTCGCGCGACGAAGCCCGCCTCGGGGAGGCCCAGCGTGCCGCTCAAGAGAAAGCCCTGGCGCCCCTGCCACGCCACCAGCCGCCAGTCCCCGCCCACGACCCGGCCGAGGCGCACCACCGCGGTGCCGGTCGGTAGGGTCGCCATCACGGGCGCGCCGGGCTCCGGCCGAGCGCGCAAGAGGGTGGGCGCCCGGGTGACGCGTTCGGCCCGCGGCATCTCGACGATCCGGGGCGCGTCCGCAGCCGGATCGGCGGCCAGAGCGGCCGGCCCGGGCGCGATCTCCGGTTGCGGCTCCGGCGTGGTCGGCCGGGCAAGGCGGGCCTCCACCGCGGCGGGGGAGACCGCGCGCCCGAGCCGGACCAGAAGATCGCGATCCAGCCGGCCGGTCGGCCTCAGCCCCTGCTCCCGCTGGTACGCCGCAACCGCCGCCGCTGTCCGCTGGCCCCAAAGGCCGTCGACCGGCCCCGGATCGTGGCCGAGGATCGCGAGCCGCGCCTGCACCGCCCGGAGCTCGGCCAAGGGGAGGCCGGCATCCGCCTGGCCCTCGGCGGCGCCGGGGCGCGCCTGCCCGGCAACCAGCGGCTCGGCCATCTCGGGATAGCGCTGCATCACCCAGTCCTCGGGCACGCGGTCGCGCAGGAGATCGTGGATCGCGCGCCTGGCCTCACCGGTGACGGGCCGGCGGAGTCGCCGCTCATAGCCGCGGATCCCCTCGGCGAGGGCCGGGCTCTCCGCGCCGTCGAGCGGGCCCCGGTAGAGGCCGAGGACCGCGAGCCGGGCTTGCAACTCCCGGATCTCTGCCGGGGTCAGTGCCGGGTCCACGGCGGCGGGCTCGGGGGTCGGCTCCGGCTCGACGACCGGGGCCGGCCGCGTGAGCAGGGGGGCGTCCGGGGTCTCCTCGGCAGGGCGGAGGCGTGCGAGCCGTCCGCCGGACGACAGAGAGGGGGCCGCGGCGGGCTCGGGATCCCTGTCCGTGTGGGGCGGCGTGGCCAGCTTCTCGCGTTGGGCCGCCTCGGCCGCGCGGAGCCGCAAAAGCCGACGCTCGGCGAGCGCTGCGAAGAAGCCGTCCGGAAACCGCGCGAGATACTCCTCGTAGTCCTTCGGATCGGTGCTGTTGGCGATCGCGGTCACGAAGGCCGCCTCCAGCACGGCCCGCGGATCCTCCGGCTCCCCGCGCTCGGGCTCAGGCTCGGGCAGACCGAGGGCCAGCCGCTCGTCCGGCAGAGCGCCGATCACCGCGGGAACGCGCCGCCCTTGCGTCGCGTCCGACACCCGCGCGCTCACCCGCACCAGCATCTCGTCCACCCCGAGCCCCGGCACCGAAAGCGCCGCGGCGAACTCCCGCGCGAAGGCCGAGGGATCGTCGTTCGGCCGCGGGGGCGGGCTTCCGGGCCGGGCGGAGACCGCGACCACCTGGCCCGGCCCCTCCGCCCGGATGGCGGCCAGGCCGAGCGCCCCGGCCCCGCCGGTCACCCGCCGCGTGCCGGAGATCGGCGGCTCCCGCGCGTCGAGCACCACGAGGCCCATCCGCCGCGCCGGGCGCACGGCGGCCCGCAGGAGCCCGAGCGGCATCGCCTGGAAGGCCAGATCCTCCGGCCTCAAAGGCGCCGCATCCGCCGGCAGCACATAGTTCCGGCGCCCCTCAGCTCCGGACTGGACCCGACCCACGAAATAGATGAGCGCCACTTCCGCGCCCTCGGCGCTGCGGCGAAACCCGGCGAGGCCGCGGCGCATGGCATCGAAGCCCGCGCTCTCGAGGCGCGACACCGCGTAGCCCGCCCGGTCCAACACGTCGGCCACGTGCCGGGCATCCCCCTCCGGCTCGGCGCGCGCCGGGGTGGAGACCGGGGCCGCGGAGATCACCAAAGCCACCCGCTCCGACGCCGCTGCGCCCAGAGCGAGCGCGACGATCGCCAAGCCGAGAAACACACCGCGCAACATAGTCTTCACCCTATCCCCTTACGCCGCACCGAGCAACGCGCGACGCTTGTTGCGCCGCCCCGGCTGCGGTAGGCTCACGCCATCCGCGCCGAAGCCGGAGAGCCCATGCACCGCCCCGCTCATCTCCCAAGCCGCCTTGCATCTGCCCGCTGGACCGCGTGGCTGGCGCTCCTCGCTCTCGCCGGCGCGTGCGCCGCTCCGGGCGAGCGAATCTCCCAGCGCGAGACCGCGCTCCTGAGCGCCGATGGCGAGGATGTGCTCGTGCGAGGCCGGTTCGACCCGTTCCAAGGCACTTACTTCGTCGACGTGCTCCCGCTTGGCGGCACCCTCACCCCGCTCTCGCGAGAGACGGCGATAGAGGTCGTAGAGCAGGGTTTCGGCCCGATCGTCTGCGCCGGCGGCCCGATGGAGGTGGGCGGCGGCGCCTGGGGGATCATCGCGCCCGCCGATGAGGCGACGCCCTATGTCACCCGCGGCGGCTGGCAGATCCTGGCCGACTGCGCCTGAGCGCGCCCCGCCGCGGCGTTCTTGTCAGACCGGGCCCCGCGGATTATCACGCCGGGAAACCCCAGACGACGAGGTTCCCATGGCCGGCCATTCCAAATGGGCGAACATCCAGCACCGCAAGGGGCGCCAGGACGCCGCGCGGTCGAAGCTCTTCTCCAAGCTTGCGAAGGAGATCACCGTCGCGGCCAAGATGGGCGACCCGGACCCGGAGAAGAACCCCCGCCTCCGCCTCGCGGTGAAGGAGGCGAAGGCGAACTCCATGCCGAAAGACGTGATCGACCGGGCCATCAAGAAATCCCAGGGCGGGGACGCGGAGACCTATGACGAGATCCGCTACGAGGGCTACGGGCCCGGCGGCGTCGCGATGATCGTCGAGGCGCTGACCGACAACCGCAACCGCACCGCCTCCAATGTCCGCTCGACCTTCACAAAGAACGGCGGGAACCTCGCGGAGACCGGCGCGGTCAGCTTCATGTTCGACCGCAAGGGCCAGATCGTCTACCCCGCGGATGCGGGCGACGCTGACACGGTGATGGAGGCCGCGCTCGAGGCCGGGGCCGACGATGTGGAGAGCTCGGAGGACGGGCACGTGATCTACACCGAGGCCTCCGACCTTGCGGAGGTGTCCTCGGCGCTCGAGGCCGCCCTCGGCGAGGCGGAGACGACCAAGCTCGTCTGGAAGCCCCAAACCCTCACGCCGGTAGACGAGGCCCAAGGCGCCACCCTCATGAAGCTGATGGCGGCGCTGGAGGACGACGACGACGTCCAGACCGTCACGGCGAATTTCGACATGTCGGACGAGGTGATGGAGAAGCTCGCCTCCTGAGCCGGGCGGCGGCGACCGGAGCGCGCCGTGCTCATCCGACCCTGTCGTGCCGAGGACCGCGACCTGCACGGCTATGAGCGCCTGCTGCGGGCGTGGCGGTCCCCTGCCCCGGCCTCGGCGAGGCGTCCTTCGAGCACGAGGACGGCGCGCTCCTGGCCGATCCGGAGTGCGACTGCCTGTTCCTGGTGGCCGAGGACCGCGGGGCACTGCTCGGCTATCTGTTCTGCCTCGTGGCGAGCGAGCTGCTGGACGAGCCGACGCAGCATGCCCAGGTGCTCGACATCATGGTGACAAACGCGGCTCGCGGCGGACCGGGCGCTCGCGCGTCACCCTCACGGTGCTGGCGGCCAACGCAAAGGCGATCGCCTTCTACCGCTCGCTCGGCTTCGGCACGTCGCTCTTCACGATGGAAAAGGACGACGGCCGCTAGCGCTCTTCGGCGGCGGCGGGCCCGCCCGCCCCGGCCAGGCGCCCGCCGTGTCGGATGGGCTCGATGTGCCGTGCGAGGCCGGTGCGGCCGTCCGTCTCCATAAGCACGCCGCAGAGCGTCGCCTCCGCCTCCGCCGGGGTGAAGCGCCCCGACCCCATGCCGGTGACGAAGCGCTTGAGCGGCTCGGCCTTGTCCATGCCGATCACGCTGTCATAGGCCCCGCACATGCCCGCATCGGTCTGATAGGCGGTGCCGCGGGCCAGGATCATCGCGTCCGCCGTCGGCACATGGGTGTGGGTGCCGACCACCAGTGAGGCGCGACCGTCGCACCAATGCCCCACCGCCATCTTCTCCGACGTCGCCTCGGCGTGGATCTCCACCACCGCCGCGTCGCACGCGGCGCCGAGCGGATGGCGGCGGAGTTCGGCGTCAAGGGCCGAGAAGGGGTCGTCGTAAGGCCGGTTCATGAACACCCGACCGAGCGCCACCGCCACAAGCACCCGGCGGCCCCGCGGCGCCTCGAACACCGCGGCCCCCCGCCCCGGCGCCGTCTTGGCGAAGTTGAGCGGTCGGAGGATGCGCGGCTCGCCCTCGATCGCCTGGAGCATCTCCTTCTGGTCGAAGGCATGGTCTCCCAGCGTGATCGCGTCGGCCCCCGCCGCAAAGATCTCCGCGGCCAGGGGCCCCGTCAGCCCATAGCCGGCCGCCGCGTTCTCCGCATTCACCACCACGAAATCGAGGGAGAGATCGGCCTTCAGGCCGGGCAGTCCCTCGATGAGGGCCGTGCGACCGGCGCGGCCCACCACATCGCCGAGAAAGAGGATGCGCATGGCGCTCGCATACGCCCTCGGCGCCCGGGCGGCAAGCGCTCAGAGGCGGCGGAACATCACCAGCGCGTCGACGAGGCCCGCGCTCGGATGGCGGAAGGCCCCGGGCAGCCGCCCCACGGTCTCGAAGCCCGCGCGTTCCCAGGTGGCGATCGCCCGGCGATTGGTGGCCACCACGAAGTTGAACTGCATGGCGCGGAAGCCCTGATCCCGGGCGGCCTCGAGCGCGTGGTCGAGCATGGCTCGGGCCACGCCCCGCCCTTCGGCTCCGGGGGCGGTGACGAAGCCCGCATTGGCCACATGATCGCCCCCGCCGGGCTGATTGGGTCCGAGAGAGTAGGTGCCGAGGGGCGCCCCCTCCTCCGCCAGATAGACCCGGCGCGGCGGCCCCGCCCAGTAGGCGAGCGCGGCCGTCCGAGAGATGTCCCGCGGCTGACAATATGTCTCGCCCGCGCGGAAGACGGGCTCGAGCATGGCCCAGATCGCCCCCTGGTCGGCCGGGCCCGCAGGGCGGATCGCCAGCGTCACGGGCGGACGACCTCGGCCTCGGTCACCACGGCGTCGAGCGCCATGTCCGTGGCCTCCCGCGGCACGCTCTCCACCTCCTGCGCGGCGTAGGCATAGCCGATGGCCAGCGTCGGGCGCCGAGGGCGCAGGCGCGCCAGCGTCCGGTCGTAGAACCCGCCGCCATAGCCCAGGCGCCCGCCCCTGCGGTCGAAGGCGACGAGGGGCGCGATGAGGAGATCGGGCTCGAGCCAGTCCCCCTCGGCCGGCACCTCGGCGCCGAAGGGCCCCGCCACCATCGCACAGCCGGGCGCCCAGGCCCGGAAGGCCAGCGGCTGCCCCGCGCCCTCGATCACGGGGACACACAGGCGGAGACCCCGCGCCGCCAGCGCGTCCATGAGGGGGGTCGGGTCGAGCTCCGTCCGAATCGGGCGATAGCCGGAGACCACACGCGCGGCCTCGGCCCAGCCCTCGGCCAGGAACCGAGCGGCCGCCGCCGCGGGCGCGCCGGGCGACCCGGCCTTGGCGGCCTTGCGCCGGGCGAACGCCTCCCGCCGGAGCCGCGCCTTCATGTCGGCGAGATTATCCATGGGCTCAGAACGCCCGGACGGCAGGTTTGCGTCAAGAGGCAGCGGCGGGCCCGTTGCGACCGTGGAGGTGTCAGATCCTCGCGAGCCTGGACAACCAGGTGGGCGCCGGATACGCGAGGCCAGGACCAAGCGCAGAGCCAGCTCCCGCGAGAGAGATATGGCCACCAGGATTCTGTCCTCGCACGCGAAGAACAGCACCCGCCATATTGAGATATAGAAGGGAGGCCGCCGGCTGGGAAGGGCGCGTCCGCCGGCGAGAGGCGCGAGGGAGCGCGCCGCGACACGCTCTGCGGCCTCGATCTGCAGGAGGCGCCCGGCGCCGTCGAGCACCTCAAAGGCCGCGGGGCGGACCAACCGGGCGAGCGGGATCCACGGAACCTCCCGCCTCCAGAGGATCGTCACGACGCAGCGGATGGCGCCGAACTGCGGTGCGATCTCGGCCGACAGCGCCTCGTCGGCCTGGGCAAACCGACGCTAGAAGCTGCCCCGACCCGCCTCCGTCAGCCAGGGGGCGACGAGCGCCGCCCCCCAGGGCCGCATCGCGACCGCGTTCGCCAGCGCGCCGCGCTCGGGTTCCGCCCCGTGCAGAGGATGCGCGCGCAATGCGATCGCGCCGCCCATGTCGTGCGCGACGACCGATGGCCGGCCGAGCCGCCACGACACCGACGGAGGTCTCGACCCGGTCGGGCAGCGCCCGGGCCACAGCCGGTCAGTGTACGAGCTTGGGCCCGGTTTTGGGCGAGCCGTTCCCGCCCTCTGGCAAGATCCCGAGCCGGCGCGCGACCTCGGAATAGGCGTCCGTCAGCGAGCCGAGATCCCGACGGAACACGTCCTTGTCGAGCTTTTCCCCGGTCTTGAGATCCCAGAGCCGGCAACTGTCCGGCGAGATCTCGTCGGCCAGGATGATCCGCTGGAAGTCCCCCTCCCAGATCCGCCCGGTCTCGATTTTGAAGTCGACCAGCTTGATCCCGACGCCGAGAAAGAGACCCGAGAGAAAATCGTTCACCCGGAGCGCGAGCGAGATCATGTCGTCCACATCCTGCTGCGCCGCCCAATTGAAGGCGAGGATGTGCTCCTCGGTCACCATCGGGTCGCCGAGCTTGTCGTCCTTGTAATAGAACTCGATGATCGGGCGCGGCAGCTGGGTGCCCTCCTCGATCCCGAGCCGCTTGGAGAGCGAGCCCGCCGCCACGTTCCGCACCACCACCTCCACGGGAATAATCTCGCAAGCCCGGATGAGCTGCTCGCGCATGT
>CAYXPI010000180.1:0-7169 GCA_964467005.1 uncultured Limibaculum sp. | reverse complement strand
CAGCCGCCCCAGCCGAGCTCGTAATAGGCCCACCAGGAGCCGAGCGCGATGCCGATGGTCAGAGCGGCCCAGGCCGAGAGGACCCAGGGCCGCACCCAGCGCGCCCAGGTGGGCTCCACCCGGCCCTGGATGAGCGCCGCCACCGCGAAGGAGAAGGCCGTGGAGAAGCCCACATAGCCCACATAGAGGAAGGGCGGGTGGAGCGCGATCCCGGGGTCTTGGAGGAGGGGGTTCATCCCCTCGCCCGCGATGGGGGGCAAGGGCAGGCGGAGGAATGGGTTGGAGGTGAAGAGGACGAAGGCGAGGAAGCCCACGCCGATCATCGCCTGCACGGCGAGCACGCGGGCGCGCATCGGCGCCGGGATCTCCCGCCCGAAGCTCGCGACGCCCGCGCCGAAGAGGGCGAGCACCAGCACCCAGAGGAGCATCGAGCCCTCGTGGTTGGCCCACACACCCGTGATCTTGTAGAGGAGCGGCTTGGCCTCGTGCGAGTTTAGCGCGACGAGGCGGACCGAGAAGTCCGACACCACGAAGGCCCAGGTGAGCGCCCCGAAGGCCGCGGCGAGGGCCAGCGCCTGGAGCTGGGCCGCCGCGTCGCCGAGGCGCATGGCACCGAGATGCCCGCGCGCCGCACCCCAGAGCGGCAGCGTGGCCTGCAGACCCGCGGCCGCCAGCGCGAGGCAGAGGGCGGCGTGGCCGAGTTCGACGATCATGGGCGGATCTCCTCCACGGGTCGGATCGCGCCGAGGCTGCGGGGCATGGGTGCCGCGATCGGCGCTTGGTTGGAGAGACGGTCGAGATCGGGGATCTCGCATTCGGTGGGCGATTGGAAGCGCACGAGCCCCGCCCGCTTGAGCCGCGAGAGGATGCGGCTCACGGTTTCGGCGTTGAGGCCCAGATAGTCCGCCATGTCCTCCCGCGAGAGGGGGAGCGAGAGCCGCCACGCCGCGCCCGCGCGCGCCTGGGTGCCGGTGCGCCGGCCGAGATCGGCGAGGAAGGCGGAGACCCGCTCCGTCCCGTCGAGCCGGCCGAGAAGGACCACATGCGCCAGCGCGCGGGCGAGGCTCTCATGGGCGATGTCGAAGAGGGCCGCGGCGAGCTCGGCATCCGGCCGGCCATGCACGCGCGCGGCGGCGAGTGTGACCTCCCAGGCCGCGGTGGCCGTCAGCGCCTCGGACCAGCACTCGGCCTCGCCCACGCCGAAGGGGCAAACAATGTCGCCCGGCACCTGGAATGAGATGAGCTGGCGCCGCCCGTCGGACATGAGCGCGGCCGCGGCCACCATCCCGCTTTTCACGATGAACACCCGGGCGCGCCCGGCGCCGGCGCAGGCCTGCCGCTCGCCGCGGGCGAAGCGCACGATCCGGATGCTCGCCCCGGAGACCCGGCCGATCCGGCAGAGATGGCGCCGCAGGCACCGCCCTTGGTCGGCGCAGCGGCAGTCGTCGACGCTCCGGCTGTCGTCCCTCGGCATGACCCGTCCCCTCCGCGCGCCACCGCAGCTCCGGCCCCAGCGCTCTTAAGTCTTGCTTAAGGGTGAGGTGCGCGGGGGCGGGTCACCTTGCTCTGGATCAAGGCGGTTGCGCGATGTGGAAGCTTCGTCCAAATGCCGAGCGCCGATTGCCGGATTCCTGACCTGCGTCAGGGGAGGTTGACGCCGGATCGCCTAGCCTCGCGGGACTGGGCGGACTCCGCGCGGAGCTCCGGCCGTATCAGGGAGAGCGAAGCATGAGACACCTGGTGCTATCCGCCGCCCTCGCGATCGGCGCGAGCTTGGCGGCCACGGCCGCGGCCCCGCAGGACAGCGGCTGCCTCTCGTGCCACACCGGCATCGAGCAGTTCGTCGACGGGCTGATGCACGAGCAGATCGTCGCCATCGGTGCGGAGAACGGCGATCCGGCCGGCTGCGTCACCTGCCATGGCGGCGACCCCACCGCGACGGAGGCCGACGCCGCCCATACGGGCGCGCCCACCGAGCTCGTCGAAGCCGGCGGGCCGCACATGTTCTACCCGGATCCGGGCTCGGTCTGGATCGCCGACCGCTCCTGCGGCATGTGCCATGCGGGTTATGCCGAGCGGGTGCAGAAATCGCTGATGAACACCGAGGCCGGCAAGCTGCAGGGCAACCTGTGGTCCTGGGGCGTGATCGACACGCACCGCTCGGTCTACGGCAATTACAGCCTCGTCGACGAGGACGGGCCCGCGCCCTCCATCGGCACCGAGGCCTATATCGACTACATGACCCGCTACGTCGCGGCGCATCCCGATCAGATGCCCTCCTCGATGGAGCAGGTGCCCGAGGTGAACCCGGACGACATCTCCGAGCACCCGAACCTCGCCGGCATCACCTATTCCCGCCAGCAGTGCCAGCGCTGCCATGTGGGCGTGACCGGCCGCGAGAAGCGGGGCGACTACCGGGGTGCGGGCTGCTCCTCCTGCCACGTGCCCTACTCGAACGACGGCTTCTACGAGGGCGGCGATCCCACCATCGCCAAGGACCAGCCCGGCAAGCTCCTCATCCACCGGATGCAGGGCAGCCGGAAATCGGTCGTGAAGCACGGCGATGTGGAGTACACGGGCATTCCGTCGGAGACCTGCAACTCCTGCCACAACCGCGGCAAGCGGATCGGCGTGAGCTATCAGGGCATCATGGAGTTCCCCTACGGCTCGCCCTACTCGCCCACGGGCGAGAAGCAGCCAAGGCTCCACACGAAAAAATACGTCTTCGTGAAGGACGACCTCCACCACCAGACCCAGTCGCGCCCGGAGAACCCGGAAGGCGGCATGCTCTGCCAGGACTGCCACACGACCATCGACATGCACGGCGACGGCAACCTGCCCGGCACCACGCTCGCCCAGGTCGAGATCGAGTGCGAGGATTGCCACGGCACCGTCTCGAAGTTCCCCTGGGAGCTGCCCCTCGGCCATGGCGAGGAGTTCCAGATGGACATCGGCGACGCGGGCCGGGGCCTCACCGACGAGCTCTTGGCCGAGCAGTGGTTTGCCGAGGTCTACGAGGCCGAGGACGGCTACCTCCTCACCGCCCGCGGCAATCCGATGGGCAATGTGGTCAAGCGCGGCTCGAAGGTGATCATGCACTCCGCCTCGGGCACCACCTTCGAGGTGCCGGTGCTCAAGCAGATCGCCCAGACGGGCACCTGGAAGAGCCAGAACGCGCAGGTCGCCATGGGCTCCGTCTCCAGCCATATGGAGACGATGGAGTGCTACGCCTGCCACGCGGACTGGGCGCCCCAGTGCTATGGCTGCCACATCACGGTCGACTACTCCGAGGGCAAGACGGATGTGGACTGGATCACCACCGCCAATGCGCGGCGGGAGAACGGCCTGACGCCGGACAACGACCTCGGCACCAACGGCCTCACCGGCCCCGGCAAGGTCTCCGAGACGCGGAGCTATCTCCGCTGGGAGGAGCCGACGCTCGGGGTGAACGGCGAGGGCCGCGTGTCGCCGCTGATGCCCGGCTGCCAGGTCATCACCACGGTGATCGACAAGGAGGGCAACACGGTCGTGCACAACGAGACCTGGATGACCCCGGATGCCGGCGGCACCAAGGGCCTCGACCACGCCGCCGTGCAGCCGCACACCGCCGGCCGCGAGGCCCGGTCCTGCGAGAGCTGCCACAACAACCCGAAAGCGCTGGGGTACGGCATCTCCGATGGGCGCTTCATGCTGGGCTATGAGGACGGCTTCGTGGTCGATCTCGAGACCGCCAAGGGCGAGATCATCCCGCAGCAGACCCAGCTCCAATCTCAACCGGTGCCGAGCCTCGACCACGACCTCTCCCAGATCGTGACGCGGGACGGCAAGCAGCTGGTGACCGTGGGCTCGCACTGGCCGCTCACCGGGCCGCTCTCCCAAGAGCAGCGCGACAAGATGGAGCGCACCGGCCTCTGCATGGGCTGCCACCAGAACATGACGAACCAGGAGATCTGGGACGCCGTGAACAACCCGCGCTTCGCCACCAACGAGGAGCACCAGGCGGTGATGGACCAGGCGATCCACGCCCTCGCCGAGAAAAACGGCGCCTCGGCCGAGGCCGAGTGAGGACCCCGGGCGGAGCGGCCGGCCCGCTCCGCCCCCAACCCCGAGGGAGGGATCCATGTTCCGCACCACTCACACCGTCCTGATCGCCGTCCTCGCACTGGCGGGCCCGGCGGGGGCCGACAGCTTCACAGGATCGAACTACACCGCGAAGGACCTCCTCGATGTCTGCCAGGAGGCGGACAACGACGCGCGCCTCCTCGGCCAGGCCGCCGAGGTCGAGTGCGAGCAATATGTGATCGGCTTTGCCGACGCGCTCCGCGAGGTCGGCGCGACGGGCCCCGAGGCCGGCGTCTGCCCGCCCGAGGTCAACACCGCCGACGAGATCCGCTGGGCGTTCATGCGCTGGGTCCACGCCGATTTCTCGAACCGCAAGGCGATGCCGGCCTCCGGCGCCGTCCTCGGCACGCTCCGCGACAGCTTCCCCTGCCCCTGAGGCTCAGCCCTCCGGCTCTCCCGCCTTGGAGGGCCGGAAGGTGAGATATTTGTGGCCGATGAAGCTCGTGACGGCGGTGGTGCCCACCCCGGTCACATGGGCCACCGTGTCGGCCTGCCACTCCCAGCCGAGAGCGGGCAGGCCGAACCGGTAGAGCCCCACCGAGATCAGCCAGATTTGCACGAGCGACCAGAGGTTCACCACCACGAACCCCACCACCTCGGAGCGCAAGGACCGCCCCGTCGGCTCGAACACGAAGAGGCGGAACGAGGTGTAGGCCACCACCATGCCCACGATGTGGGCCAGCACCACGGCGGCCTCGAAGCTCATCGCCTGGTAGAAGGCGAGCCGCGCCAGGATGTTCGCGAGCGCGCTCACGCCCCCGAAGAAGAGAAACTTCACAAACCGGTGGCTCGCCAGCCGCTTGATCCCCGCCGTTGCCGCCATCCTCGCACCCCTCGCTCGCACCTGCGGCACCGCTTACCAAACGAGACCGCGCCAAATCATGAAGGCTCCTGCCGCAATCAGGCCCAAAAAGAAGGCACGGCGAAACCCCTCCTCCGAGACGAGGCGCCGCACCCGCCGCCCGAGCACGAGCCCCAGCACCGTGGGCGCCACCGCCGCGGCCGAGAGGGCGGCCTGCTCCGCACTCACCAGCCCGGTCCCGCCCATCGCCACCGCGAGCGCCGAGCTGATGGTGATGAAGGTGAGACCGAGGGCCTGTATGAGATGGTCGCGCCCGAGGCCGAGCGCCTGGAGATAGAGGATGCCCGGCACGATGAAGATCCCGCACATGCCGAAGAGCACGCCGCCCGAGGCGCCGGCGAGGGGGCCCATCCAGGGCTCGCGCCGCCCGGGCGGGGGCAGGCGCACCACGCTCAAGGAGAGGGCGGAGTAGAGGATGAGAAGGCCGCCCAGGCCGGCCTCGAGCAGCCCCGTGTCCGCCGTCGCCAGAACCTGCACGCCGAGCGTGATGCCCGCCATCGCCGCCAGGAGAAATGGCCAGAGCCGGGCGACGAGGGCGCGCAGGGCCGGGCCCTGGAGCGCCTGCATGGTGTTGGTGACCAGCGCCGGCACGATAAAAAGCGCAAGCGCCGCTTTCAGCCCGAAAACGGGTGCAAGCAGCGCCAGCACCACCACGGGCAGGCCGAGCCCGATGGCGCCCTTCACCAGTCCGCCAATAAGGAAGGTGAGGGCGATCAGGAGAAAATCGAGACCGCCCATCCCGTCGCTCATCCCGGCGCCTCAGAGGCGCTCGGCGTGCCAGGCCAGGTGGTCCTCGATGAAGCTCGCGACGAAGAAGTAGCTGTGGTCGTAGCCCGGCTGGAGGCGGACCATATGGGGCGTGCGCGTCTCCGCCAATGCGAGGCTGAGCGCCTCCGGCATCAGCTTGTCGAGGAAGGGGTCGGCCGCGCCCTGATCGACGAGGATCTCCCCGGCCCAGCCTTGCGTGCGGAGGAGCCGGCAGGCGTCGTGCCCGTCCCAGGCGGCCTCGTCCGTGCCGACATAGGCGGTGAATTGCGGGCGCCCCCAGGCGGATGCCGTGGGGTGGCCGATGGGCGCGAAGGCCGAGAGCGAGCGGTAGAGCCCCGGATGGCGCATCGCCAGCGTCAGCGCCCCGTGCCCGCCCATCGAGTGCCCGGTGATCCCCTGGCGCTCCGGGTCGATGGGGAAGCGCCCGGCCACGAGAGCCTGGAGCTCCTCGGTCACATACCGCTCCATGGCGAAATGGGGCGCCCAGGGTGCCTCGGTCGCGTTGATGTAGAACCCTGCGCCCTGGCCGAGATCGAAGGCCTCGTCGTCCGCGACGCCCTCGCCGCGGGGCGACGTGTCCGGAAACACGAGCGCGAGCCCGAGCTCCGCCGCATGGGCCTGGGCCCCGGCCTTCACCATCGCGTTCTCATGGGTGCAGGTGAGGCCCGAGAGATACCAGAGGCAGGGCACCGGGCCGTCCTCGGCCTCGGGTGGGAGGTAGACGGCGAAGGTCATGTCGCAGCCGCAGGCGGTGGATGCGTGGCGATACACCCCTTGGGTGCCGCCGAAGGCCCGGGCGTCCGAGATCGTCTCCATGGCCGGTACCCTGCGCTCAGGCCGCGCCGAAGCGCTCGACGAGGGCGGCGAACCCCGCCTCGTAGATCCCGGCGATCACGCCCTCCGCCCCCTCGCCCTTGGGCGTGAAAGTGGAGCACCAGGTGACGATCGAGCCCGCCCCCGCCGGCGCCACCGAGATCACCGCCCGGTAGTGGCTGACCGGCAGCGGCCCGTCGACGATGGCGTAGCCATAGGAGTGGGTGTCCGCGCCCAGGAACTTCTCCAGAAGCTCGTCCTCCGTCCCCTCGAGCGCGAGCCGCCGATGCTCGGCCGCGCCGATGTCGTCGCGCACGCAGTCGGCCACGGCCGGATGCCAGTCCGCGATCGCCTGGAAGCCGCCGATGGCGGCCCACACCGTCTCGGCGTCGACCCCGAGGGCCACGTGCCGGGTCACCTGTGCCATGGACGGTCTCCTCAGAAGCTGACGACGGCGCGGATCGAGGTGCCCGCATGCATGAGGTCGAACCCGTCGTTGATTTCAGAAAGCGCGAGGCTGTGGGTGATCATGGGGTCGATCTCGATCTTGCCCTCCATGTACCAGTCCACGATCCTCGGCACGTCGGTCCTGCCGCGGGCGCCG
>CAYXPI010000179.1:0-7247 GCA_964467005.1 uncultured Limibaculum sp. | reverse complement strand
TCCACCGACTACACGATGTTCGAGGCGGGGCTCGACCGGTTCGTCAAGCTCGACAAGGCGCAGGACTTTCCCGGCAAGGCCGCGCTCTTGAGCGAGCGCCAGCAGGGCTCCGCCAAGCGCTTCGTCGCGATGAAGCTCCAAGCCAACGGCCACGACGCGCCCTATATGTCGACGGTCTGGGCCGGCGACGAAGTGGTGGGCGAGACGACCTCCGGCGCCTGGGGCTACCGGGTGGCGGCCTCGATCGCGCTCGGCGTCGTGCGCGCCGATCTGGCCGAGCCCGGCACGGCGCTCGAGGTCGAGATCTTCGGCGAGCGGGTGCCCGCCGAGGTGGCGCCCCACGGCCCGCTCTGGGATCCCGAGAACGCGCGGCTCCGGGCATGACGCTCGAGACCTATCTGGCGTATCTGGCCGTCCTCGGGGCGTTCTTCGCCGGGCCTCCGGGCCCGAGCCAGCTCCTCATGATCTCCAACGCGCTCAGCCACGGCCTCGGGCGCAGCCTCGCCACCCTCGCGGGCGATCTGAGCGCCAACGCGCTCCAGATGACCGCGGCGGCCTTCGGCCTCGTCGCGGTGCTTGCGGCCTCGGCGGACGCGCTCACAATTGTGAAATGGGCGGGCGTCGCCTATCTCGTCCGGATGGGCGTCGCAAAATGGCGCGCTGCCCCCGGTGACGTTGCGGCGGGCGGCGGGCCGCGGATCGGCCGGGGCGCGCTCTATCGCCAGGGGTTCCTCACCTCCGCGGCCAACCCCAGGGCCGTGGTGTTCTTCGCCGCCCTCTTCCCGCAGTTCATCGACCCCGCGCAGCCGATCTGGCCGCAGCTCCTCATCCTCGGCGCCACCTATCTCATGGTGGACGGCGCGCTCCTCGTGCTCTGGTCCCAGCTCGCCCTCCGCTCGCTGGGGCGGGTGCGGGCGCTCACGGGGCGGATGATGAACCGCATCTCCGGGGCGATGCTCGTCGTCGCAGCCGGGCTCCTCGCCCTGCGCGACGTGTCCGCCATCCGCGCCGAGGGGGCCGCCCGATGACCGGGGTCGTCCTGCTCGACGGGGGCATGGGCCAAGAGCTCGTCGCGCGGTCGCGCCATCCGCTGCACCCGCTTTGGTCGGCCTTCGTTCTCCTCGAGGAGCCGGAGATCGTCCGCGCGGTCCACGAGGATTACCTCGCGGCCGGGGCCAAGGTGCTGACGGTGAACGCCTATTCGGTGACGCATCAGCGGCTCGAGCCGGCGGGGCTCGCCGACCGTTTCGCCGCCCTCCAGCGCGCGGCCTGCGAGATCGCGCTTGCGGCGCGGGACGCGGCGGGGGACGCCGACACGCGCGTCGCCGGCTGTCTGCCGCCCCTCGTCGGCTCCTACCGTCCCGATCTCATGCCTGAGGACCACATCGCCGCCGGCGAGTATCGTCGCATCGCCGAGGCGCAGGCGCCGCATGTCGACGTCTTTCTCTGCGAGACCATGGGCTCGGCCCGGGAGGCGCGCCGGGCCGCCATGGCTGCGGCCGAGACCGGAAAGCCCGTCTGGGTCGCGCTCACGCTGAGGGACGGGGGCGACCGGCACCTGCGCTCGGGCGAAACGGTGGCCGCCGCGGCCCAGGCGCTGGCCGACATCCCGGCCGCCGCGCTCCTCGCCAATTGCTGCCACCCGGAGAGCGTGGCGGCGGCGGTGCCCGAGCTCGCGGCGACGGGCTTGCCCTGGGGCGCCTATGCCAACGCCTTCCAGAGCGTCGCGCCCCTCGAGATCGGCGGCACGGTGGCGGGCCTCGTCGCGCGGCCCGAGATGACGCCCGAGACCTATGCCGAGACCGCGCTCGGCTGGGTGGGGCAAGGCGCGTCCATCGTCGGCGGTTGCTGCGAGGTGGGCCCGGCGCACATTGCGCGCCTCGCCGCCCGGCTCCGCGCTGCGGGACATGCGATCACGGGCGACCTTGCGCCCGAGCCAGAAGGACAGAGCTCATGACCGACCTGCCCGCCAGGGCCCGCGCCGTCATCATCGGCGGCGGGGTCTCCGGCTGCTCCATCGCCTACCATCTTGCCGAGCTCGGCTGGCAGGACGTGGTGCTCCTCGAGCGCAAGCAGCTCACCTGCGGCACCACCTGGCACGCGGCGGGCCTTATCGGCCAGCTGCGCTCGAGCGAGAACCTCACCCGCCTCGCGAAGTATTCGGCCGAGCTCTATCTCCGGCTGGAGGAGGAGACCGGGGTGGCCACGGGGATGCGCGCCACCGGCTCGATCTCGGTGGCGCTGACGGAGGAACGCGCCGAGGAGCTCCGCCGCCAGGCTGCGCTCGCCCGGGTGTTCGGCGTGGAGGTGGCGGAGATCGGGCCGGCGGAAGCCAAGGCGCTCTACCCCCATCTCGAGACGCGCGACGTCGTCACCGCCGTGCACCTTCCCGGCGACGGGCAGGCCGACCCCGCCAACATCGCGCTGGCGCTGGCCAAGGGCGCGCGGATGCGCGGCGCCGAGATCCGCGAGGGCGTGAAGGTGACCGGCATCCTCCAGGATCGGGGCCGCGCCACCGGCGTGCGCTGGGAGGCCGATGGCGCCGAGGGCGAGATCGCGGCGGATGTGGTGATCAACGCCGCCGGCATGTGGGCGCGCGATGTGGGCGCCATGGCCGGGGTGCCGGTGCCGCTTCACGCCTGCGAACATTTCTACATCGTGACCGAGCCCATCGAGGGGCTGGGCCGGCTTCCCGTCCTCCGCGTGCCGGAGGAATGCGCGTACTACAAGGAGGACGCGGGCAAGCTCCTCCTCGGCGCTTTCGAGCCCAAGGCCAAGCCCTGGGGGATGGACGGGATCCCCGAGAGCTTCTGCTTCGACCAGCTGCCCGAGGACATCGACCACTTCGCCCCGATCCTCGAGGCCGGGATCGCGCGGGTGCCGCTCCTCGCGGAGGCGGGGATTCACACCTTCTTCATCGGGCCCGAGAGCTTCACGCCGGACGATCGGTACTATCTCGGTCCGGCGCCCGAGCTCGCCGGGTTCTGGGTCGCCGCCGGGTACAACTCCATCGGCATCGTGTCGTCGGGCGGCGCGGGCTCGGCGCTCGCGCGCTGGATCGACCGCGGCCACCCGCCCTTCGACCTCTGGGACGTGGACATCCGCCGGGCCCAGCCCTTCCAGGTCAACCGCCGGTATCTCAAAGAGCGCGTGTCGGAGAGCCTCGGGCTCCTCTACGCCGACCATTTCCCCTTTCGCCAGCCGGTTACGTCGCGGGGGGTGCGGCGCTCGCCGCTCCACGAGCATCTCAAGGCCCGGGGCGCCGTGTTTGGCGAGACGGCGGGGTGGGAGCGGGCGAATTGGTTCGCTCGGCCGGGGCAGGAGCCCGCCTACCGCTACACTTGGGGCCGGCCCAACTGGTTCGAGAACGCCGCCGAGGAGCACGGGGCCGTGCGCCTCGGGGCCGGGCTCTTCGACCTCTCGAGCTTCGGCAAGATCCGCGTGGAGGGGCGTGACGCGGAGGAGGTGCTTCAGCGGATCTGCGGGGCGGATCTCCGCGTGGCGCCGGGCAAGATCGTCTACACCCAGTTCCTCAACGACCGGGGCGGGATCGAGGCGGATGTCACGGTCACCCGGCTCTCCGAGCGGGTGTTCCTCGTCGTCACCCCGGCCGCCACCCTGCGGCGCGACCTCGCCTGGATCCGCGCCCACACGCCGGAGGAGGCGCAGGCCGTGGCCACCGATGTGACCTCCGCCGAGGCCGTCATCGCCGTGATGGGCCCCCGGGCGCGCGACGTGCTCTCGGAGGTGATCGGGCAGAGCCTCGCCAACGAGGATTTCCCCTTCGGCACCGCGCAGGAGGTGGAGATCGGCATGGGGCTCGGCCGCGCGCATCGCGTCTCCTATGTGGGTGAGCTCGGCTGGGAGCTCTATCTGCCCGCGGATCAGGCGGCCCACGCCTTCGAGGCGATCTGGGAGGCCGGTGCGCCCAAGGGGCTCAAGCTTGCGGGGCTCCATGTGCTCGACGGCTGCCGAATCGAGAAGGCCTTCCGCCACTGGGGCCACGACATCACCGACGAGGACCATGTTCTCGAGGCCGGGCTCGGCTTTGCGGTGAAGGCCGACAAGGCGCCGTCGCGCTTCGGCGATTTCGTCGGGCGGGCCGCGGTGCTCGCGAAACGGCAGGAGGGGCTTTCTCGCAGGCTGCTGCAGTTCCGGCTGACGGAGACCGAGCCGCTTCTCTATCACAACGAGCCGATCCTGCGGGACGGGGAGATCGTGGGCCGGCTTACCAGCGGGAACTATGGCCACCATCTGGGTGCGGCGATGGGCCTCGGCTATGTGCCTCAGGCGGCGGGCGAGGGCGCCGCGGAGATGCTGGCCTCGGCCTACGAGATCGACGTGGCGGGCACCCGGGTTGCGGCGGAGGCGAGCTTGAAGCCGCTCTACGATCCAAAATCCGAGCGGGTGCGGCTGTGAGGACGCCACCCCGGCCCGCGCGCCGATCGGGCGGGGGCTCCCACCCCCCCTCCCCCGCCCCCGCCCGACCGCGCGCGGGCCGGGGCTGCAACGGCGGCGCCGGGCGGCCCGCGTGACGGCGCGCCGGGAGCTTGTGGCGGCGTTTCGGGCGCTCCACGTCTCGGGGTGCTTCGTGATGCCCAATGTCTGGGAGGTGGGCGGCGCGCGGCTCTTCGCGGGCCTCGGCTTCGGCGCGCTCGGGACCACCTCGGCGGGCTTTGCCGTGACCACCGGCCGGCGCGACGGGCGGGGCGAGGTGGACCTCGATGCGGCCCTCGGGCATGCCGCGGAGATCGCGGGGGCGACCGATCTCCCTGTCTCGGCCGATCTCGAGAACGGCTATGCCGACGCGCCGGAGGCGGTGGCCGAGACCGTCCGGCGCGCGGCGGAGGCGGGGCTCGCCGGGCTCTCGATCGAGGATGTGCGGCCGGACCGGGGCGCGCCGGTCTACCCCCGTGCGCTCGCGATCGCGCGGATCGAGGCGGCGGTGGCGGCGGCGCGGGAGGTCGACATCGTGCTGACCGCCCGTGCGGACGGGATGCTGGCCCGGGCCTACGATGTGGAGGAGGCGGTGGCCCGGCTCCGGGCCTTCGAGGAGGTCGGCGCCGAGGTTCTCTATGCGCCGGGGGTGCCGGGGCTCGTGAAGCTCCGGGCGATCACGCAAGCGGTCTCGCGGCCGGTCAACCACGTGATCGGGCTCGGGGCCCCGGGCGCGAGCCTTGCGGATCTGGCGGCGGCGGGGGTGCGGCGGGTGAGTCTCGGCGGCTCGCTCGCGCGCCGGGCCTTCGCTGTGCTGCTCGAGGCGGGGCGCGAGATGGCGGAGGGGCGTTTCGACCAAGCGGAGGCGGGTCCGCCCTGGGCCGAGATCCTGGAGGCGATTCGCGCCGGCCGGCCGAAACCGACGGAAAACGGCGGATGCTGACGCGGGCGGGACGGACCGGCCGCCCGGCCGGGGCCTAGGCTCGAGAACCGGGGAGTGAGAGCGAGACGGCGATGACGGCCGCGCGGATCCAAAGGGTCAGGCTCAGCATCGGCGCGCGGCGGGGGCGGGCGGCCCGCGGCTCGCCCGGGCAGACCGCGCCGCCGCCACGCCTTCATGCCCATTGCCGAAAGTCCCTCCCATGTCCGACACGACCCTGACCAAACCTCAGCGCCGCCCCGGCGGCCGATCCGCCCGCCATGCTCAACGGAGTCAGCCCTTGGAGGCGGCCCTCCGGCCCGTGCAGCCGGGTCTCCTCGGCGGGGCCTTCGCGCCGCTCTCCGAGGCCGGGGTGGAGCGCATCCACCGCGCCGCCCTCGAGGCGCTCGAGGAAATCGGCCTTGCGGATGCGCCCGAGAGCGGGATCCGGGTGATGACCGAGGCCGGGGCGGCGCTCGGCGCGGACGGCCGCCTCCGGTTTCCCCGCGCGCTGGTGGAGGACATGCTGGCGGTGGCGGCCCGGGGGATCACGCTCGTCGCCCAGGATCCGCGCCACGACCTCGCGCTCACGCCCAATCGGGTGCATTACGGCACCGCGGGCGCGGCCGTGCATGTGGTGGAGCCCGAGACGCGCAGCTACCGGGAGCCCACGGTCCAGGACCTCTACGACGCGGCCCGCATCGCCGACCTGCTGGACAACGTGCATTTCTTCCAGCGCCCGATGGTCTGCCGCGATCTGCCGGACCCGCTCGATCTCGACCTCAACACGATCTACGCCTGCGTGCGGGGCACGACCAAGCACATCGGCACGAGCTTTGTGGGCCCCGAGAACATGCCCGCCTGCTTCGAGCTCTTGCACACCCTGGCGGGCGGCGAGGAAGCCTGGCGCGCCCGGCCCTTTCTCTCCAACTCGAACTGCTTCGTGGTTCCGCCCATGAAGTTCGCGACCGAGAGCTGCCAGGTGATGGAGGCCGCGATCCGGGGGGGCATGCCGGTCCTCCTCCTCTCCGCGGGCCAAGCGGGGGCGACCGCACCCGCCTCGCTCGCCGGCGCGATCGTGCAGGCGGTGGCGGAGTGCCTCGCGGGCGTCGTCTATGTGAACGCGCTCCGCCCCGGGCACCCCGCGGTCTTCGGCACCTGGCCGTTCGTCTCGGATTTGCGCACGGGGGCGATGTCCGGCGGCTCGGGCGAGCAGGCGCTCCTCTCGGCCGGCTGCGCGCAGATGCACCGGTTTTATGGCCTGCCGGGAGGGGCGGCCGCCGGCATCGCGGACGCCAAGCTGCCGGACATGCAGGCGGGCTGGGAGCAGGGCATCTCCAACGTGATGGCGGGGCTCGCCGGGCTCAACATGGTCTACGAGGCCGCGGGCATGCACGCCTCGCTCTTGGGCTTCTGCTTCGAGAGCCTCATCCTGGGCGACGACATGCTGGGCCAGTGTCTGCGCTGCGTGCGCGGGATCGAGGTGGACGAGGACACGGTGGCGCTCGACGTCATGCGCACGGTCTGCCTCGAGGGACCGGGACACTATCTCGGCCACGGTCAGACACTCGCGCGGATGCAGAGGGATTACGTCTATCCGCGCCTCGGCGACCGGACGAGCCCTAAGGAGTGGCAGGAGCGGGAGAAGCCCGACCTCATGGAGAAGGCCGCCGAGACCAAGCGCCGGATGCTGGCCGAGCACTTTCCGGCGCATCTCGTGCGGGAGCGGGACCGGGCAGCGCGCGTTTCCGGGCGGATCCGGCTCTCGGAGGCCGCGGTGGGGCTCTAGGCCACACGCCGCGGTCCGGCCGGGGCTCCCACCCGCCCACCCCGCCTCGGCCGGTCCGCGGTGCCCCGGGCGGCGGCGGCGCGGCCCATGGGCCTCCGCCGA
>CAYXPI010000178.1:0-7317 GCA_964467005.1 uncultured Limibaculum sp. | reverse complement strand
CCGCCCTTCGAGATCCGCGACTACGGCGCCATCGTCGTGGCGCGGACCGAGGTGTGCCGCCCTTCTCTCGGGCATCGTCTTCGTGCTCTGCGCCGCCGGCGTCATCGGCACGCTCGCGCTGACGACGCCAAATCAGACCCTGCTTGGGGCCGCCCGATGGTATCTCGCCTGGACCTGGCACGATGTGATCGAGGGCGAACCCTTCGCCCTCCAGCTCACCACGCAGCGCGGTCCGAGCGTCTGGACGACCGACCGGATCCGCGCCGATCCCTGGCATATCGAGAAGGGCACGCTGGTGCTCAACCGGACGCTGATGGCCTCGGGCATCGCCCTCGGGCTCAGCACACCGCTCGCACTCCTGATCTTCGCGGGCGCCTATTGGCAGGGCCGGCGGGCGACGGCGGACCGTCTCGCGCGCGGCCGCGAGGTCGTTGAGGCGGGCGCGCTGGCGCGGCTCGTGCGCCGCCGCGGTGCCGCCTCCGGCTTCCGGATCGGGCCCGTGCCGGTCCCTGAGGCCGCGCTCAACCGCAACATTCTGTTCCTCGGCACGACCCAGACCGGCAAGTCGCTCTCGCTCCGGCGCTGGCTCGCGGAGATCGAGCGGCGGGGCGAGATGGCCATCGTCTTCGACAAGGTCGGCGACTTCACCGAAGCCTTGTACGATGCAGATCGCGGCGACGTGCTGCTCAATCCGCTGGACCGGCGCTGCCCGCCCTGGTCGCCCTGGGCCGAGATCCGCGATGGCTCGGAGGCGATGCGGATCGCCCGCTCGCTCATCCCGAGCGTCCAGGGCGAGAACAATTTCTTCCACGCCGCCGCGCAGGATCTCTTCGCGGCCCTTCTCACCCGCGTCGGCCGGATGCCAGACCGCTCGCTCGAGAAGCTGCTCCTGATCGCGCTCACGCTCAGCCGGAAGCAGAAGGCGGAGCTCCTGAAGGGCAGCTCGGCGGCGAAGCATTTCGAGGGGGAGCACCGCTCGGGGCACGATGTGGACGCCACCATGGCGGTCTTCACTCAGGCCCTGCGGTTTCTGCCGAAGGGGTCCGGCGGCACGTCCGACTTCTCGATCCGCGACTTCATCGCGTCGACCACGGCGGCGCTCGACAGCGATACTGGAAGGTCCCTCCCGCGCAGGAAAGAACGCCCGCCCTGGCTCTTCATCGCCTCGAACCAGCGCCAGATGCCGGCGCTCCGACCTCTCCTCTCGGTGCTGCTCGACGCCGTCGCCGACACCATTCTGAGCTTGCCGCCGAACCGGGCGCGGCGCATCTGGCTCGTGCTCGACGAGGTCCAGTCTCTCCAGAAGCTGCCCTCGCTGCCGCCACTGCTGACCGAATGCGCGAAATACGGCGCCTGCGTCTGCGTCGGTCTGCAAAACATGGGCCAGCTCCGCGCGGCCTATGGCCGGGACACCGCGGAGACCGTGCTCTCGCTCTTCAACACCAAGGCCTTCTTCCGCATGCCAGAGCCCGAGACGGCCGCCTGGGTCGAACGGTCGATCGGAAACGCGGTGATCGAGCATGTCCATGAGGGCATGCGCTACGCGACCTCCTCGACGAACCGACGGTGGCCGTCGAGCGGTCAAGGGACGAGCGGGCGCGCGACCGTGACACTGATCGGCTGCACCCCGCCCAAAGCGTCGAGGAGCTTTTTCGGCGCGATGCGGTTGATAAGTCGCGGGATGCGAAAGCTCCCGCGCCCTCGCAGAAGCAGCATCGTGGCTTCGAGCGTTAGGATCGAAATCCGACGCCCTTCGGCCAAGATGGCGCGCGTCGTCACTTAGCGTTCCGGATTGCGGCCGTTCGATGAGCGCCGTGGAGTCATCCGGAGCGCGGACTTTCCAGACATTCAGCGAACGGCAGTATTCGCGCGCACGTGAGGCCGCGAATTCGGAGCTTGGCAAACAGCCGCTCCGTCAGGGAGCGGAGGAGCGCGGTAGCCTCCTGCAAGAGTGAACTCCTGCTAGGGCTCTCGCCGAAGTAGCCGTAAAGCGTCACGGCCGAACCAAGCAGGCGCAGACGGCAGGACGCGGGAGTCATACGCCGCCGGGCACTTGGGAGGAGGCCACGCTCGTCAACCAGTGATTTGGGTTGCGATACCGAGGCCTTCAATCACTCGCCCTATCGGTATCCCTTGGTTTCGGTAGAACCGACTCTGGCCGCCAACAGTCTCATCGGTGCGCAGCGCCGCATGGTGCACGGCGACGAGGTTCCAGTGGCGATCGAACACCGGTGCGCCGGAGGATCCCTCCATCGTGTCAGTCATGTACTGGACCCGCGCATCCGTCACGTCGACCACCACGTCGCCCGCGAACGAGAGCTGCTTCTGGTTTCCGCTCGGATGCTGGATAATGTTCACCCAGTCCCCCTTCATCAACCGCGTGGCCTCAAGCGGCACCCCCCCCCAGTCGGCGGTCAAGTCCTCGGCGAAAGCGACGGCCGTCCAGTCGTCCTCTCCCGAGGTCCTCCAGAACTTATCCGGGTCGAGGCGTGCCGCGGTCACCGGCGCGGCCCCCTTCGCCACAGTCTCCTCATAATTGAACCAGACGATTGCACTCGTCGCTTGCTCTGGCGTCCCAAGCACATGATGGTTCGTGATCATCAGGTTGCCAGTCGTCAGGAACCCGGTCCCGACGCTATCGTCAGCACGCATGATCCGCACCACCGACCGTGAGCGTTCTAGCCCAAGCTTGAAGTGTCGTACCGAGACCAACGTGTCGCGCTTGCTTGTGAGGCGCTGATACTCGACCTCCATGGCCCGCTCCGACCCGCGCGGCCCGCGCCATTCCGCGGGTTCCGGACCGTGCAGAGTGTGAGGTGGTCGCCCTTCCTTGGCCCTCTTCAACGCATCGTTCGAAGGATAGTCCTCGAGTGCCGCATCGATCACCACCTCGACCCGACCCATCGCACTGGCGTACTCGAGAATGTTCATCCAGTTGGTGATCGCCTTGTCGTCCCAACGGATCATCGCGGCATTCAGCTCCGCCCGCTCGGTAACAACTCTGGCGTCTTGGCGCATGACGAAGAGGCTGGCGAGCACGTAGGCGAGATCAACCAGTCTTCGCCCGCGCCAGTCTGCAGCAGCGTTCGTGTTTCCATCGCTCATGGTTAGTAGCCCGTCTCGATTGCCAAGATCAGCTCTGCCTGCTTTCCCCTAGACACGACCTTCTCTAGGAGCTTCTGTGCCTCGATCGCCACAGGCCCTTGCGTCTGCCAATGCGCCGGCGGGATACCGACCGCCTCGGAAAGTCGGCGCAGATCATCAGCGCCGCGGACTACGAGCTTCTGCAATATCGCCTCCAGCGGTTCCCCGCTCGCCAGCGCCGCGTTGACCCGGTGCTCGATCAACTTCAGCTCGTCCGCTTTTGCGCCACGCATCTCGGCAGGGCTTTGGAACACTGAGTCCCACATGGGCTCACTTACGTCCGCCGCGATAAGGTACGATCCATTGCGTCCGTGGTCCGTACAATATCGACCGAAGAACCTTTCAATATTTTTTCGGAAGTATGGATCGCTACTGTCGGCTGATGCAAAGACGAAATCGAGGAGCGCCATATCGCCATCCGCGTACTCCATCACCGTAAACGGGTGTACTTGGACGGGCGCGCTATCACCTTCAATTCTAGTCAGAGCATCATCGCCAAGAGTCAGACAGATTTTTGGCAGACCTTGGATCGAAGGGAACTCGCGGGACCAGGTTCCCGGCATGTGCCGGATCTTTGCCTCACCGGAGACAAGGGCACCCTCGGAAAGGCCAAGGGCATCCCACTGATCATCGGAGACGAGAAGTGGGACACCCGTGGACGCATTGCAGAACGCCGAAAGTGTCAACAGGCGATAGCCGCTCTCAGAAGGGGGCAGGCGAACAGTACCGATCCCACCTGAGACAACGAAAGACTTACCCGTAGGGTCGTAGTGCTCCCAGCGCCCGGACTTGAACTCAATCTTTTTTTGGGCCGCAGCTCGCAGTTCGGCTGAACCATTTCGCCAATAAAGCCCAGGGATACGAGGGACCCATTCGGACACCGCGGCGATCGAGATTATTACGGTCTTCCCGTCCAGAACTTCACCATCATCTTGAGCACAAAAGACGTTACACCAGAAATCCTCATCGCTCCAAGATTCCATACCAAGATCGAAGGACTCCGAGGTGGCGTCGATTACTGACACCTCGTCCGCCGCCCATTGATCGGTGGACAGGAAGGGGAGGTCGACGTCCTGATAGTTGCCAAGCGCCTCAATAGCCACTGCTTCGCTGAGGAGGGACGCGGCCTCGTGATCTTTGTGTGTGCTGTCGGTCATCTTCAAAAGTACCTGATTTGCGACGGGGTAAGGATCGGGCGCTCGGCATTGCCACGGCCGAGGCTCTCCTCTTCGGCCGCCAGCGGATCGAGCGCAGCGAGAGGGCCGAAATCTATGCCTGCCTCAAGCTCGATCTCGTGGATCGAGACCTGGCTCAGGACGCCGGTATGTGAGGAGACGAAGGTGCCGAAGACGAACTCCTCCTCCATGCGCGGCGGCAGAGACTGTTTCTGGTTCATCCGGTAACCGGTGGCGCAGAGGCGGCCCGTGTGATCATGCTTGAAGGCGATGATCTTCCAGTATGAGACTGGCACCTTCACGCCGTGATAGACGGGATCGTCAGATCGGAAAAATGGGCCGGTGAAGACCGCAATCTTCATGCCATCGTCGATCGCGTTCTCGAGTGCATAGTCCTCGAGTTCCAGCCAGATCGGCGAGTTGAAGGCTTGCATCTGGGGCGAGGCGTTCGTGACGTGCATCGAGTCACGGTTGCCACGTTCAGCCATTGGCCCCCAGCTTGGATCGTTGCGGCGGGTCATGTGGCCGCGACCGAACTTCGGGGGATTGCCGTAGCATTCCTTCATAACCTGTTCTTCACGCGAGATGCGGGGATCCCATCTCCAGCGTACACGGCTCGCGCGCTCGGTCTTGCTGCCGTCGATATTGACCGCACTGAAGAAGCAAAGCCTGCGATTACGGCTCATCACTACCGAAAAATTCTCGTATTTTAGCTCAGTCTGCCGCCCGCCCATGAATTCGAAGTCGAGCACGTCCGCACTGGCACGGGTAACCACGGGAAGCGGGCAGACGAATTCTTCGCGGTCCGCAATGAACAGCGGCTGATAGCCCTCGCGGTCCTCGTAGTCCTCGGGGCGCGCCTCGACATCGACATCAATCTCGTCGTCATCACCGGAAAGAGAGTTTGACACTGCAACGGCTTGGCCGCTGGAGGCAGTCGCGGTCAGGGTCTTCGACCCCAACGCCGGTCCGCCTACCACGGGCGTGCCGAGCGATACCGTGAGGGTGAGCGGCACTGTGATTGTTGCGGTTCCACGGGAAATCGCTCCGCCGACCGATGTCGCCTGCAGGCCGCCGCGCCCCTGAGCCATTGTTTCGGTTGGCCGTTTTGCGGCCGGCCGGTGGCTCGGCAGCATCCCGCTCAGAACATCCTCGAGCGTGCGCGAGACCACATCGGCCCGGACCGCATAGTTCGTTTGCAGGAAGGCGCCGCTGAAATGCAGGCCCAGCGCTTCGCCGCTGTCGAGATCGATCACCGCCGACCCCGAGTTCCCGCCCAGCGTCGCGCAATTGTGCCAGACGCGGACCTCGTCAAGATCCGTGACTGCCCCGGGTGCAAGCCGCTTCTTGTTATACTGACGGCCATAGATCCGCTCCATCAACTCGATATCGGGGATGCGTGTGTCAAAGGCTGGGTAGCCAATCGCCGCGACGTTGTTGGTCTCGCGCGGCCGCGTGGCCAGCGCGATAGGGTCCGAGAGACGGTTGCCCCCGTTGACCTGTTCTACCTCAAAGAATGCGATGTCGGGTCCGCCCTTGGGCGCCACGTAGATCGGTTTCAGTAGACGGAACTCGCGGGTTTCTGCGCGCTCAAACTCCTTGAGGAAGTCTATTCCCGCGGTAATTGGGTCTCCGGAGAAGCCCATCGTGAACCTGAGGGCCGTGGAACTCGCGCCCACAAACTCTTGCGCCACGTGGCGGTTGGTTACGATGACCTCCTTGCGTACAAGCCAACCTGTGCCCACCCAGTCAAAGGTTGTGCCCTCTAAGTTAATCCGCCCGACCGCCTTGATCGCTGCATCGATCTGCTCCTTCGCCGCGATTAGCCGCGCCTTCCAGATCTCGCTATCCTCGCGCGCGTCAAACTCGAGCTCTGTCGTATCCTGCATTACTCGAAGGACGGGGCGATGTCGGCGTAATATTATGCTTTCCTCAACAATCGCCTGGTCGAGATCGTGGGGGCCAAGGGCCATCTCGGAGAGCTCACGGTGTCCGCCGTGATCCGCGGTTTCCTGGGCAAGGCCCGCATCGCCCTCATCGACGTTGATGTTAAAGTCACGGAGCCTTTGAAGCGCACGTGCCGCATCTTCCATTGCAGACACCCCCAATAGTGCTGATTGCTTTCCGTCGCTCAGCGAGCAAATTCACCCGCACGTCAAAGTAATAGACCTCAAAAATACCCTTACTTCCGATAGCAGGAAAGTCAAGAAGAATTCCGCCTCCATCATACCGCATTCACCGGAGTGATAGCTGGGTATGCGCTTTCAATCAGTTCTGCTGCATCCAGAAGTGTAGCTTCATCAAATCGCGCTCCAACAATCTGAACGCCACAAAGGCTCTCTCTCGATCTGGTAGAAATTGTCATACAAGGAAAGCCAAGAGGCGGCAGCGCCAGCTGCATCAATTGATGTTCTAGCACTTCCTCAAACGCCGATTTCGATAGGACATCGTAGTCCACGGCGAATGGCTCTACAGCTGATACCGGGCAAACAATTAATCATAATTCTCGAAAATCTTGATCCACTCTTGGATAATATGTATTCTCAATTTGAGCGCCAAGCCTATGTCCATTCCCTCACTCGATATCTCATTTATTCTCTCAATAATGAACTTTGCTTCAGGATCTGATTTTTCTGCGATAATTCTGCCTGGGCTGGAGTTTAGCTCGTGCTTTCCGATTATTTTGTTGACTAATGCTGCATCCCGAATACTGGGAAGGTCAAATTTTTCCGTAGACCACCCAGCTGGACACCACCGGGAACCGCCTTTGGGAGCGCAGCCGGACGCTGAGCCGGGCACGATGTCGCCGCGGTCGGGCCGATCCTCGTATCGTTCGGGGTTCATGGCGTCGATCGCCCGGGCTTCGGGCTCAGCCGGACGCACGTCTCCCGTCGAGCCAGCACCATCGCTTCATGTTGTAGGCCATGTTGGCAAGCATCACGGTGGCCCGCAGCTTCAGGAACCTCGACGATCTCAATACCCAGTTCGATGCCTGGCG
>CAYXPI010000177.1:0-7378 GCA_964467005.1 uncultured Limibaculum sp. | reverse complement strand
GTGATCACACCCTCGTTGCCGACCTTCTGCATGGCGTCGGCGATCTGACGGCCGATCTCCGCCTCGCCATTGGCCGAGATGGTGCCGACCTGGGCGACCTCGTCCGAGCCCGAGACCTCACGGGCCTGCGCGCGGATCGACTCGATGGCCACCTTCACGGCCTTGTCGACGCCGCGCTTCACGTCCATCGGGTTGGCGCCCGCGGCGACGGCCTTCATGCCCTCGCGCAGGATCGAATGGGCGAGGATGGTCGCCGTGGTGGTGCCGTCGCCGGCCTCGTCATTGGTGCGGGAGGCCACCTCGCGCACCATCTGCGCGCCCATGTTCTCGAACTTGTCCGAGAGCTCGACCTCTTTCGCCACCGACACGCCGTCCTTGGTGATGCGGGGCGCACCGAACGATTTGTCGATCACCACGTTGCGGCCCTTGGGCCCAAGGGTCACGCGGACGGCGTTGGCGAGGGTGTCGACGCCGCGCATCATGCGCTCGCGGGCATCGGCGTGGAATTTCACGTCTTTCGCAGCCATGTCTCTCTCTTTTTTCTGAAGGGTTACAGGGGGCGCTGGATCAGGCGGCCTGGGCGGCGGCGCTGTCGGACATGATGCCGAGGATGTCGGACTCCTTCATGATGAGGAGCTCCTTGCCGTCGATCTTGACCTCGGTGCCCGACCACTTGCCGAACAAGATCCGGTCTCCGGCTTTCACGGCCATCGGGATGAGCTCGCCCGAGTCCTTGCGCGCGCCGGCGCCGACCGCGATCACCTCGCCCTCCTGGGGCTTTTCCTTCGCGCTGTCGGGGATGATGAGACCGCCCGTGGTCTTCTCGTCCGACTCGATGCGGCGGACCAGGACGCGGTCGTGCAGCGGGGTGAAGTTCATGGGATGCGCTCCGTGTTGCATGTGCCTTGGCGGCGGGGCGACGGACGATCCGGCGGCGCCCGCCCCGGTGCTGCTAGCACTCACATATGGAGAGTGCCATCAGTCGAGCGCGGTAATACAAACCCTCCCTGCGCCTGTCAAGCGGGAACCGCGGGGCCTCGCCCTCGCCCGTGCCGGCTGCTAGTCTTTTGCAATGTGACTGCGCCAGACCGGAGCCCGCCGATGCGCCCACGCCTCTTCGCCCTCGCCGCCGCGCTCGCCCTCGGCCTGGGTCTTGCCGGGCCGGCATCCGCGCAATGCGCGGGACGGGATCTCATGGCCGAGCTCGAGGCGACCGAGCCCGAGACCCATGCTCGGATCCTCGCCCGGGCCGCGGAGGTGGCGAACGGCGACGGCATCTTCTGGCGCGTGACCGCCCCGGGGCGCCCGCCATCCTTTCTCTACGGCACGCTCCACAGCACCGAGGCCGCCTCCCGCTGGCTCTCGGAGCGCGCGATCGACGCGCTCGGCCACGCCCGCCTTCTCATGGTCGAGCTCACGCCCGCGGAGCAGGACCGGCTGGAGACCCGCCTCGGCAGCGACCCGCGCTTCTCCGTCGATCTCGACGGCCCCCGGCTCTCGGAGCGGCTCTCGCCCGAGGAGATGGCGATGGCCGAGCGCGTGCTGGCCGGCCGCGGCCTGCCGATCGGCATCGCCGACCGGCTGAAACCTTGGCTCCTCATCTCCGCCATCGCCGTGCCGCTCTGCGAGCGGTCGGAGCTCGCCGCGGGCAAGCGCCTCCTCGACGACGCGATCTCGGCCGAGGCCAAGGCCTGGGGCATCCCCGTGCGCGGGCTCGAGACCTACGAGGAGACCTTCGCCGCCTTCGACGCGCTCTCGGAGTCGGAGATGACCGGCCTCCTCGTCGACGGGTTCGCCTCCGTGCCGCATGAGGAGGATCTGCGCCGCACGCTCGAGGGGCTCTACACCCAGGGGCGGATCGCGGCGATCATGGAGTTCAACATCTGGCACTCCGCCAAGTCGGGCCGCGGCGGCCGGGCGCGGGCGGATGTGGAGGCGCTGACCCACGCCCTCATCACCCGGCGCAACCGCCAGTGGATGGAACGGCTCGAGCCCGAGCTGAGGCGGGGCGGGGTGTTCGCGGCCTTCGGGGCGCTGCATCTGCCGGGCGAGACCGGAATGGTGCGCCTCATCCGGGAGGCGGGCTATGCGGTGGAGCGGGTGGGGGGCTGAGGCCTCAGGCCCCCGCGGCGGCCAGGAGCAGGCTCGCGACCGCGCCCAGCGTGAGCGGCCAGCGGAGCTTGGGCCACCAGAGAGGCGCTCCACCGGCCCGGGCGAGCGCCACATCCGCGAGGAGGAGCCCGGCGAAGCCGAGCGCGAGCAGCACCCAGGCCACCGGCGGCGCGAGGAGGGCGACGGCCCAGGCGTAGAGCGCGGGCGCCACAGAGAGCGCGAGGGGCGCGTAGGCCGGCCCTCGGCCGAGCCCGGCGGCGGCGAAGCCCCAGCGGCAGCCGCCCATGAAGGAGAGAATGGCCACCGCGTAGCCCGTGAGCGCCTGCGCCGCGAGCGGCGCCGTGGCCTCTGGCGCGAACCACACCGCTGCCGCGAGGCCGGCGAAGGGGAGAAGCCCCGCCCCGCCCAGCACCGCCGCGGGCCCCGGAACCACGATGCGCGTGCGCGCGCCGCCTTCGGCCTCCTGCGTCGTCTCGCCCATCGGTCCTCCGCTTGATCGGCCGCGCGGCCGGGCCACCTCCTCCGTCATGAGCAAGACAGTATTCCACAACCTCGATCCGGCAATGGAGGCGACCGATCCCCTGGCCGCCCGCGTGGTCTTTTACGATGGGGCGTGCCCCGTCTGCCGCCGCGAGATCGGCTGGTACGGCGCGATGCGGGGCGCCGAGGCCGTGGATTGGCGCGACGTGGCCGATCCGGAGACGCCGCTCCCCGCCGGCCTCGACCGCGCCGCGCTTCTCAAGCGGTTCACCATCCGCCGGGGGACGGGCGAGATCGTGTCGGGCGCCGCGGCGTTCAGCGCCCTCTGGCGGGCGCTCGGACCCACGCGGCTCCTCGGCCGGGTGACCGACCGTCAGCCCTTCCGCCTTGTCGGCGAGGCGCTTTACCGGCTCTTCCTCCGGATCCGCCTGATCTGGCGCTGAGGCTTGCTCCGGGCGGCGGCAGAGGCCATGGTCCGGCATCGCAATGCCGCTCAGCGGGAGGGCCCCTTGCCATGCGACGCCTCGGACGCCTTTGCACGAGCCTCACGGTCTTGGCCGCCATGGTCTGGTGCGCCGCCTGGATCGTGGGCCGCGACGCGGTTGCCGCTTGGGTCGACGACGAAGTGGCTCGGCTCCGCGCGGAGGGGCACGAGGTGGAGATCGCGGCGCGGTATGTCGGCGGATTTCCGTTCGCCCTCGCGCTCCGGCTCGAAGGCGTCCGCTTTGCCGACGCGGCCGGCGCCCTCCGCACCGAACTCGCCGAGGTGACGACGCGGGTGGACGTGCGCGCGCCGACCGAACTGGTGACCGAGCTGCCACCCCAGATGACCCTCAGCCTCGCGGTCGATCCGGCGCTGCGGGCACGGATGCCCGAGCTCGGGCCCACGCTCACCTTGGATGTCGTGTCGGACCGGCTGCGGCTCGTCGCCGGGGCGGCAGACGGCGCCGCCGGTCGGATGGGGCTGTTGGCGGACCGGCTGGTGCTTCGCGCCGAGCCGCCGCTTCCCGGGCTCGATGCGGTGCTAGAGGCGGAGGGGCTCGATTGGGCGGCGGAGCCGGGGGTGGCGCAGCTTGCCGCCCGGCTCTCGGCGGCGCGCCTCGGGCTGCGGCTGGCACGCCCGGCCGCCGAAGATGCCCCGGGCGAGACCTGGACCCTGGATTTGAGCGGCGTGACCGGGGAGGCCGAGACCGGGCCGTTGGCACGGCTCCCCGCGCTTCTGACCGGCCTGGGATCGGGGCGCGCCGCCCTCTCGGCCGAGGGGATGGAGGTGGATCTCGAGATTTCCGGCGCCGAGGCGGCCGACGGGCGGCTCGCTCTCGCCTCCGGCCCGGTCGGGGTGGAGGCCACGCTCGACGGTGCCGAGCTCACCACCGAGAGCCGGGCCGACCGGCTCGCCCTCGCGCTCACCCCGCGCGACGCGGAGGACCCGCGCCGCGGCCGCCTCGACGCCACAGCCCTCACACTCCGCACCCGCGCCCCCGTCGCCCCGGCGGAGGCGATGGGGCCCCTGAGGCTCGCCCTTCGCGCGGACGGTTTGGCGCTCGCTCCGGAGGACTGGCAGCGGATCGACCCCGACGGCGCCCTTACCCGCCGGCCGGGCGCGCTGGCACTTGAGATCGACGGCGCCGGGCGGTGGGTGCCGCCGGCGCCCGGCGCCGCACCCGGGTCGACGCGCTTCGACCTCGCCCGGCTCGACCTCACCCGCTTTGCGCTCGACGCGCTCGGCGCACGGGCCGAGGCGGCGGGCGGCCTGTCCTTCCCAGACCCCGCGACGGTGCCGCGGGGCCGGGTCGATCTCCGCCTGTCGGGCGTTCTCGGCCTTCTCACACGGCTCCGCGACGCCGGACTGATCGACGAGCCGACGCTCCAGATCGCCGCCACCACCGCCGCGCTCTACACCCGCGGCGGCGACGGGCCGGACAAGCTCGTCTCTGAGATCGAACTCGACGCCGACGGGGTGCGGGTGAATGGCGAGCGCGTGGGCTTCGCCGTGACCCGCGCGCCGGCGCCTCAGCCCTCGAACCCCTGACGCCGGGCGTTCTCGGCCGCAGCCTCCCGGCTGGGAAAGCCGCGCGACGCCGCCCCCACCACGCGCCCGTTCATGGCGTAGCGCCGCCAGCGATGGGCGCCCCGCTTGTCGATGTAGAAATCCCACTTGTCCGTCTTCACCGGGCCGCGGGCCATGTTGGCCTCGCAATCCGCCCGGGCGCCATAGCCCTCCGACGCGGCGCCGACGCCCTCGCCCGACGGGTCGAGCCGGCGCCAGCGATAGGCCCCCCGCTTGTCCTGAAACACCTCGAAGCGGTCGCGATCGCCCACCATGTGATCCTCGGATGTTGCCGCCGGCCTGTCGGCGGGGACCATACACCGATTCGTGCGCTCGGGCGGAGAGCGCACGGGCGGAGGGTCAGCCGACGAGGGCGGTGAGCTCTCGGTGGAGCGCGGCCGAGACGCGCACCCCGCCCTCGGCGCTCGCGGCCCGGGCGGCCAGGCGGCGGGCTCCGGGGAGGCGCGTGGCCGGCTCGGCCTCGATGGCGGCGAAGAGCGCCTCCGCCCCGTCCGAGCGCGCGCCGAGGCGCTCTGGCGAGAGGGCGAGGATGAGCTGCCCCGCCACCTCCGTCAGCCCCGGCATCGGGTCCCGCGCCCCGGCCTCGAGGCTCGTGATCTCGCCGATGAGAGGCCCCGCCAGGAGATCGACCATCAGCGCGACGAGCCCGCCTTTGTATCCTCCCATGGGAAGCTGCGCGCCGCCGCCCAGGATCGCCGCGGGATCCGTCGTCGCGTGGCCCTCGGCGTCCACCCCCACCCCGAGCGGCACGGCGTGCCCGTCGCGCTCGGCGATGGAGATCTCGCCCCGCGCCATGGCCGCGGTCGCCATGTCGAAGACGAGCGGCGGACGCTCCGGCCGGGGCCAGGCAAAGGCGATGGGGTTGGTGCCGAAGACCGGGCGCCCCGCGCCGGCGGCCACATAGGGGGGCGAGGAGGTGACCGCGAGCGCCGCGACGCCCCGCTCGGCCAGCGCCTCGACCTCGGGCCAGAGCGCGCCGAAATGCATCACCCGGCGGATCGCGAGCGCCGCGAGGCCCGTCTCCGCCGCGGCCTCCGCCAGCGGCCCGAGCCCCAGCCGGTGGGAGGGCGGCGCGAAGCCGCGGTCGCCGTCGAGCTCAAGGACGCCCGGCGCGGTGCGCGCGAGGCTGGGCCGGGCCCGACCATTGGCCTTGCCGGCCGCCACCGCCGCCACATGCCCCTTCAGCCGGAAGAGCCCGTGCGACGCCCCGCCCGAGCGCTCGACCAACCCCATATTCTCCGCGATCGCCCCCGCGTTCTCGGCGTCGAACCCATGGGCGCCCAGCACGGCGAGGATGAGCGCGCGGATCTCTTCGGCGCTCAAGGTCACGGTTTCGGTGTCGTCGGCCATCGTGTCCTCCCCCGTCGGCGCGCCGATCCTAGCGGGCATGCGAGGGGTTTGCGACCGCGCGAAACTCGGCTAGAGACAGCCCATGTTGATCGCGCGCCGCATCGCTGAGCTTCTCCTTACCGGCCCCTGAGCGCGGCCGTGGGACGGCGCGCGCGCTCAGGGGAGCCGCTGACGCGCCGCGAGACACCCAGGCAGAGAGCATCCATGACGTCCGAGACCGACACCCAAGCGCCCGAGCGCGTGAAGATCTTCGACACCACGCTGCGCGACGGCGAGCAATCCCCCGGCGCCTCGATGACCCTCGAGGAGAAGACCGAGATCGCCCGCCTCCTCGACGAGATGGGCGTGGACATCATCGAGGCCGGCTTCCCCATCGCCTCCGAGGGCGACTTCGAAGCGGTGAGCGCCGTAGCCCGCCAGACCGAGCGCGCCACCGTGGCGGGGCTCGCGCGCGCCAATCTCCGCGACATCGACCGTTGCTGGGAGGCGGTGCGCCACGCCCGGCATCCCCGCATCCACACATTCATCGGCACCTCGCCGCTTCACCGAGAGCACCAGCTCGCGATGGACAAAGACGCGGTGCTCGAGAAGATCCGCGAGACCGTGTCGCACGCGCGGAGCCTCTGCGAGGACGTGCAGTGGTCGCCCATGGACGCGACCCGCACCGAGCACGCCTACCTGGTGGAGGCCGTGCGCGCCGCCATCGACTGCGGCGCGACCACGCTCAACATCCCGGACACGGTGGGCTACACGGCGCCGCGGGAGTCCGCCGCCCTCATCGCGATGCTCCGCGCCGAGATCCCGGAGCTCGCCGGCTGCACGATCTCGACCCACTGCCACAACGATCTCGGCATGGCGACGGCGAACGCGCTGGCCGCCGTCGAGGCCGGCGCGCGTCAGATCGAGTGCACGGTGAACGGCCTCGGCGAGCGGGCGGGCAACGCCGCGCTCGAGGAGGTGGTGATGGCGATCCGCACCCGCGGCGACATCCTGCCCTATGCCACGGGGATCGAGACGACCCGGCTCATGCAGGCCTCGCGGCTCGTGGCCCAGGTCTCGGGCTTTCACGTGCAGTACAACAAGGCGATCGTCGGCTAGAACGCCTTCGCCCACGAATCTGGCATTCACCAGGATGGTGTACTGAAGCATGCGACGACCTTCGAGATTATGACGCCAGAAACGGTGGGCCTCAGCCAGAGCAAGCTCGTGTTGGGCAAGCACAGTGGTCGCCATGCCCTCAAGGTGCGGCTGGCGGAACTGGGTTATACCTGTGAGGGTGATGCGCTCAACCAGGTATTCGCACGCTTTAAGGATTTGGCCGACGCCAAGAAGAACGTCACCGATGCAGATCTCGAAGCCCTGGTT
>CAYXPI010000176.1:0-7423 GCA_964467005.1 uncultured Limibaculum sp. | reverse complement strand
CCTCGGGCGACCTGGCGAAGGACATCGCGGAGGGCGCACATTGAGCCATGATCGGCTCCATGCTCGCGGGCACAGACGAGGCGCCGGGCGAGGAATATCTCTATCAGGGCCGGAGCTACAAATCCTATCGCGGCATGGGCAGCGTCGGCGCCATGGCCCGCGGCTCGGCGGACCGCTACTTCCAAAAGCAGATGGCCGAGACCCACAAGCTCGTGCCCGAGGGGATCGAGGGCCAGGTGCCCTACAAGGGCGCGGCGTCCTCTGTGCTCCACCAGCTCGTGGGCGGGCTCCGTGCGGCCATGGGCTATACGGGCAAGTCCAGCATCGAGGCCATGCGCGGACACTGCGAGTTCGTAAAGATCACCAATGCGGGCCTGCATGAGAGCCACGTGCACAACGTGCAGATCACCCGCGAGAGCCCGAACTACCGGCAGTCGTGATGCGTGCGCTCATACTTCTTCTCGCGCTCCTCGTCGCCCATCCGGCCGCCGCGGCCTGCGTGGACATCCGGGCGGACGGGGATTGGCGCGCGCTTCCCGGCTCGGGCCCGATCCTCGACGCCTACGCCGCCGGGACCTGGGCGGTGGGCGAGCGCCGGCGGGTGGGCCCCGGCGGCTATCCCAATGGCGGAGAGGCCCCGCGCATCGCCGAGGCCTATCCTCTCGGCGCCCTCCTCATCGCGAACCAGGCCCGGCGGGTCTGGTCCTACCGAGACTTTGGGCGGACGGTGATGGGCGCCCTCCTCGCGGGCAGCCGCTTCGCGCCGGGGCCTCTCTACGCGCGCATCAACCATACGCCGGGTGCCGATGCCGGCAATTCCGGGGCCATCACGCTCTGCCTCGAGCGGGCGGCGGACTGAGCCCATGACCCCCGGCGCCCGGGTGGCGGCGGCGATCGCAGTCCTCGACCGGTGGTGGGCGGGGTCCGAGGGGCTCGACCGGGTGCTCGCCGCCTGGGGGCGGGAGAGCCGGTATGCGGGCTCGGGCGACCGGCGCGCGGTGGCGGACCTCGCCTATGACGCCGTCCGTCGGCTCCGCTCCGCGCTCTGGGCCGGCGGGGTGGGCGCGCTGCCCCCGCCGGGCCTGCCGCTCGGCCGCCCCGCCCTCCTCGGCAGCCTGCGTGTCGACGGCACAGACCCGGCCACCCTCTTCACCGGCGCCGGCCACGCGCCTGCTCCTCTGGCACCCCATGAGGGCGCGGATCTCGGCCCGCCGCCCCCCGCCGTGGTGGCCGACCTGCCGGACTGGGCCCTCCGCGCCGCGGATCTCACGCCGGAGGACCTCGCCCGCCTCCGCGCCCGGGCGCCGCTCTTTCTCCGCGTGAACCGCCTGCGCGCCGACCCGGAGACTGCGCTAGCAGCCTTGGCGGCGGATGGGGTGGCCGCCCGCCCGGGCCCCCTGGCCGAGGGGTGCCTTGAGGTGACCGAGGGCGCCCGCCGGGTGGCAAGCTCACGGGCCTATCTGGAGGGCCTCGTCGAGATCCAGGACGCGGCGAGCCAGGCGGCCGCCGCCTTTGCCGAAGCGCGGCCGGGGGAGACGGTGCTCGACTATTGCGCCGGCGGTGGCGGCAAGACCCTCGCCCTCGCCGCCGCGATGGAAGGCCGTGGCCGCCTCCTCGCGCACGACGCCGCGCCGGCCCGGCTCGCCCAGCTGCCACCCAGAGCCGCCCGCGCCGGGGTCTCGGTCGCGTGCCTCACACCCGCGGAACTGCCCGGGCTCACCGCCGACCTCGTCTTCGTCGACGCGCCCTGCTCTGGCTCCGGCGCCTGGGCCCGCAACCCGGACGCCAAGTGGCGGCTCACCGAAGCCGACCTCGCCACCTACGCCGCGCGGCAGGATGCGATCCTGGCCCAGGCCGCCACCCATGTCGCGCCCGGGGGCCGGCTGGTCTACGCCACCTGCTCGCTCTTTGAGGTGGAGAACGGCGCGCGCATGGCGGCGTTCCTCCACGCCCACCCGCAGGCCCGGCTCGTGGCCGAGCGCCGCTGGCGGCCCGCGGAGGGGGGCGACGGCTTTTACGCCGCCCGGATCAGCCTTTCTTGAGGCAGCGCCGGCCGAGAAGCTCCGCGATCTGCACGGCATTGAGCGCCGCGCCCTTCCGCAGATTGTCCGACACGATCCACATCGCCAGCCCGTTCTCAACGGTGATGTCTTCGCGGATCCGGCTCACGAAGGTCGCGAAATCGCCGGCGCATTCGACGGGCGTGATGTAGCCGCCGTCCTCGCGCTTGTCGACGACCATGATCCCCGGCGCCTGGCGCAGGATCTCGCGGGCCTCCTCGGCGTCGAGCGGCTCCTCGAACTCGACATTCACCGCCTCGGAGTGGCCCACGAAGACCGGCACCCGCTCGCACGTCGCCACCAGCTTGTTGGCGGGATCCAGCATCTTCTTGGTGTCCACCATCATCTTCCACTCTTCCTTGGTGAAGCCGTCCTCCATGAAGACGTCGATATGCGGGATGCAGTTGAAGGCGATCTGCTTGGTGAACGTTTTGGGCTCGACCTCCTGGCCGGGCACGTAGAGGCCCTTGGTCTGGGTCCAGAGCTCGTCCATAGCGTCTTTGCCCGCGCCGGAGACGGACTGGTAGGTCGACACCACCACCCGCGTGATCCGGGCCCGGTCGTGCAAGGGCTTGAGCGCCACGACCATCTGCGCGGTGTTGCAGTTGGGGTTGGCGATGATGTTGCGGTTGGCGTAGGCCTCCACCGCGTCCGGGTTCACCTCCGGCACGATGAGCGGAATGTCCGGCTGGTAGCGGTAGAGCGACGAGTTGTCGATCACCACGGCGCCGGCCTTGGCCGCGCGGGGGGCGTACTCCTTGGTGGGGCCAGAGCCGATGGCGAAGAGCGCGATGTCCGTCCCCGCGAAGTCGAACTGCTCGAGGTCGCGGGTGGTCAGCGTCCGGTCGCCATAGCTCACCTCGGTGCCGAGGGAGTTGCGCGACGCGAGCGCCACCACCTCGTCCGCCGGAAACTCCCGCTCGGCCAGGATCGCGAGCATCTCCCGGCCGACATTTCCCGTGGCGCCCGCCACGGCCACCTTATACCCCATGGGCACACTCTCCTTGATGCCAGCGCCCGGACATACCCCGAGATCGCTGCGCGGGAAAGGGCGGCTTAGGGGCGCGGCGTGCAGAAGATGAGGCGGTTCCCCGCGGGGTCGTCGATCTTCATGTCGTCATAGCCCCAGGGCTGGGAGATCACGCCGGGCCGCGCGTGCCGGTAGCGCTTGGCGTTGAGCTCGGCGGCGAAGGCATGCACGTCGTCGATCACGATCCGCAGCGACGAGCCTGGGGTGGCGTCGCCGAAGTGCTCAGAGATGTGAAGGCAGCAGGCGTCGCGCGTCACGCCCATATAGAGGGGCGTGTCCGGCTCGAAACGGTGCTCGAAAAGGAGCGTGAACCCCAGGAAATCGAGGTAGAAAGCCTTGGCCGCGGCCTCGTCGAAGCTGCGCAGGATGGGAACGGGGGCCTGGAAGCCGGGCATGGCGCACTCCTCGTCGCTTGGGAGAGGATAGCAGACACCGCCGGCTCAGCCGAGCGCGCGGCGGTAGGCGACGGCCTCGGCGACATGCACCTTGGCCACCCCCGTCGCCCCCTCGAGGTCGGCGATCGTGCGGGCGAGGCGGAGCACTCGGTGATAGCCGCGGGCGGAGTAGCGGTGACGCTCGGCGGCGGCGAGGAGGAGCTCGCGCCCTCCGCGGTCGGGCTCGGCCGCCATGTCGAGCGCCGCGCCCTCGAGCTCGGCGTTGGTGCACCCGCCCCCCGGGCCGGCGCGCTCGGCCTGGGCCTCCCGCGCCGCGGCGACCCGCGCCGCCACCCGGGCCGAGCCGTCCGAATGCGTGGGCAGGGCGAGGACATCCGGCGTGACGGGCGGCACCTCGAGCCGGATGTCGAACCGGTCGAGGAGGGGCCCTGAGAGCTTCGCCACATAGGCCTGGCCGCAGCGCGGCGCCTTCGAGCAGGCCCGCTCGGCGTCCGAGAGATAGCCGCAGCGGCAGGGGTTCATCGCCGCCACCAGGAGCACCCGCGCTGGATAGCTCACATGGGCGTTGGCGCGGGAGACGAGGATCTCCCCGCTCTCCAGCGGCTGGCGCAGGCTCTCGAGCACGCGGCCGTCGAACTCCGGCAGCTCGTCGAGGAAGAGGACGCCGCGATGGGCCAGCGAGATCTCCCCCGGCTTCGCGGCGCTGCCGCCGCCGATCAGGGCCGCGCGGGAGGCGGTGTGGTGCGGGTCCCGATAGGGCCGGGCGCGGGAGAGGGCGCCGGGCGTGCCCGCGGCTTCGCCGGCCAAGGATCGGATGGTTGCCACTTCCAGCGCCTCCGCGGGCGTGAGGGGCGGCAGGATGGACGGAAGCCGGCGCGCGAGCATCGACTTGCCCGACCCCGGCTCCCCGACGAGGAGGATGTGATGCCCGCCCGCCGCCGCCACCTCGAGCGCGCGACGCGCGGTCTCCTGGCCTTTGACGTCGAGAAGGTCTGGCTGGCCCTCGGCGCCGAGCACCGGCCCGGGCTCCGCCGCGGCGATGGGCGCACGGCCGGCGAAATGGTTCACGAGGTCAAGGAGACCGGGCGGGGCCACCACCTCGCAGGCGCCCACCCAGGCCGCCTCCGGTCCGCAAGCCTCCGGGCAGAGGAGCCCGAGCCCCTCCCCCGCCGCAGCGAGCGCCGCCGGCAGCGCGCCCTGCACCGGCCTCAGCGTCCCGTCCAGCGCCAGCTCGCCGAGGGCCACGTAACGCGCCGTGTCCTCCTGAGGCACGACACCGAGGGCGGTCATGAGCGCGAGCGCGATCGGCAGGTCGAAATGCGAGCCGACTTTCGGCAAGTCCGCCGGAGAGAGATTGACCGTGATCCGCTGGGGCGGCAGCCCGAGCCCGATGGCGGTGAGGGCCGCGCGCACCCGCTCCTTCGCCTCGGACACCGCCTTGTCCGGCAGCCCCACAAGCGCAAAGGCCGGCAGGCCGGGCGTGAGCGCGCACTCGACCGTGACCGGCCGCGCCTCGACCCCCCAGAACGCCACCGACCGGACCCGACTGACCACCGCCCCCTCCCGTTGCCGTTTTGAGAGAGCCTCGCGATGGGTTAAGAAGGCGTTAACCTTGGTGAACGAAAGTCCCCCATGCGCTGCACCGCCGCCTTCCTCCTCGCTTTCGCCCCCGCCCTGGCCTCGGCCGGGGAGGTGGTCATCCGCGCCGCCGAGGCCGAGCGCACCGGCGCGACCTGGCGCATCTCTGTCACCCTCGAGCACGCGGACACCGGCTGGGAGCACTACGCCGACGCCTGGCGCGTGGTCGGGCCCGAGGGCGACGTGCTCGGCACGCGCACGCTCTTCCATCCGCATGTGGAGGAGCAGCCCTTCACCCGCTCCTTGTCCGGCGTCGCGATTCCCGAGGGTCTGACGGAGGTGACGATCGAAGCGCATGACAGCGTGCATGGCTGGGCGGCGGAGACCTACCGCCTCGCCTTGCCCGGGCGCTGAGCGTCCTCCGCGCTGAGGCTCGACCACCTCAGGATCGTCACCCCCACCCTCGCCGAGGGCGTCGCCCATCTGAGCGCATGCCTCGGGATCGAGGTGCCCCTTTGGCACCCGCGATCTTTGCATGGGCACCCACAATCACCGAATGCAACTCAGCGGCGGCGTCGATCTCGAAATCGTGGCCCGGGACCCGCAGGGCATCGACCGCGGCCGGGGGCGCTGGTTCGGCCTCGACGACGAGGCGCGGGTGCGGGGCGACTGGGAGGCGGGTCTGCGCCTGCGGGGCTGGGTGGCGACCACCGACGACCTGGCGGGCGACCTCGCCGCCCATCCGGGTGTGTTCGGCGAGGCGGTGCCTCTGCCGAGCGCCGAGGGGCCCGAGTTCGTTTTTGCGATCCCGGCGGACGGGTCTCTGCCGATGGACGAGGCGGCGCCCCCGCGCATCCACGTTCCCATGGGTCGCGGGCCCATGGACCACCTGCCGGATCTCGGCGCAGGGTTGCTCGCGCTCACGCTCGAGCACCCGGAGCCCGGCGCGGTGGAGGCGCTCGGCACCGCGCGCGGGGTCGATCGCCCGCCCGGCGTGGTGCCGGGCGCGACGCTCCGCTACCGGGCCGAGATCGCAACCGCGGCGGGGCCCCGCATCCTCACCTGACGGGCGCGCTCAGGCGCTGCCGCCGAACTCCCAAAAGCCCGGCGCGGTCTCCGCGAGGTCCTCGATAAAGGGCGTGTTCTCGATATTCTCAGGGCTGTCGGCAAAAAAGAGAAGGATCTCGGCCCGCGTGAACAGATCCTGTTCGGCCACCGACGTCCAGAAGCCGATGCCGGCGTCCTCGCCCTCCCGGTCGAGAATGTTGCGATAGAGGAGTTGCACGTAGTCGAGGTCGCTGAGCGCGTCGACCTCGCCGAACTTCTCCTCAAATTCCGGGTTGCGGATAAAGACCTCCGCCAGCGCCGTGGCGGCGAGCCCCTCCTCCCGCCGATCGATCCAGAAATTGAGCCCCGCAAGATCGATCTCGCCGTCGCGGTCGAGCGCTGCCTCGTAGAGCCGCGCGACCCGCATGGCTTCGTCCGCCGAGATGCCGCCCTCGGCCTCGACCGAGGTCGAGCTCAACGCCGTCAACTCGCCAAACTCGATGCCGTCGACCGTCGACGCCGACACGATCTGCACCTCGTCGAAGACCTCGAGCGACAGCGCGTCCGGCAGGCCCACCTCCTGGACGAGGCTGTTGTCCGTGGTCTCGAGGAAGATGCTGATCGCGAACGGCGTGCCATCCGGCAGCACCGCGTTCACGCCGATGCCCACGACATCGGTGACGAGCGTGCCGTCGCCGAAACTGTCGACATTGTCACCGAAGGTGAGCACGATCCCGAGATCGGCCGCCTCGACGCCATTGAAAGTGACGGCGGCGACCTCGGGGTTCACCGAGCGCTGGCCGGTGAGGTCGACATCCGCCGGCGCCGTGACGCTGTACTCGAAACTGCCGCTGAAATTGCTGCCAGCCGTCAGGCCGGCGAAGCTTACCATCACGATCGTGTCGTCCATAAGGTCGCGCTCCCTGCCGCTCCGCGCCCGGAGCAGGTGGGCGCGAGACCCGCAGTCGTAGCCGAATGCGATGAATGTTGCAGGCGCAGGTTTGCCGCAGGCCCTTGGGGTCAGCCGCTGCGCGCGCCCAGGGCTGCGACGACGGCGTCGCCCATCTCCACGGTCGAGACGAGGCGCGTGCCCTCCCCTTGGCCGAGATCCGCGGTGCGGAACCCGGAGGCCAGCACATCCTCCACCGCGCGCTCCAGCCGGTCGGCCTCGGCGCCGAGATCGAAGGAATAGCGGAGCGCCATGGCGAAGGAGAGGATGCAGGCGATGGGGTTGGCCTTGCCCTCTCCCGCAATGTCCGGCGCGCTGCCATGCACGGGCTCGTAGAGCGCCTTCGGCCGGCCGTTCTCCATCG
>CAYXPI010000175.1:0-7429 GCA_964467005.1 uncultured Limibaculum sp. | reverse complement strand
GGGAGAGCCCGACGCTCGGCGCCTGGGGCCTCGGCTGGGAGGTGTGGTGCGACGGGATGGAGGTGAGCCAGTTCACCTATTTCCAACAGGTGGGGGGACACGACTGCCATCCGGTCTCGGGCGAGCTCACCTACGGGCTCGAGCGTCTGGCCATGTATGTGCTGGGGGCGGACCATGTGATGGACATGCCGTTCAACGATCCGGATACGGCGATCCCCCTCACCTATGGCGACGTGTTCCGTCAGACCGAGGAGGAGCACAGCCGCTACAATTTCGACGTCGCCTGCACAAAGACGCTCTTCGCCCAGTTCGAGGACGCCGAGACGCAATGCGCCGCCATCCTGGCCGAGCCGGCGCTGGACCCCAAGACGGGCAAGCGGATCGTGATGGCGCATCCGGCTTATGACCAATGCATCAAGGCCTCGCATCTCTTCAACCTGCTGGACGCCCGGGGCGTCATCTCCCCCACCGAGCGGCAGGCCTATATCGGTCGGGTGCGCACGCTCGCGAAGGCCTGCGCGGACGCCTATCTTTCGACAGCGGCCGGCGGGGCCGAGGAGGAGGTCGCTTCATGAAACGGATCTTGACGGCGATCGGCGCGGTCGCGCTGTTGGCGGCGCCTGGGGGCGCGGAGGAACCGGGCCTGGCCGAGCGGCTGCACGCCGAGGCGCTGGCCCGCGTGAACACCTACGCCAATCAGAGCCGGACGAAGGCGATGGTCGCCTGCATCCACTGGGACGGGGCGGACTCGCGGATCGCCTTTGTCACCACCAGCGAGAGCGAGGCGTCGGGGCGGTTCGTCCCCCTCCAGAGGCTGCGGATGACGGCCATGCGCAATTGTCTCGGTCGCGCGGGCGCCGAGGGCTGCGATTGCGCGAGCCTTGACGAGAACGGGCGCAACGTTCTGCGCGTGCCCGGGAGCTGAGGGACCATGACCGGACGCGGGGTCGTCCTCCTGATCTTGGGCTTCGCCGCGGTCTTCGCCGTGGGCCTCTGGTATGCGCAACTCTACGCCTTTTACGAAGAGACCGCGGCCGAGGCGGTGGACATCGCCGGCGCGCGCTATCCGGTGACCGACTGGCAGGGGATCGACGCCAGCTCGTCGCCCTTGAAGCTCCGGGCCTGCTTCCGGCTCGAGGGCGCGGTGACCGGGCCAAAGGCGGCCGACCCGACACCGCTGGTCGCGCCGCCCTGGTTCGAGTGCTTCGACGCCCAGGCGATCGCCGAGGCCCTGGAGGCGGGGGAGGCGGAGGCCTTTCTGGCGGCCGCGGAGGAGATGCACGGGGCCGACCGCGTGATCGCCGTCTACCCGGACGGGCGAGCCTATATGTGGCGCCAGCTCACGCCGGAATTCGCGAACCAATGAGCGCGGAAGGGGCCCCGCAATGGAGCTGACGCCGGAGGGCACGATCGAGGTTGGCGCGTTTGCCGCGCTCACCCTCGGCATCGTCGTGTACTTCATGGGGGAGCGGCTGACGGCGCGCTACGCGGGCCTCCGCGCCTATTCCATTCCGGAGCCGGTGAGCGGCGGCATCTTCGCGGCGCTTCTCGTCCTCCTCGCCGTCACCCTCACGGGGCGGGAGATCGCCTTCGACCTCGCGGCGCGCGACGCGCTTCTCGTCTATTTCTTCACCACCGTGGGGCTCAATGCCCGGGTGGCGGACCTCGTGAAAGGCGGGCCCATCCTCGCTGTCATGCTCGCTCTCACGGTGGGCTATATGGTGGTGCAGAACGGGATCGGGACCCTCGGCGCGCTCCTCTGGGGCCTGCCGGCGGAGGCGGGGGTGATGCTCGGCACCGCCGCCCTCATCGGGGGGCATGGGACCGCGATCGCCTGGGGCCCAGTGGTGGAGGGTCAGCACGGAGTGGCGGGCGCGGCCGAGATCGGGGTGGCGACTGCCACGCTCGGGCTCATCCTGGCCAGCCTTCTCGGCGGTCCCATCGCCAAGCATCTGATCGAAGGCCGTGGCCTTGCGCCCGAGGGCGCCAGCGGACCGGCCGAAGGGGCGGAGACCGATGTGGCCACGGCGGAGGACCCGATCTCGAACCAGTGGCTGCTCCGCAGCGTTCTCTGGATCCACATAGCGATCATGATCGGGGTCGGCGCGGGCGGGTCCCTCGAGGCAGCGGGCCTCAAGCTCCCCGTTTTCGTGCCGTGCCTCATCACGGGTATCGTGCTGTCGAACACGCTGCCGCGCGTCTTTCCGCGCCTCCCATGGCCCGCGGGCACGGCGTCGATGGCGCTCATCTCCGCGTTCAGCCTCTCGGTCTTCCTGTCGATGTCGCTCATGTCGATGCAGCTCTGGACGCTTGCGGCGAGCGCGGGCGTCCTGGTCACCACCATGGCGCTCCAGGCGGCGACGGCGACCGCCTTCATCCTCTTCGTCGTGTTCCCGGCGATGGGGCGAAACTACTTCGCTGCCGTGGTCTCGGCGGGCTTCACGGGCGTCACCCTCGGCGCCACGCCCACGGCCATCGCGAACATGAACGCCGTCACCCAGCGCTACGGTCCCTCGCCGCTCGCCTTCATCGTGCTCCCGCTCATCTCGGCCTTCTTCGTCGACCTCGTGAACGCGGTGCTCATCCAGATCATCCTCGGCCTCTGAAGGGGACCGTCATGCCCGACCTTCTGCTCGAACTCTTCTCCGAGGAGATCCCGGCGCGGATGCAGGCCCGCGCGAGCGAGGACCTGGCGCGCCTGGTCACTGGGCACATCGTCGAGGCAGGCCTGACTTACGCTGGGGCGGCGGCGTTTGCAGGGCCGCGGCGGCTCACCCTCGCGCTGTCGGACGTGCCAGCGCGCACGCCCGACCGGCGGGAGGAGCGGAAAGGTCCGCGGGCCGACGCCCCGCCCGCGGCCATCGAGGGCTTCCTCCGCTCCACGGGGCTCAGCCGAGACCGGCTCGTCGAACGGCCGGACAAGAAGGGTCCGGTGCTCTTCGCCACCCTCGAGATCCCCGGCCGCCCGGCGGCGGAGGTGGTGGCCGAGGCGGTGCGCGCCGCCGTCGAAACCTTTCCCTGGCCCAAATCCATGCGCTGGGGGGCGGGCACGCTGCGCTGGGTGCGGCCCTTGCGCGGAATCCTCTGCCTTCTTGCGGACGAGGCCGGCACCGAGATCGTGCCGCTCGAGATCGCGGGTCTGAGGGCCGGTGACGTCACCTGGGGCCACAGGGTGCATGGGCCCGGGCCGATCCGCGTCGCCTCCTTCGACCAGTATCGCGAGGCGCTCCGGGCGGCTCATGTGATGCTCTCGGCCGAGGAGCGCGCGGACGCGATCCGCCACGACGCCGCGCAGCTCGCCTTCGCCGCGGGGCTCGAGCTCGTGGAGGACGCGGGGCTCCTCGCCGAGGTTGCGGGGCTCGTGGAATGGCCCGTGCCCCTCATGGGCGAGATCGGGGCGGAGTTTCTGGAGCTTCCGCCCGAGGTGCTGCAAACCTCGATGCGCGAGCACCAGAAGTTCTTCTCCGTCCGCAACCCGTCCACCGGGCGGATCGAGCGCTTCGTCACGGTCGCCAATGTCGCGGCGGCGGATGGCGGCGCGCAGATCCTGGCCGGCAACCGGCGGGTGCTCGCCGCCCGGCTGGCGGACGCCAAGTTCTTCTGGGAGAACGATCTCCGCACCCTGCGCGACGCGGGGCTCGAGGGGATGGCAAAGCCGCTGGAGACGGTCGTCTTCCACGCCAAGCTCGGCAGCCAGGCGGAGCGCATCGATCGGATCGCGGCCCTTGCCCGGGAGATCGCGCCGTCGGTGGGGGCGGATCCCGACATGGCCGAGACGGCCGCCCGTGTGGCCAAGGCCGATCTCGCCTCGCAGATGGTCTATGAGTTTCCCGAGCTTCAGGGGGTGATGGGCGGCTACTACGCCGAGGCCGCGGGGCTTCCGCCTGAGGTGGCCGCGGCCTCGGCCGAGCACTACCGGCCCCTCGGCCCGTCGGACGCGGTGCCGAGCGCGCCCGTCTCCGTCGCCGTGGCCCTGGCCGACAAGATCGACACGCTCACCGGGTTCTGGGCCATCGACGAGAAGCCCACGGGCTCGCGGGATCCCTTCGCCCTTCGGCGCGCGGCGCTTGGCGTGATCCGCATCGTGTTGGAGATCGACCTCCGCCGCCCGCTCTTCGAGCTGGGGATCGCGGCCTTCAACGCGCATATGGACGCCATCGCCCGGCGGGATCGCGCCGCGCTCCTCTCCGAGACCGACCTCGCCGCCGCGCTGGCGGATGTGGATGCCGACATCGTCGAGGCCGGCACCGCACTTCTGGCCGCCCGTGTGGCCGAGGCCGAAGCAGAGGCTCGGGCGCAGACCGGGCATTCGCTCCTCGCCATGGTGGATCTCGGCCGGTTCTTCGACGACCGGCTCAAGGTCTTCCTCCGGGATCGCGGCATCCGCCACGACGTGATCGACGCGGTCGCCGCCCGGCCGCAGCGCGAGGTGATCGCTGTCCGCGTGGCCAAGGCCGAGGCCCTGCAGGCCTTCCTCGGCACCGAGGACGGGGCCAACCTCCTAGCGGGCTACCGACGGGCGTCGAACATCCTCGCCAAGGAGGAGGCGGCGGACGGCGTGGCCTATGAAGGGGAGCCTGATGTCCGCTTTGCCGAGCAGGATGAGGAGCGCGCGCTCTTCGCCGCGCTGGATGCGGCCGAGCCTGCCATCGCCGCGGCCCTCGAGGCGGAGGCCTTCGCCCGCGCCATGGCCGAGATGGCGACCCTGAGGGGGCCGGTGGATGCTTTCTTCGAGGCGGTGCTGGTGAACGCCGAGAGCCCGGTTGTGCGGCGGAACCGGCTCTGCCTTCTCAACCGGGTGCGCTCGGCCATGCGCGCCGTCGCCCAGTGGGACGCGATCGAGGGCGGGCCATGACCAACCGCTTCGCCGAGGGGCCGGAGGACCTCCTCACGCCCGCCGAGATCGGGGCCGTCTCGGGCCTCGCCTTCATCGAGGGGATGCGCGCCGGGCGCTACCCGGTCCCGCCCATCGCCAGGCTGATGAACTTCTGGCTGGTGGAGGTCGAGGCCGGGCGGGTCGTGTTCGAGGGGCGGCCGGAATTCGCGCATTACAACCCCATCGGCTCGGTGCATGGCGGGTGGTTCGGCACGATCCTCGACAGCTGCATGGCCTGCGCCGTCCAGTCGAGCCTGCCACAGGGCCGGGGCTACACGACGCTCGAGTTCCGGGTGAACATCCTGAGAGCGGCGGGGGAGGGCACCGGTCCGCTCCGGGCCGAGGGCCGCGCGGTGCATGTGGGGCGGCGGACCGGGGTGGCCGAGGGCCGGCTGACCGACGCGGCGGGCAAGCTCTACGCGACGGGCGTGACCACCTGCCTCGTCATGGAGATCGACACGTGAGCGCGCCGGTGTGCCGGAGGGTTACGATTCGCGGTCGGGTCCAGGGGGTCTATTACCGCGGCTGGACGGAGGCCGAGGCCACCGAGCGCGGGCTCGCCGGATGGGTCCAGAACATGCCGGACGGGACGGTGCTCGCGCAGTTCCTCGGCCCCGAGGACGCGGTGTCGGCGATGGTTGCCGCCTGCTGGGAAGGCCCACGCGACGCACGGGTCGAGGCGGTGGAGGTGGAGCCGATCGAGCCCGTGCCGCCGATCGCGGGCTTTCGGATCCATCGCTGAAGCCTCGTCGCCGCTCGCCGTCCGGGGCCGCTCGCCGTCCGGGGCCGCCGCGTCGGGCGCCGCGCGGCTTGGGGCGTCCGCTCCCGCGGCGGTGGGCGAGCGGCGCGCGCGTGGCTGGCCGGGCCAGGTGGCCTCCGCGGTGTCCCGGCATGTCGCCGCCCTCGAGAGTGTCGGCCTCCGCCACGCGTGCGGGCGTCAGCCGCCCGCCGCGGGCGAGCCGCGGGCCACGGGGTGCGGTGGCCCGCGCGGCGCGGTGGAGACGCCCTGACCCTGCGCGCAAACCTCAGACCGTGAGCTCCTCCCCGCCGCCCGGGGCGAAGGCCTGCGCGAGGAATTCTGGGTCCAGTTCGGCGAGGGACGCGGGCATCCATCGGGGCGCGCCGTCCTTCTCGATGATTTGGGCGCGCACCCCTTCGTAAAAGTCTCCGTGACGCATGCAGAACTGGGCGAGCCGGAACTCGAGCGCCATTGCGTCCTCGAAGGAGAGCCGCGCGCCCTCCCGGATCTGGCGGACCGCGATCGCCGTGGATGTGGGCGATTTCGCGAGGATCGCCGCCCGCTGCTCCGCCGACCAATAGTGCTCGTCGGCCGCCAGCGCGGCGAGGATCGCCTCCGGCGTGGCGCCCGCGAAGAGCCGGTCGACGCGCTCCCGGTGCTCCGCCAGCACGCTCGGGCCCTCGGGCTGGCGTGCATGGGCCTCGATCGCCCAGTCCACCGCCTCCAGGGGCTCGCGCGCGCCGATCTCGAGGGCGCAGAGCGCGTCCAGCAGCCCCTCCATGCGGTCGGATGGCAGGTAATGGTCCACAACCTCGGCGAGGAGCGCGTCGAGCGGACCGAGGCGCGCGCCGGTGAGGGCAATCCACATCCCCACCTCGCCCGGCAGGCGTGGCAGGAACCAGGTGCCGCCGACATCGGGAAAGAGCCCGATCCCGGTCTCCGGCATGGCGAAGCGCGTGGCGTCCCCTGCGATGCGCCGAGCCGCATGGATCGAGACGCCGACGCCGCCGCCCATCACGATCCCGTCCATAAGCGCGATGTAGGGCTTCGGGTAGCGCTTGATCTGGGCGTTGAGGCGGTATTCGTCGCGGTAGAACCCGTGATTGGCCGCCCCGCGCGCGCCTCCTGGCCGACCGGCCTCGTAGAGCGCGCGAATGTCCCCGCCCGCGCAGAACGCCTTGCCACCCGCGCCGCGAATCGCGACCACGGCAACCTGCGGGTCCTCGGCCCAGGCGGTGAGCTGGCGCGCGATGGCGCCCACCATCGGATGGGTGAGCGCGTTGAGCGCCTCCGGCCGGTTGAGCGTGAGGAGCCCAAGCACCCCCCGGCGCTCGACGAGCACATCGGCCATCTTGCCCCTCCCGCGGCCTACGTGTCACGACTGCGTGACAGACATATGAGGAGGCCGCCCATGCTGCAACCCGCCGCTTTTCCCGAGAGCCGCCCGCGCCGGCTCCGCCGCACGCCGTGGATGCGCGCGCTGGTGGCCGAGACGACGCTCGCGCCGGCGGATCTGATCTGGCCGGCCTTCGTGATCGAGGGGCAGGACCGGTCCGAGCCGGTCGCGACCATGCCGGGGGTGGAACGGCTCACCATCGACCGCCTGGTCGTCGCGGCGGAGCGGGCGGCCGCGCTCGGCGTGCCGGTGATCGCGCTCTTTCCGCAGACCGACCCGGCCAAGAAAACCGAGGCCTGCGAAGAGGCGTGGAACCCGGAGAACCTCGTCTGTCGCGCCACCCGAGCGGTCAAGGCCGCCGTGCCGGAGATCGGCGTGATGCTCGACGTGGCGCTCGACCCCTACAACGCGCTCGGCC
>CAYXPI010000174.1:0-7609 GCA_964467005.1 uncultured Limibaculum sp. | reverse complement strand
ATGTCCTTCACGACGCGATCGGTCGACGGCTTGGGTGTCCCGGGTTTCTGTCTCATCTCCACTCCTAGGCGGTTACGATGAGCCAGAAACCCTCCGTTACGAAATCACCTCAGATGTCCCATGGGCGCTGATCCTGGACAGTCCGCACGCTCCAGCACGGCGCGGATATGACGCTTCAACTGATCGGGGCCGACCGTGCTGGCGAAGATCGCGAGGGCCGCATTCAGCACGACCCCACTGGCCAGGGCCGGTGCCGTCGATCTCTCGACGAGTGTCGCCAGGCCGTCGAAGATTTCGTCGTAGTGTGCGACGTCGGTGATGTTGATCTCGTCGTCCATTTCAGTCTCCTGAGTTGCGTGGGAATTCTACCCACCAGGCAAAACTTGCCATTTAGCGGAGGGGAGGGGGTGGTTTGGGTCCACAGGAAAATTGTGTTGAAATCGTACCCGCCCCCCTGCTGGCGGGCGCAGGTCCTGCACCGGCTCGCCACACTGCACCACTCCGTTGCACCGTCCCTAAAGGGACTGGTGCAACTGGTGCACTGGTGCAGGACGGCTGCTCCAGTGGACTGGTGCGGGACTGGTGCACTGGTGCAAACGATCATTCTGCCCATTCCCCGACGACCACAAACGCACGTTCTTGGCGGGTGCTGTCCTGCCGCCGCTGAAGCCGAAGCGCATCATTCTTGAGCCACTCGCGAAGCATACATTTGACGCGCGCCCGCTCGGCTGGCTCGCTCAAATCAAGCCCCAGTGCCCCGGCGATGGCCTTGCCCACCCACGCATTCGCTCGGTAGTCCTCCCGCCACTCTCCATCTGCAACGGCCCGCTGCACGGCCTTCAGATCCTCGACCGTGCGGCCCTCGAATGCGTCGGGCCACTGCCAGCTCTCGACCACGCCGACGTGATCCGGCGGCTCGTACTCATCACCGTTGTCGAGCGACACACTGACGATCCGATACCAGTCGGCCTTGTCGCTTCGCGGCGCCATGTTCGGCTTTCCGTTGGTGAGCTTGACGTACTCGTGCCGGTTCTCGACGCCGGCCTGTTGGGCCTCCTCAGCCGACATTGCGTTGATGACCCGCACAGAGCGCACGGCACCCTGAAGAGACCCGGCACCGCGCATGTCGTCGGCATCAATCTCATGTTTGAAGCCGACCGCGCCCTTCCGGACGTGGTGAACCAGCTCGACCGCGCAGTTGCACCGATCGGCGATCCGCGCCCAAGCCTTGACCGCCTGATCGATGGCGCCGTTGTCGTTCTCGTTTACGTTGTGCGAGCTGACGAAGGGATCGATGATAAGAACGTCGATCCCGCGGCGCTTCACCTCGGCCACGATTGCCTCGATCAAGGGCGTGTTGATGATCGTCTGACCGGCCTCTTGTCTTGCGATCTGAATCGTCTGATCTCGGCCGCTGTCCGTGTAAAGCCGTCCGCCTAGGTCCTCGGCAGTCAGATGATACCGGAGCGCTATGCCGATCAAGCGCCGCTCGGTTTCCTCACGCGGGTCTTCAAGGTTCATGTACCAGACCCGCAGAGGCTTCTTGACAGGTTTGCCCAACAAGTCCCGACCGCTCACCATGGCCATGGCCTCGGCGCCAATCAGGCTGGACTTTCCGCGCCCGCCGGGGGCTGCGGTCGCGGTCACGAAGCGGCGGATGTAGTGCCGAGCGTAGAGCCATTGCCGACGTGGAAACGTCCGAGCGTTCGGCAGGGCGAAGGGGGTGGCTGCAATGCGCTGCACGCCTTGATCTGTGGATCCGCCCGCAGAACCCTGCGGAGACTGCCCGGGCTTCTCGTGTGGATGTCGAGGCTGTGCCTGTCCGGCATTCAGGCCGCTGTCGATCGTGGACCGCGCCGCGGCCTCGCCGTCGTCGGCCAGGAGGCCGCACTCCGCCGCGGCCGTGAGCAGATCCTCCGTCACCTCGTCCCGGTTGAGGTAACCCGCCCCTACGATCTGGCCGACCCGGAACGCGGACTTGTTGAGCGTGTCGTTGCGGGTGCCGTTTGCGGCGCTCGCCACCACTTTGCACTCGCCCTCGAGCGCCCGCCGCGCCCACTTCTCGCCGCGCGACTGCTGCTCAAGCGTGCGGAACGCTTCAGGGTACTCTGGCTGCTCAGGCTTCTCAGCTGAGGAGTGAGGCACCGTTGTACTCATATAAATACTCTTCCTGCTCAAAGCCCGCGGGGTCCGGATGCGACGGCGGCAAGATCACGTACCCACCTTCGGCTCTCACATCGACGCCAGGCCCAAGGGTTCCCGCACTATTGCGCGTCCTTCCGTCATATTTATAGTAGAAGTGATACCCACCGCTTGGCGTTAATACTACGGTATTACAACTCTCAAATGGGTTGATGCCGCGAGCGCGCAAAGTTTCGAGCCCATCAACACCGTTTTTTCGGTCTACGTCGACCACGATAAGACCTGACCGCGCCCCGGTTGGCATCCCGATCATGGCGAGCGGCCAACGCGTCCAGAAGGCCAAAATCGTGTCTGCGTCTGTCGTCGCGCGGCGCTGCGTCAAGTTTGCGGCGTGGTCTTTGCCCTTGCGCCATTTGACAAGAGGCTTTTTCTGGCCATCAATTTTTAAGACCGGGAAGACGGGATACCCAATTTCCCCATAGTGAAGCGCCGCTTGGAGAAGTTCCTTGCGGAAAAGCTCAAGACGCTTTTGGCCCGTCTGGTGGATCGCATGGGCAGGCATCAGTCGGCCCGGCTCATGCCGTCGCGGAGAAAGTGGCTTAGGCTGGCCAGGCAGCCCAGCGGAATAACTGCCTCGTGCCTGATCGAGCCGGCCTCCAGATAGTCGGAAAGGTTCGGGGGCAAAAACGGGAAACGGTATCCGCGTGCCCTCAAGACTCCTGTCGTGTCCTGCATTCGCAGCCGGAGTTCTTCGCCTGGCAGCGCCACTGCCTCGTCACTGGCAGCCTCGTCATAGTGCATCTGCATGTAGCGATCGATCACCTCGCCGAGGCGGTCCCCAACGCCTACCACCATGCCAAGGACGGAAATCTTTGCCTTGTTGAGGCGCGTGTCGTAGGGGCCGATCATGTGGTGAATGACCAGGCTCTCGAAACTCTCCACGCGCTGAGCGCCGAGCGTCGGCTGCTGAGGGGCAATCGCCACCGAGAGCACCAGGCGGCGGGCATCCGTCACGGTAAGATCGCGCGCGCCAGCGCCACGGATCACACCGTCGATAAGGCCAGCGACGATTAGCTGACGGTAATGATTGTTAACGGTCTTCGCCTCAAGACCTGCGAGAAGCGCGATCTCCGAGACCGCGGCGGTAGATCGGACCATAGTTTTTCTCCTCTGGTCGGACTCCTTGAATTCTGTATGGCATACAAAAAGGCTTGCCGCAACGCTTTTCGTATGGCATACGAAAAGAGCGCCGACCAGAGGCGCAACGAGAAAGCCCGCCGGCGGGCGCCACCGACGACGGGCCTGATCCAGGCTGATAAGGAGCAAGGGCCATGACAGCTCGCCGCGATCGCCTCCCCCTGCCAGAGCCGGCGGCGCTGCGCCGAGAGGATGCGGCGGCCTACTGTGGTCTCGGGCCAGCGACGTTCGACAAGGCGGTCGCGGCGGGCGAGCTTCCGCCAGCGAAGGTGATTGCTGGCGTGCGAGTGTGGCCCCGCGCGGCATTGGATGCGGCCCTGACCGGGGCCGCTGCTATGCCGGATCTCTCCGGCATTTCTGTGAGGGAGCGTGATCGATGCGACGAAGCATTCGGCTCCGCTGGATAAAGCATCGCCGCAACCGCGATGGCAGCGTCCGCGTCTACGTGTGCCAGCCGGGACGCAAGCCAGTGCGGCTCCCGACGCTGCCGGAGAACCATCCCGACTTTCTCGCAGCCTATCAGGCGGCCGTCGCGGGCGCCCCGAAGGCCGGCCGTCGTGTGCCAACCCGGGGCACCATTGATGCGGTCATTGTCAGCTATCGCGGGAGCCCCGCCTGGCGCGCTCTTGCAAGGTCGTCGCAGGAGCAGCGTGAGCGGGAGTTTCGGCGCCTGGTCGACAAGGCCGGCGATGTCATGGTCGCTACAATCGAGCCCCGCCACATTCGCGCCGACCTTTCCGCGCTGTCACCAGGGGCGGCGTCGAACAGGCTAAAGGCCTGGCGCACGCTCATGGCCCATGCCGTTGCGATCGGCTTGATTGACCGCGATCCCGCTCGCGAGGTGCGCGCGGTGAAGCACGAGGTCGTCGGCCACCATTCGTGGACCGCGAAAGAGCGTGAGGCCTTCCGGGCGCACTGGCCCATCGGCACCGATCAACGGCTTGGGTTCGAGCTGGCCTCATGGACTGGCGCCCGGCGCTCGGACCTCGTGCGGCTTGGCTGGCAGATGGTCGGCAAGGACGGGTGGCTGACCTTCCGCCAGCAGAAGACCGGGGGCGAGGTATCGGTGCCGTTCAACACGCTTCCGCCCGGCTGCGCCGCGCTCGGCGACGAGCACGCCCAGCTTTTGGACGCTCTCGCCCACGCTCGTGGTCGGCTGCTGTTCATTGAGACCGCGCAGGGGCGCCAGCGAAGCGACAAGGCGATGTCGGCGTGGTTCCGGCGGGCCTGCGACGATGCCGGGCTGCCCGACAGATGCAGCCTACACGGGCTCCGTAAGGCGCGGGCCGCCTCGCTCGCCGAACTGGGGTGGTCAGAGCACCGGATCGGCGCTTGGACGGGGCACGTCACGCTGACGGAGATCGTCCACTACACCCGCGCGGCCAACCGAAAGCGGATGATCCAGGGGAACGAACAAAGCACGGAATCGGGAACGCCGGCCGCTCCACGTTCCCGTTCAGGCCAAAAAGACTAGAAATTTCAAGGGCTGTTCTTGCTTTGTGGCGCACCCGTCAGGATTCGAACCTGAGGCCTCTGCCTTCGGAGGGCAGCGCTCTATCCAGCTGAGCTACGGGTGCCGCGGAGGTGTGATACACGCGCGCCCCGGCGGATGCAATCTCTGGGCGCCTCAGCGGATCCAGACCTCGACCCGGCGGTTCTTGGCGCGTCCGGGCGCGGTGTCGTTGCAAAAGACCGGGAGCAGCTCGCTGAAGCCGCGGGCCTCGATCCGGCCGGGGGGCACGCCGTTGGCCACGAGGAGGGCCGCCCCCTCCGCCGCCCGCCGCTCTGAGAGCCGCCGATTGGCCGCAAAGCTGCCACGCGCATCGGCGAAGCCGAGGAGCAGCACCCGCGCCTCCGGCACCTCGCGGAGGAGGTAACGCGCGAGAAGCGGCCCGTCCTGCAGCGCCTTGGTGTCGAGCCGGGCCGAGCCCGTGGCGAAGCGGAAGGTGACCGAGACCCGGTCCGCCCCGCGCAGAAGCGCCGCGAGCTCGGCCTCCGCCGCCCGCGCCGCCGCGCCGCCCTCGCCGCCCGCAGCCGCGCCCCAGCGCGCGGCGAGATCCCGGTCGCCCGCCAGGCGCTCGATCCCGCGGCTCACGAACCCCTCGGCCGCGATGAAGGGCTGGGCCTCGGCCGAGAGCGCGAAGTCGAGCGCCTCGGCCAGCAGCCCCGTGCGCTCAGCCCGCCGGGTGTAGAGATAGAGGCGCCGGCCGAGGGCGTAGTCCTCCGTCTTGATCTGGAAGGCGCCGGGGCGCTGGACGATGCCGCAGGTGCCCCGGAGCGCGAGGGGCTTCACGCCCGCGACGGCCCCCGCCGCCACCACGCCGATGGCGAAGGGGTCGCCCGCCACCTCCGCCGCGATGCCGGCGTTGCTCCGGAAGCGCTCGGCGCCGGGGGCGAGGCGGCCCGCATCGCCGCCGAGGACGAGGCTCACGAAGCTGTCGAACGTGCCCGAGGCGTCGTCCCGCGCGAGGAGCCGGATCGGACGGTCGGCCAGACCGAAGGACGCCCAGCTCGCGATCTCTCCGGTGAAGACGGCGGTGAGATCCTCCGCCGTGATCGAGACCAGCGGGTGATCGGGCGCGACCACGGGCACCACGCCGTCGAGGGCGAGCACGTGCTCGCGGTCCGCGTCGCGGAGGCCCCGCTGACCCTGGGCCGCGAAGGCGGCGATCTCGCGCTCCCGGATCGGGCGGGAGGCCATGGCGATGTCGGCCCGGCCCTCGAGAAGGGCGGCGAAGCCCGTGGAGGTGCCGTCGGCCGCGATCTCGATCCGGTCCGCGCCTTGCGAGAGGACGAGCCGGCCCTCGGGGTTCAGCACGATCTCGGGCGCGGTGCCGCTGCCGGCGAGATACGCCTCCATGAGCCGGGGCATGAGGCGGGCGCCCACCGTGTTGGAGCCGATGACGCGCAGCGCGCGCAGCGCCTCGGTGGCGGGCGTGGGCGCAGGGTCTGCGGCAGTGTCGGGCGCAGGGTCTGGCGCAGGGTCGGGCGCGGGCGCCTCGGGCACCGGCGCGTCGAGGGCGGCCGGCGCGGTCTCGAGCACCACGGCCCCGCCCGCGCAGGGAAAGAAGTCGTCGATGTAGAAGCTCTGCCGGCCGAGGGCGGTCTCGATGTCCCAGCGCTGGCCCGTGAAGCGCACGAGCTCGCCCCGCACCTCGCCGCCGGTGACCTTGCTCTTGAGGCAGATCTCGGCGGCCGCCGGGCTGGCGAGGACGACGAGGGCGGCGAGGGCGGCGGTGAGCGCGGGAGAGCGGAGGGGCGTCATCCGTCGGGACCTTCTCTCAAGGGCGGGCGCAGGGGAATGGCACGGCCCGCGCGGAGATCCGGCAGGCTGTAATAGGGAAGGCGCACCACGGTCTCCACCGCGATCGGGCCCGCGCGCCCGCCCTCGCTGAGCGCGGTGACGCGGATCCGGAGATCGCGGCCGGCCTCGATGCGGGGGGAGGGCTGGCGCTCGGGGTAGAAGAGGAGATTGCGGCTCACCGCGGCGCGGCCCGGCACGGCGATGGGCGCGAAGGGCTCGGCCTCCGATCCCGGCCAGGTGCCCACGCTCTGAGCGAAGTAGCGCGCGGAGAGGCCCTCGCCCTCCACCGCGAGCCGCACGGCCCGCACCGCGCCCTCCCGCGCGCCGCCGTTCACCAGGGTGACGGGCACCAGGAGCACCTCGCGGCTGCCGTTGTCGTCGCGCGTGAGAAAGAGCGTCTCGGCCAGGATGAGCTCGAGATCGGCGTCCCGCAGCTCGGAGAGCCAGAGCGTCGCGGCGGAGACGGCCACGGCCACCGCCGAGAAGAGGCTCGCCGCGATCCCCCGTCCGACCATCCCGTCCCCCCTTTTGCGCCCGACACTACCCGCTCGCCGGGCCGAGGGGAAGCGCCCGCGCGCCGCGTGTCCCCGCTCTTGTCCAGGGCGCGCGCATCCTGTATCCCTCAAATCCCGTGGTGCTAGATCGGGTGGCTGGTGTTGGGCCATCCGCAACATCTGCGGGGACACACATGGCACGGTTCGTATTCGTCACGGGGGGCGTCGTGTCCTCCCTCGGCAAGGGCCTGGCCACCGCGGCGCTCGGCGCCCTCCTCCAGGCCCGCGGCTTCACGGTGCGGCTCCGGAAGCTCGACCCCTATCTCAATGTCGACCCCGGCACGATGTCGCCCTTCGAGCATGGCGAGGTGTTCGTGACCGACGACGGCGCGGAGACCGACCTCGACCTCGGCCATTACGAACGCTTCACCGGCGTCGCCGCGCCGCGCACTGACAGCGTGTCCTCGGGGCG
>CAYXPI010000173.1:0-7614 GCA_964467005.1 uncultured Limibaculum sp. | reverse complement strand
ACCCCTTCCTCCCCGCTGTCGGTGACGTAGGGGTTGAGCTCAGCCTTCCGCAGCATCAATTCGATGCTGTCGGCCGTCGATTGATCGTCCTCGATCAGCAAGATCCGCATCCGACGCCCCGCTCCCCTCAAGCAACCTACCAGCCTGCTCCAAGCGTTAACACCGAGAAAGTAAACGCAGGGTTACCAGGGCGGAGATGACGCGCCCTATTCCGGGCGGGCTCGGTTTCTGGCGATCTTGGTCACCCGCAGGCCGCGCATCCCGTGGGAGGTGAGCGCGGCCCGCCAGCCGTCGAGTTCTTCGTCGGTGATGGAATAAAGCCTGGACGCTTCTTCGCGCGTGATCAGCCCGCCTTCTACGGCTGCCACCACCTTCGCCTTGCGGCGCGGGACCCAGCGCTGGGTCGTCGTGGGCGGCAGATCGGCCTTGGTCATCCGCTCCCCGTCGGGGCCGATGACGTATGGGACAGAACACGTCTCTTCCATCCGTCTCCTTCATGCCTTAGGTCGATGCTCGGAAAGCTACGCGCCCGGCCTTAAGGCCTGATGAAAGATGCGAAGAGAGGAGCTTAGGGCGATGGAGGCGCTGACGGCGGAGCGACGGAAGGGGTCGCTTGTGAACAGCCTCGGCCTGGCCAAGCCCGCGGGCGAGACCCGGGTGGTCGTCGCCATGTCCGGTGGGGTCGACAGCTCGGTGGTCGCCGCGGAGCTTGCCGCCGAGGGCTACGACGTCGTGGGCATCACGCTTCAGCTCTACGATCACGGCGCGGCGCTCGCCAAAACGGGCGCCTGCTGCGCGGGGCGCGACATTCACGACGCCCGGCGCGTGGCCGAGGCCATGGGCTTTCCCCACTACGTCCTCGATTATGAGAGCCGCTTTCGCGAGAGCGTGATGGAGGAGTTCGCCGACCAATATCTGGCGGGCGCGACCCCCATCCCCTGCGTGCGCTGCAACGAGCGGGTGAAGTTCCGCGACCTCCTCGAGACCGCGCGGGAGCTCGACGCCGACTGCCTGGCCACGGGCCACTACATTCGCCGCGTCGCGGGGCCGGAGGGGCCGGAACTCCACCGCGCGGCCGACCCGGCGCGGGACCAGAGCTACTTTCTCTTCGCCACCACGCCCGAGCAGCTGGCCTTCCTCCGCTTTCCCCTCGGCCATCTTGGCTCCAAGGCCGAGACCCGGGCGCTCGCGGCCAAGCACGGCCTCCCCGTGGCCGACAAGCCGGACAGCCAGGACATCTGCTTCGTGCCCGAGGGGCGCTACGCCGCCGTCATCGAGAAGCTGCGCCCCGGCGCGGCGGAGCCGGGCGCGATCGTGCATCTCGACGGGCGGGTGCTGGGGGCGCATGGGGGCATCCTGCACTACACCATCGGCCAGCGCCGCGGGCTCGGCATCGGCGGGGGCGAGCCGCTCTATGTGGTGCGCCTCGATCCGGAGGCCCGCCAGGTGATCGTCGGCCCCCGGGAGGCGCTCGCCACCCGGCGCGTGCCCGTGGCGGAGGTCAACTGGATCGGCCCCGGCGCCTTCGAGGCCGCGCCTCCGGAGGGACACGAGGCGCGGGTGAAGATCCGCTCGGCCCGCCCGCCAGTGCCTGCCCGGATCCATCCCCGACCCGGCGGCGCGGAGGTGGAACTCCTGGCGCCCGAGGAGGGCGTGGCGCCCGGCCAGGCCTGCGTTTTCTACGCGGCGGAGGGCACCCGGGTCCTTGGCGGCGGCTGGATCACCCGCTGAGCCGCCCCCGCGGGACCCATGCCGCTCATCTTCGCCGAGGGTAAGATCGTCCTCTTCGCCCATGTGCCGAAGACCGGAGGGTCTGCGCTCGAGGCCGCCCTCGCCGCCCGCTACGGTCCCCTCGGCCTCTACGCGCCGGTCTGGTCCAACGGGCGGGTCGGCCGCCGCACGGACTTCGCCGCACCACCTCAGCACCTCTCGGCGCGAGACCTTGCCTGTGTGATCCCCCCGGGCCGGATCGACTATTGCTTCGCCGTCGTGCGACACCCGGTCGACCGGATCCTGAGCGCCTACCGCCACCGCGCCACGCACGGGCCCCGGCAGGCCCGCCTCGTCCGTGCCGCCGGCTTCTCGCTGTGGCTCCAGGCCAATCTCCGCGCCCTCCGCCAGGCTCCTGGGATTAGCGAGGGCCATCTCCGGCCGCAGGTCGCCTGCGTGCCCGAAGGCGCGGCCGTGTTCCGCCTCGAGGACGGGCTCGACCGTCCGCTCGCCGCCGTCGCCCACGTGCTGGGACCCGGGGCAGAGGCGGCACCGCTCGGGGAGGTGCTGCGGGGAGACCGAACCATCCCCGCGGAACTCACCGCGGACGATCTTCGCGCGATATCAGACGCGTATGCCGAGGACTTCGACCGCTTCGGCTATCCGCTGCCGGAGATCGCGGGCCCGCGCGGCTCCCGGCTTGGGGCCGCCCTGGCGCGGCCCCTCGGTTGGGCCATGGGTGCCGCTTACCGCGCGCATCTCATCGGCTGAGCCGCAGGCGGACGGCACGCGTTCCATCCGTCCGTGCAGCCGCTATGATGCGCGCACCCCAATCTGAGGAGGCTCACGCCCCATGACCGATCTCGCTCCGGTCCTCGCCCATCTCGACGCGGACCGCGAGGGCGCCCTTGCCCGGCTCTTCGAGCTTCTGCGGTTCCCCTCGATCTCGACCGATCCGACCTTTGTCGAGCCCTGCGCCTCCGCCGCCCGCTGGCTCGCCAACGATCTGGAAGGCCTCGGGCTCACCACGCGCCTCGTCGAGGGCCTTGGCCACCCCATCGTCCTCGGCGAGGGCGGCGCGGGCGCACCGCATCTCCTCTTTTATGGGCATTACGACGTGCAACCGGTGGACCCGCTCGAGCTCTGGTCCCACGACCCCTTCGCGCCCGAGATCCGCGAGGAAGGCGGCCGCCCGGTGATCGGCGCCCGAGGTGCCGCCGACGACAAGGGGCAGGTGATGACCTTCCTCGAGGCACTCCGGGCCTTCAAGGCCGTGCATGGCGCCCTGCCCTGTCGGGTCACCGTGCTGATCGAGGGGGAGGAGGAAAGCGGCGGCCAGGCGCTCGACCGGTTCCTCGACACCGACGGCGACAGGCTGAAGGCCGATCTCGCCCTCGTCTGCGACACGACGATGTGGAACGCGGCGATCCCCGCCATCACCACGCGCCTGCGCGGCACGTGCACGGAGGAGGTAACGGTCCATGCCGCCAGCCGCGACCTCCATTCGGGCCTCTACGGGAGCGCCGCCGCCAACCCGATCCACGAGCTCGCCCGCGCCCTTACGAGCCTGCGCGACGACACAGGACGGATCACCCTCGCAGGCTTCTACGACGGCGTGCGCGAGATCCCCGAAAGCCAGCGCGCGGAGTGGGACGCCCTCGGCTTCGACGCGGGGGCGTTTCTCGGCGCTGTCGGGCTGGAGACCCCGGCGGGGGAGACGGACCGCTCTGCGCTCGAGCAGCTCTGGAGCCGGCCGACGGCGGAGGTGAACGGCATCTGGGGCGGCTACACAGGGGCCGGCTTCAAGACCGTGATCCCGGCCGAGGCCCACGCGAAGGTGAGCTTCCGCCTCGTGGACGACCAGGACCCGGAGGCCGTGCGCGCCGCGTTTCGCGCCCATATGCGCGCCGCCATCCGCCAGGACTGTCGCCTCGGCTTCACCTCCCATGGCGGCTCGCGCGCGATCACTATGGATACCAGCGCCCCCGCCTTCGCGGCGGCCCGCGCCGCGCTCTCCGAGGAGTGGGGGCAGCCCGCCGCGATGATCGGCATCGGAGGCTCCATCCCCGTGGTGGGAGACTTCAAGCGGCGGCTGGGCATGGACTCGCTCTTGATCGGCTTCGGCCTGGAGGACGACCGGATGCACTCGCCCAACGAAAAGTACGATCTCGCGAGCTTCCAGAAGGGCGCCCGCGCCTGGGCCCGGGTGCTCTCCCGGCTCTGCGAGGCCGGCGCGTGAGGTCCTGCGGGCACCTCAGGCGTGCGTCGGGCGTCCGGCCGCGGCGTGGGGCGCGATGGGCCCGCGATGGGCGGGTCGTGGACCGCACGGCGCGTCGGCGAGGTCTCTCCTGCGGCCGCGCCCGCCACCGGATCCGCGGCCGCGCGGGCTCGATGTGACGGAGCGATCCCACCGCAGGCTCCGTGTCCTCTACACCGGCGGCACGATCGGCTGCGTGGGCACACCGCTCGCGCCGATGCCAGGGCCCGCATTCCGGGCGGCGGCGGGTGCGGCGGGCGCCCTGCCCGGCGCGGCCTGGGACTGGACGGAGACCCCGCTCGACAGCTCGGCCCTGGGTCCGGCGGACTGGGGGCGGCTGGCACACTGGGCGCTCGCCCATCCGGGCCCCGCGGTCATCCTCCATGGCACCGACACGCTCGCTCACAGTGCGGCGGCGCTGGCCTTCCTCCTGGTCCTCTGGGGGGCGGAGGGGCGGCCCGTGGCCCGCAATGGCGAGACCGTGGTGCTGACGGGCTCCCAGCGGCCCCTGCTCGGTGCGGATGGCGCGCCGGACCCGTGCTCCGACGCCCTCGCCAATCTCGCCCTCGCCGCCGGCACGGCCGCCGCCGGTGCCCCGGGGGTCACCATCGCCTTCGGCGGGCGACGCGTGGCCGGGGCCACGGCCGAGAAGGTGTCGACCCTGGCCGACGACGCCTTCGCCGCGCCGAACGGGGCCGCCGCACCGCCGGACCTGGCGGCCGCCACCAGCTCGGCCCTCGCGGCGCAGCTCGCGGCCCTCGTCCCCCATCTCGGCGCCCGGCCCGTCCTGGCCCTCGCAGCGACCCCCGGCGGCGGGGCGGCGCTGGCCGATGCGGCGCACGCGGCGATGGACCGGCTCGGCCCTCGGCTTGGCGCCCTCCACCTTCTCGGCTTCGGGCTCGGCACCTGGCCCGACGCGCCGGCCTGGACGCCCGTTCTCGCCCGGGCGGAGGAGGCGGGCTGCCTCGTCGCGCTGTCGAGCCAAGTGCCGCACGGGCCGGTCGCGCCCACGCGCTACGGGGCCGGGGCCTGGCTCGAGCGCGCCGGCGCCGTGCCCACCGGAGCGATGACCCGGGCCGCCGCCCAGGCGAAGATCGAGGTCGTCCTCGCCCTCGCCGCGGCTCTGGGCTGGGACCTCGCGACCGCGCGGCGCGCGCTCCGAACTCCGGTGGCCGGCGAGATCGTCGATTGACGGCTCACCCGCCCTCGGGCGCCCCACGACGCCGCCGCCCCCGCCGCCCGCTCGCTTGGGCCTGCGTGGCCTCGCGCAGGAGCCCGGCCATGGGATGCTCCTCCGGCGGACGATGATGGGCGAGGAGCCGCGCCGCGGCCGCCGCCGCATCCGCTCCCGGCGGCAGGCCAAGGGCCCAGTCGAAGAAGATCGCCCGGGCATCGGCCGGGTGGAGATCGGGCATGGCAAAGGCCTCCGCCACGAGGGCCCTCGGATCGTCGTCATGCGCCCCCGGCCGGGCATGGGGCGGCCCGCTCACCGCGCGCCCCGGCCCAAGATCCGCCTCGCGCGCGCCGACCCCCAGCCCATATCCGCCTCCTCCGCCTGTCTCCGGCCAGCCTTGCCGCGACGGGCCACGCTTGACAACCGGTGAGGCGCGGGGGAAGAGCGCTCCCCGGAGGTGAGAGATGGCCGAGACCCATGCCGCGCTCCTGCCGGCGCTCGCGACGCTCGCCGTCGTGCTCGCCATGTTCGCGATGTTCGTGCGCGAGACCTACCCGCCCGAGGTGGTGGGGCTCGCCGGTGTCGCCGTTCTCCTCGCCACCGGCCTTCTCGAGACGGGCGCGGCACTCAACGCCCTGGCCAATCCCGCGCTCCTCACCATCGCGGCCATGTTCGTCCTCTCGGGTGCGCTCGTGCGCACCGGCGCGCTCGAGGCGCTCTCCCGCGCCATCGCCGCCCGCGCGAGCAGCCAGCCCCGGCGGGTGCTGGGCGGCCTCGCGGCCTTCACCGTCACCGCCTCGGCCTTCATGAACAACACGCCGGTGGTGGTGATCATGATCCCCGTGGCCGGGCGGCTGGCGAAGACGCTGGAGATCCCGGTCTCGCGCCTCCTCATCCCGCTCTCCTACGTGGCGATCCTGGGCGGCACCTGCACGCTCATCGGCACCTCGACCAATCTTCTGGTCGACGGTGTCGCACAAGGCGCGGGGCTCGCGCCCTTTGGCCTCTTCGAGATCACGCCGATGGCGCTGGTCATCGCCGCGGCCGGGCTCGCCTTCATCACCCTCACCGCGCCCTGGGCGCTGCCGGCGCGCGACGCGCTCGCCACCCTCCTGCCCGAGAAGAAGGCTCTCAAATTCTTCACCCAGGTGGTGATCCCGGCCGGGTCCTCCCTCGCCGGTCAGTCCGTGCTCGAAGTGGCCCATTTCAAGCGCGGCGGCATGCGGGTGATCGACGTGATCCGGGGCGACCTCTCGCTGCGCCGCGACCTCGGGAATGTGCGCCTCGCCGCGGGCGACATCGTGGTGATCCGCACAGGGGTGAACGAGCTCCTCAGCCTCCGAGAGAACCGCGCGCTCACCATGACCGGGCAGATCGACACCCTCGGCGAGACCTCGACCATCACGGTGGAGGCGCTCATCACCCCCGGCGCACGCCTCATCGGGCGCCGGCTCGGCGATCTTCGCCTGCGCCGCCGGTTCGGCGTCTACCCCCTCGCCGTGCATCGGCGGGCCGAGCGCGTGGGCACGGTCCTCGACGAGGTGCGCGTGCGGGTGGGCGACACGCTCCTCCTCGAAGGCGCGCCGGACGACATTGCGCGCCTCGCCAACGAGCAGGGGCTGGTGGACCTCACGCGGCCCTCGGAGCGGCCCTACCGCCGCGAGAAGGCGCCCATCGTGATCGCAGCCATCGCGCTCATGGTGATCGGCGCGGCCGTGGGCCTCATGCCGATCGCAGGGCTCGCGCTGATCGCGGTGGCGGGCGTGCTCGTCTTCCGCTGCATCGACGCGGAGGAGGCCTTCGAGGCCATCGAGCTCCGGCTCCTCGCGCTCATCCTGGCCATGCTGTCCGTCGGCGAGGCGCTCCAAAGCTCGGGCGCCGTGGAGCTCCTCGTGGGCGCGGCCGCGCCCTGGCTCATGGAGCTGCCGCCCGAGCTCGTGCTCTGGCTCGTCTTCCTGACCGCCTCGGTGCTGACCGAGCTCGTCTCGAACAACGCGGTGGCGGTCGTGGTCACGCCGGTGGCCATCTCGGTCGCCACGTCTCTCGGGGTGGATCCGCGGCCCTTCGTCGTGGCGGTGATGATGGCGGCCTCGGCGAGCTTCGCGACCCCCATCGGCTATCAGACCAACACCATGGTCTACGGGCCCGGGGGCTATAGGTTCACAGATTACATGCGCCTCGGGATCCCGCTCAATGTCGGCGTCGGGATCGTGAGCTGTATCGTGATCCCGCTGATCTGGCCGCTCTGACCGCGGCTCCGGCGGGTGGGGAGGGGAGAGGGCGATGGCGGAGACCGGTCTGAAGACCCGGCCAAAGGCCAAGGTCGAGCGGCCGCGGCTGTGGAAGGTGATCCTCCTCAACGACGACTTCACGCCGCGGGACTTCGTGGTCATGGTCCTGAAATCGGTGTTCCGGATGTCTGCGGACCAAGCCTACGGCGTGATGATGACGGCGCATCGGCGCGGGGTCTGCG
>CAYXPI010000172.1:0-7730 GCA_964467005.1 uncultured Limibaculum sp. | reverse complement strand
CGAACTTCGTCCTGAGCGTCGGCGGCTTCCATCCCCGATTCTCGCCCCCGCCGCCGATGCGCCCCCCGCGGAGCGCGCGCCCGAGCCCCGCCGCGCCGAGGCCACCTCCGGCGTCCCGCCCAAGGGCAAGGGCAAAGGCAAGGGCCGCGGCAAGGGCAAGCCGCCCGGCGCCGAGGACGGCAAGCGCGGCGATCGCGGGGCCCGCCCGCCTCGGGAGGACAAGCCCGTCGACCCGGACAGCCCGTTCGCCATTCTCCAGCAGCTCAAGAACCGCTGAGCGATGGGAGAGGACGGCACGGCGCGCATGCGTGTCGACAAATGGCTCTGGCAGGCGCGCTTCGTGAAGACCCGCGCCCTGGCCGCGGAGATCGCGAGCTCCGGGCGCCTCCGGGTGAACGGCCAGCGCTGCGCGAAGCCGGCCCAGCCCGTGGGCCCGGGCGACGTGCTCACCTTTCCCCAGGCCGGGCGGGTCCGGGTGATCCGGGTGTTGGGGATCGGCGCACGCCGCGGCCCCGCGACCGAGGCCCAGGCGCTTTACGACGACCTCGAGCCCGCGCCCGCAGCGGAGGCGCCCGCCGAGGCGCCGGCCACCCGCCCGGACCGTCGCGACCGGCGCGCCCGGCGCGACATCGCGCGCCTCTCCCGCGGCGACCCTTGATCGCGCCGGATACCCAACATAAACCATCGGAAACCGCGAACGCGCGGCCGCAGCGCCCTCAGCCAGGAGCCCGCCCATGACCTATGTGGTGACCGACAACTGCATCAAGTGCAAATACACCGACTGTGTGGAGGTCTGCCCGGTCGACTGTTTCTACGAAGGCGAGAACATGCTCGTCATCCATCCGGACGAGTGCATCGATTGCGGCGTGTGCGAGCCCGAATGCCCCGCCGACGCGATCCGCCCCGACACCGAGAGCGGCACCGAGAGCTGGGTGGCCTTCAACCTCAAATACTCCGAGGCCTGGCCCAACATCACCCAGAAGAAGGAGCCCCTGCCCGAGGCGGAAAAACACGACGGCGAGGCCGGCAAGCTCGAGAAATACTTCTCCGAGGCGCCGGGCGAGGGCGACTGACCCCGCGCGGAAGACCCACGAAGACGGCCGAAACGGGGCTGGCCGGTCACATTCCGGGCACCTGGCCTGGAAATTTGTCTCCCCCGGTGTTATAAAAGTGTTTCATATAACGAAGGAGAGCGGCTCCGCATCCGAATCGGACGCGGGGTCAGCATGTGAGGGCCTCACCAATCCGGTCACCAGCGCGCCTTGAAAGGCACGGTTGGCGCCGGATTTTTGCGGTCCTCACCGGGGGCATGTACCGCTGGAGTGGAGAGACGATGGCGAAGAAAGATACGACACGCGCTGAGTTCCGACCGAACGACTTTGTGGTTTACCCCGCCCATGGCGTCGGCCGCATCATCTCGATCGAGGAGCAGGAGGTCGCCGGAACCCGGCTCGAGCTCTTTGTGATCTCGTTCGAGAAAGACAAGATGACCCTCCGCGTGCCCACCGCGAAGGCAACCGCCACCGGCATGCGCTCTCTCGCCTCGCCCGACATCGTCGAGCGCGCGCTGGCCACCCTCAAAGGCCGTGCGAAGGTCAAGCGCGCCATGTGGTCCCGCCGCGCGCAGGAGTACGAGCAGAAGATCAATTCGGGCGACCTCATCTCGATCGCCGAGGTCGTGCGGGATCTGCACCGCGCGGAAGACCAGCCGGAGCAGTCCTATTCCGAGCGGCAGCTCTACGAGGCTGCCCTCGAGCGGCTGACCCGCGAGGTTGCGGCCGTCGAGGATCTCGACGAAGGCGACGCCGCGGCGCGGGTCGAGACGGTGCTGACCGCCAAGGCCGCCTGAGCCCGCCCCATCGCGAAACCATGCGCCCGCGGGTCCGCCCCGCGGGCGTTTTCTTATCCGGACCCCGAGGGAGAGGGCGATGCTCCACCACGTCATCCGCGGCGCGGGCCGCCCGATGCTCGTGCTCCATGGCGGCAAGCTCGACCACCGGCACATGCTCGACGCGGTGGAGCCGGTCTTCGAAGGCCAGCCGGGCTGGCGCCGGGTCTATGCCGATCTGCCGGGGCATGGCCGCTCGCCGGCCTCGGCGGAGATCAGGTGTCAGGACGATGTCCTCGCGCATGTCGCCGCCTTCGCCGAGGAGATCTTCGCCGGCCAACCCTATGCGGTGATCGGCGAATCGCGCGGCAGCCACATTGCGCAAGGGCTTGCCGCGCGCTGGCCGGAGCGGATCGCGGGCCTCCTGCTGATCGTGCCCGGCGGCAACGCCCCCGGCTCGCGGCGCCCACCCCACGAGGTGCTCGTGCCGGCGCCGGAGATCCGCGCGGGGCTCGAGGAGGCGCTTGGCCCCCGCTTCGATCGGCTGGTGGTGCAAAGCGCCGAGATCGCGGAGAAGATCGCGCGCACCAAGGCACCCGCCACAGCGCTCCACGATGCGGCGCAGGAGGCGCGGATCGCCGAAGCCTTCGCGTACTCCCGCCCCGTCGAGGCCGCCGGCGCCTTCCCCGGCCCGAGCCTTCTCGTCGCCGGGCGGCAAGACGCGGTGGCGGGATACCACGATACGCTCGCCTGGGCCGACCTCTATCCCCGCGCAACGCTCGCGGTGCTCGACACCGCCGGCCACAGCCTCGCCTGGGAGCGGCCCGAGCTCTTCAAGGCGCTGGCGCAAGATTGGCTGGCAAGGCTCGCACGCGGCGAGGCCGGGCGCGCCTGAGCGGGCGGCCCCGCGGCGGGTGGGCCTTGCAACGCCGATGCCGGCGCGGCGCCTGCCGGGGCGGGGCCGCGGGGCTGCCCGCTCAGGCTCCGAAGAAGCGGTCGAGGATCTCGCGATAGAGTGCGGAGAGGTCACGGATATCCCCGGCGGGCACCCGTTCGTCCACTTGGTGCATCCCCTCCCCCACCAGGCCGAACTCCATCACCGGGCAATGCGCGCGAATGAAGCGCGCATCCGAGGTGCCGCCGCCCGTGGTGAGCATGGGCCGCTCCAGGGTCCGGTCGGTGATCGCCTCCACCACGATGTCCGACAACGGCCCCGGCGGGGTGAGGAAGCTTTCGCCCGACACCGTCCAGTCGATCTCCGCGGTGCAGCCCGTGCCCTTCAGCACCTCCTCCACCTGCTGGTCGACCCAGATCTTCACGCTCTCAGAGCTGTGGAGGTCGTTGAACCGGATGTTGAACCGCGCCCGGCCCTCGGACGGGATCATGTTGGAGACGGGATTGCCCACGTCGATCGAGGTGAGCGCCAGCGTGGAGGCCTGGAAGTGCGTGCTGCCGAAATCGAGCGGCGTGTCCGCCAGCCGGGCGCAGATGAGGGCGAGCACCGGCAGGGGGTTGATCGCCGCGTCCGGGTAGGCCGTGTGCCCCCCCTCGCCGAACACCGTGAGCTCCGCCGTCATCGAACCGCGGCGCCCGATCTTCACCACATCGCCGAGGCGCGCGACGGAGGTGGGCTCGCCCACCAGGCAGAAGTCGAGCCGCTCGCCCTCGGTGGCCATCCAGTCGAGAATCGCGGCGGTGCCGTCCACCGCCGGACCCTCCTCGTCGCCCGTGATGAGGAGCGCGACCGACCCCTCCGGCGGGTCCTCCGCCACCCGGGCCGCCGCCGCCGCGACGAAGGCCGCGACACCCGATTTCATGTCGACCGCGCCGCGGCCCCAGACGAGCCCGTCGGCCTCCAGGCCGCCGAAGGGGTCCGCCGTCCACCGCGCCACATCGCCGGGAGGCACGACATCCGTGTGGCCGGCAAAGCCGAAGACCGGCTCCGAGCGACCCCAGCGGGCGTAGAGATTGTCGACCCGCCCGCGCCGGATCCGGTGGCAGGCGAAGCCCGCCTCGCCGAGAAGGCTCTCCAGAAGATCGAGCGCGCCGCCCTCCTCCGGCGTGACGGAGGGGCACTGGATCAGCCAGCGGGTGAGCTCCACCGGGTCGATCGGACCTGCGCCGTTCTCGCTCATCCGCGCCCCCTCAGCCGCGCTCGGCGGTTTCGTCGTCGTGGAACGGCACCATCTGCGCCACGATCACGGCGTCTTCGTCCAACGCCCGGCGAGCCAGATCCAGATCCTCCGCCGCCATCTCCCGGCCCGAGGCCAGCCGCTCCGCCACGCTGCCATGGCTCTCGACCGTGAGGGGAGCCAGATCCGCCTGGCGGAGGACGGCGACGGTCTCGTCCACCGCCTGCCGCTCGGTCCGCCCCGCGGCGTAGCAGAGAAGCGCCGCGCCGTCGCAATCCTCCGGCAGCCCGTCCTCCGCCGTGCGACCGACTTCCACCATCAGGAGATACACCCGGCCAAACCCCTCGGCCTCATCGCCGGCCTCGCCGCCCATGCCGCCCCCGTCACCCCCGCAGGAGCTCGTTGATCGCCGTCTTCGCCCGGGTCGACGCGTCGACCCGCTTCACGATGACCGCGCAGTAGAGCCCGGGGCCCGGCGAGCCGTCCGGCAAGGGCTTGCCCGGCAGCGTGCCCGGCAGCAGCACGGAATAGGCCGGAACCTCCCCGCGCACCACCTCGCCGGTCTCCCGGTCGACGATCGGCGTGGAGGCGCCCAGGAACACGCCCATCCCGATCACAGCCCCCTCGCGGACGATGACACCCTCGACCACCTCCGAACGGGCGCCGATGAAGGCCCCGTCCTCCACGATCACCGGATTGGCCTGCAAGGGCTCGAGCACCCCGCCGAGCCCGACGCCGCCCGAGATGTGCACGTTTTTGCCGACCTGCGCGCAGGAGCCGACGGTCGCCCAGGTGTCGATCATCGTGCCCGCGCCCACATAGGCACCCACATTCACGAAGGAGGGCATGAGCACCGCCCCCGGCGCCACATAGGCCGAGCGGCGGACCACCGCGGTCGGCACCGCGCGAAAGCCGGCCTTGCGCCAATCGTCCCCGCTCCAGCCGGAGAACTTCGAAGGCACCTTGTCCCACCAGTCCGTCTCGCCGGGGCCGTTGGAGATCGTGCCCATATCGGCGAGGCGGAAGGAGAGGAGCACCGCCTTCTTCGCCCAGTCGTTCACCACCCAGGCGCCATCCACCCCGGGCTCGGCCACGCGGAGCTGGCCCCGGTCGAGCTGGTCGAGCGCGAACTCCACCGCCTCGCGCGCGGCCCCGGCGGTCTCGGGCGAGATCGTGTCTCGATGCTCCCAGGCGGCCTCGATGGCGGCGCGGATGCCGGCGGTCTCCATGGCGTCTCCCCCCTGTTCTGATCGGCCCGGCCCCGGACCGCCCCTCCGTGATACGTGCCCCCTGCCGCCGTGGCAACGCGTTCCGCGGCCGTCCTGTCAGCCCGGCACGCCGAGGGCGACGAGGAGGGTGCGCTGGGGCGGGTTGAAATTGTCGTCGGCCAGAAGCCAGAGCACCTGCCCCTCCGCCCCGGGCGCGAGCGCAATCGCCTCCATGTTGTCGATGCCGGAGAGCGCCTCGAACCCCGCGATTTCCACCCCCGAGCCCGAGACCGGGGTGCCCCCCTCGCTGAGGAGATAGCGGCGGACCCGGATCGAGACCCCCGTGGCCCGGGAGAAATGGCGGAGGACGACGTAGAGCCGCCCGTCGGACCCGAGATCGGCGCCCGTCACGTCGTGGATGCCCGTCGCCGGGAGCACCCCGCGGAGGCCGCGCGCCCCGCCCAGCACCCAGTAGGGAAATGCGTCGCGGTCCCGCCCCTCGGCGATGGCGATCACCCGGCCGTCCGGCAAGGTGGCGAGCCCCTCGGCCCCGGCGTTCCGACCCACCAGCCGGTCCGCACCCCGGAGCGCGAAGGCCGGGCCGAGCCGCCCGCCGCCCTCATGCGCGAGCACCCGGTGATCCTGCTCGAACGCCACGAAGAGCCGGCCGCCGACCCGCGCGAGGCCCTCGGCGTCGGTCTCCGTCTTGCCGGAGAGGAGGCGCCCGTCCGCCGCACGCATGGGCGCGATCCGGGCATCCGAGACGAGCCCCGGGGCGGCGAGGTCGATCCGCGCGGTGAGCCAGTGCCCCCGGTCCGTGACCGCGGTCATCCGGTCCCCCTCGACGAGGAGCCCGGAGATGCCGCCGAAATCGGGGTCCCGCGACGTCAGAACCCAGGCGCCGAGAAACGCGACCCCAGGGCCGAGCGCCATGGGTCCCATGGGTGTCGCGCGGGCGGTGAGCGCAAGCGTGCGGCCCTCGGCCGTCACCCCGTCCGGATCCGCCGCAACCGGAAGCGCGAGGAGCGCAAGAAGGAGGGCGAGCGCCCTCACCGGCGCACCAGGGCGCGGCAGGCGGCGGGAAGATCGCGGAGCGCGAGGGGGCCGCGGGGTTTGGCGCCGGGCTTGGGCTTCGGCGACCGTGCCTCCTCGGTGAACCACCAGTCGAGCTCGGCCCCGCAGCCGTCGCCCGGTGGAGGAGGCGCCTGGTTCTCGCAGCCCAACGCATCCGGCGGGCAGGCAAGGCGCACATGGAAGTGGCTGTCATGCCCGTACCAGGCGCGGATGCGGCGGAGCCAGCCGCGCTCCGCCCCCGCCTCGCGGCAGAGCTGACGCTTGATGGCGGCGTGGACGAAGATCCGGGCGACGGCGGGGTCCTCGGCCGCCGCGCGCAGGATGGCGCCGTGGGTGGGCGTCCAGTTGGCGTTGACCCGCATCGCCCGGCGGTCGACGAGCTGGGTGGAGGAGATCTCCTCCCGCCGGGTGAGCGACAAGGGCTCGGTGGAGGGGCGGCGGAACCAGATGTCGATGTCCAGCCCGATCTGGTGGGAGCGGTGGCCCGAGGTCATGGGCCCGCCGAGGGGCTGGGAGATGTCGCCGATATAGAGCCCGGGCCAACCGATGCCTTGCGCGCGCTCCGAGAGACGCCGGACGAAGGCGATGGCCTCCGGGTGGCCCCAATTCCGGTTGCGGCTCAAGCGCATGGCCTGCCAGCCGGGGCCGGTTTCGGCGAGCCGGATGGCGCCCGCGATGCAGCCGCGCGCATAGGAGCCGTAGGCGGCGGCGGGCCCGGCGCTCGGCCCTTCGGCCCGCCCGAACACGGCCTTGGCGGGCTCCGCGGCCGCCGGGGCGAGAGCCGCAAGACACAGACAGGCGGCGAGTGCGTGTGCGCGCATGGGGACCCCCCTCGAGACGGCCACGACTATGGCAGCGCCCGCCCGCCCGGAAAAGGCCCATCGCGCCGCGGCTTCCGCCTCAGCCGCCCATCTCCGCACGCTTGGCGACGAGAGGGGCGAGGAAGGCCGTGTCCACCCCGTCCTCGAGCCGCACGGCCTTCGACCGGTCCTGCGCGCCGAGCTTGCCCTTGGCCACCACCACCGGCCCTTCCACCGTGCGGGCGCGGAGCTGGATCTCCTGAAGCGCCTGGGCGGGCAGCTCCAGCACCTCGCCATGGCGGAGCCGCGAGAGCCGGCCGACGGAATGCGCGCCCGCGGGGATCACCGCGGAGAGCGGAAGCTTGGTCTCGAGCACCTCGGCCATCATGTGCCCGGCCCAGGCGCCGCGCATGGTGTCCGACCCCTGGCCCTGCGCCGCGATCAGATCGCGCTTCAGGCTCTCGAGCACCGAGATGGGCACGACGAAATCGAGGCCCGCGCCGCGCTTGTCGTCGTTCATATGAAAGTTGAGCTTGATGATGAACACCTCCGCCTGGTCCGGCGCGATGCGCACCATGCCCGGCTGCTGCTCGAAGCGCGCCCGGCTCGCCACCCCGATGGCCGAGCGACCGCAATGCTCGCGCACCGCATCGTCGAAGCAGCGCGCCATGATGTCGACGAACCGGCC
>CAYXPI010000171.1:0-7758 GCA_964467005.1 uncultured Limibaculum sp. | reverse complement strand
GATGGCAGGTCGCGCAGGAGATGTTGCGGTTGCCGCTCAGGATCTTGTCGAAGAAGAGCATTCGGCCGAGCTCGACCTGCGCCGTGGTGAAGACCCCGTTTCGGCGAAAATCCGCGTCCTCGACCGGGGCGATGCCGAGGCCCGCCGACCTCTCGCCGGCGTCGAGAACGGTTGGCCCGATGGCTCCGGCGGCGAGGAGGGCGACGAGGCTCCCACGGAGCCGCAGCGCCGATCTGCTGGAGTGGCGGGTCATGCCTGCGCCCCCGTCGCACCGGCCGCTGCCGGCTCGGCCGGCGTCCGGCGCACCCAGCTCGGGAGGAGCCCCATCGGGTTCTCGACCGCTCGCACCTCGATCGTCGGGGCCACCTGCGCGAGCTGTGCCTGGAGCGAGCCGTCGCCGAAGCCGGACAGCACCTCGGTTGCGCCGCCGAACAGCTCGCCGCCTATGAAGACCTGAGGCACCGTGCGCTTGCCGGTCATCGCAAAGAGCGCCCGAAGGATTTCTCCGCCGCGGTCGTTTGCTCGGTATTCGGCGCTGTCCACATCGATTGCTCGGAAGGGGATGCCCGCGCGATCGAAGAGCCGGCGGACCGACCAGCAGAACTCGCACCACTCGAAGCCGAACATGACCACCGGCGCCTCCCAGTCCAGGACTGCGCGCTCCACGAATGCCATCGCGTCGGGAGACGGAGCGGCGCGGGTGGCCAGGCTGCCGGGCTTCTCAGGGGGCGGCACCGAGGCGGCAATGGCGCGCTCCTCCGCGGTCATGTCGACCTCGACATCCTCGAAGAGCGGCGTGGAGAGATAACGCTCGCCGGTGTCCGGGATCATCGCGAGGATGCGTGTGCCCCGCGGCGCGCCTTCGGCGATCTTGAGCGCGGCCGCCACGGTCGCGCCGCCGCTGATACCGCTGAGAATGCCCTCCCGCGCGGCGAGCTCGCGCGCGACGCGCAGCGCATCTGCTCCCGAGACCGTCTCGAACCGGTCGATCAGCACCTCGTCGACCGCGTCGCCGGCGAGCTTCGGCACGAAGTCCGGAGACCATCCCTGGACGGGATGCGCGCGGGCATCCGGATGGCTGCGCGCGGCAGCGCCGTCGGCGCGGCGCTGCTGGAGTTCGGATTTTGTCAGGATCTGCGAGTTTTCCGGCTCGACGGCCACGATCTCGGTGCGTGGGCTTTCCACCTGCAAGACGCGCGCCACGCCCTTCAGCGTGCCCCCCGTTCCGAAGCCCGTGACCCAATAGTCGATCCCGAGGGTCACGAAATCGTCGAGGATCTCGCGCGCCGTGGTTGCCGAATGGATATCGGCGTTGGCCTCGTTCTCGAACTGGCGACAGAAGAACCAGCCATGCTTGATGGCTAGCTGCTCGGCGAGGGCGAACATGCCGGTGCCGCGGGCCGCCGCCGGGGTGAGGATCACTTTGGCGCCGAGGAAGCGCAGCAGCTTGCGGCGCTCGATGCTGAAGCTCTCGGCCATCACAATGACCAGCGGATAGCCCTTCTGGGCGCAGACCATGGCGAGCCCGAGCCCGGTGTTGCCAGAGGTCGCCTCGATCACCGTCTGTCCCGGCTTCAGCGCGCCGGATCGCTCGGCGGCCTCGATGACGGCGAGCGCGAGGCGGTCTTTCACCGAGCCCATCGGGTTGAAGGCCTCAAGTTTTGCGTACAGCTCCACCCCCTCGGGGGCGAGATTGTTGATGCGGACAACCGGCGTGCGGCCGATTGTTTCGAGGATCGAGTTGCGAGGAGCGTGTCGCGGCCGCACTGCTGCGCCGACGCAGGACGCCATGGCCAAGACCTCAAGGGATGTCGGGAGGGTCATTTTCATCTCCGATCTGTGCCGGGCGCCGTCAGCGGCGCCGGGATTGGGGATCGATGGCCGCCACTCAGGCGGCCTCGCGATGGTGAAGCCGGCGTTCGAGGTGCTGGGCGAGCGCGCGGCTATCGGGGCCGGCGCCTGAGATCTGCAGCGACCTGCGCCTGCGCAGGAACGGAAGGCCGAGCGCGTAGAGGCCCGGGGCCCCGGCAACGACGCCGCCGTCATGCACGAGACGGCCCCGTCGATCGAAGACCGGCAATTGCCCGAGAAAACTGTGATCCGGCCGGAAGCCAGTGGCCCAGACGATCGAGGCGATCTCGCCAGAGCCGAGATCGAGCGTGAGGCGGGGCGCCTGCGGGGGCTGGACAGGCGCGGGACGGTCCTTCGGCGTGAGGGCGGCGCTCGAGCCGCGCTCGACGATCCATGCGTCGATCCGGTCGCACAGGCGCGCGAGCTTCAGATCGGCCGATGCGCAGACATGGGCCAGACCGCCGGAAAAGAGCGCCTTGCCGTCACGGATTATCGCAAGCCGGCCGACGACCTCGACCCCTCCGACCTGCAACGCTGCGAGATCAACCGGATCGGGACCGCCGACGATCTGCGGCGAGGGGGTGCGGCGCGCCCGCTCGATATCGTCGACGTCGTCGTAGCGTTCGTCGAGGGCGCCGATCGCCTTCAACCACCATTCGATGTCGCGCCCGCGATAGCGCCGTGGAACGCGCAGATGGCTGCCGACCGCGAGCGTGACGCGCCGGCCCGATGCCTGAAGCTCGCGGGCGATCTGCACGCCCGACGCCGAGGCACCGACCACGAGGACACCGCCCTCGGGCAGGTCCGAGGGCCGCTTGTAGCGGGCGGGGTCGGTCTGCACGATCCGCGCCGGCACTGCTGCCGCGAGGGCGGGGATCGCAGGCCTCGCACAGCCGCCGGTGGCGGCCACGAGCTTGCGACACCGGATCCGGTCCGCGGTGGTGACGAGCTCGAACCCGTCGTCGCGTTGCAGCACGTCGAGCACCTCAACCCCGGTCTCGACGGGCGCATCGATCTGGTCGGCATAGCTGTCGAGCTTGCCGATGAACTCGCCGGCTGACATGAACCCGTGGGGGTCGAGCTCCCAATACGGGGAGCCGGGCAGGCCGTTGGCCCAGTTAGGTGTCAGAAGGGTGAGACTGTCCCAGCGCGCGCTGCGCCAAGCCTCACCGATGCGGCCCTTTTCGAGCACCAGGTGGTCGATCTTACGGTGCCTTAGCTCGCGGCTCATCGCGAGCCCCGCCTGCCCGGCGCCGATCACAACGGTGGTCACATTGCGCACGGTCACTGTGCGACTCCTTCCTCTGCGGCATGCGATGGCGTGCCGGACCTTCGGTCGATGCTGGTTTCGGTGGTCGGACCGCGGGCTCGCCCGCGATCCGTTGCGTCACTCGGCGTTACGCCCGGTTGGGCTCGACAGGAGGGTCTCGACGTCACAACGGGTGAGACCGACATCGTCGAGCAATCGCGGCTCCAGCCCCTTGAGGTGACGATAGGCCCGGCGACTATCCCGCCACCGAGCCCATCCCGCCAAGATGCGGCCAAGGGCGTGGCGGATCGGGGCCATCGCCGCCCTCCTGTGCGCCCGGGCGCGCAGGGTGGTATCGACGCTCATGCCGTCATCTCCCCGTCTGCGCCAGCGACGCTACTGACACGATCACCGCCGTCGGATTGGTCAGAACATCGAACACGGCCGAGCGCTTTTGCGACTGCGCGACGAGTCCAGCGATTTCGTCCTGGCTGGCGTCGGCGTCGATCTGGAAGGCCACACGGATCGCGCTGAAGCCGTTCCGGACATCCGCGTCGATGCCCATGATGCCGGCCAGATCCATGTCGCCTTCGACCTTGCACGTCACTTTGTGAAGGGCGATGCCGCGGTTCTCCGCCACGGTCGCAACGCCGGCGGTGAGGCAGCTCGCAAGGCCCGTGAGCACGATCTCGACAGGCGTTGCCCCCGCATCCGAGGCCGAGAACTGCTCGGGGTGGTCTGCCTCGATCCGGTGCGGGGCCTTTCGGGGCTGTTCCTCGCCGAGGCCGAAGAAGCCGGACACGCTGGTGCGGCAATGGGTGCCGCCCTGCCAGTCGCTCTCGACCCGCCAGGTGAACCGGGCGGCCTCTGGCGCCGCCGTGAGCGCTTCGCGGGCATCGAGGAGCGCCTTGAGATCGACGCCGTTGGCAGAGCCGTTCTGGATGAGATCAGTCATGGTCAGTTTCCTTTCTGTGATGGTCGGGCGCGCGCACCCGACAGCGGACACACCTCTCGAGGCGCGCCGCTGAAGGCACGTCGCTTCCGTGTCGCGGGTTTCGGTCGTGTGCCGCCTCGGCGGCATCGCTGTCCGTCAGGCCATGGCGGAACAGTCGATCTCTGGTGTCAGTGCACGCTCGCGGGAAGGCAGACCTCGCCGATTGCGTTCACGTGGCGGTGGTCTGTGCCGCAACAGCCGCCGAGGACGCGGAGGTTGGGCATCAGCCGCTGGAGTTCCGCATAATCCGCCGCCAACTCCACAGGGTTCCCGTCATCGAGCTCGGTTGCCTCATCGAGTTCGGCATGGCTTAGGCGCGAGGCGTTTGCCCTCAGTCCGCGGATTCGCGCGACCCAGTCGGCACCGGATTTGAGAATGGTGCGGAAATGGTCGGGGTGCGCACAGTTGATCATGTAGTAGGCGGGGCCGCCGCTCGCGTCGCCGTCGACCTGCTGGATCGCATCGGAGAGCATCTGGCCCGAGGGCAGGCGACCGTCAGTCTCCAGCGTGAAGGACAGCGCAAGCGGCAGTGACCGGCGTGCACAGGCCTGCGTGATGCCGAGCGCCTCGCCCGCATGGGTCATGGTGATCGCGCTCACCATATCGACCTCTGCGGCCGCGAAGGTCGCGACCTGGGCCGCGTGATAGTCCTCTGCCTCAGCCGGGTTCATCTGCGCATCCGCCGCGTAGCCGTCGCCCCGGGGGCCGATATTGCCGCTGATGACGAAGGGCTCGGCCCTCTCATACGCCGCGCGCAGGTCGAAGAGCAGCGCCACGGCCTTGCGATTGGCGGCATCGAGCGCGGCCGCGTCGTAGCCGAGCCGTGCCCCCCAATCGCGACTTGCCCGCCATGTGGCACTGTCGAGCACGAAGCCGGCCCGCTGCGCGTGCGCAACGCGGATGTACCGCTCGTAGTAGCGCCGCAACGCGGCGGTGCCATCGATGCTCTTGAGCAGGTCAAACGCCGCGAAGAGCGGCAGGTCCAAGCCCTCATGGAAGATCAGAGTGGTTTCGATGCCGCCATCCGTCAGCAGACGGGTCGCGCCCATTTGCGGCAACTGGTCACGATATTTCGCAGTCATGGTGCTCTCCTCTCGTTGCCGCGCTGAGATAGCGACGGGCGGGACGTCAGCGAATGACAGGACCGCCGGGATCCCTGACCGAACCGCCAGATGACCAGCGACGTTCGACAGGCCCGGAGATAGCCAGGACTGGCCGCGTGGGTCAGAACTCGGTAGGCTAGGATCGATCCATTCGTGCCATGAACACCAGGCCCATGCCGCACAGAGCGCCCGTCGACGCCCAACTGCTCGCGCTGCCCGAGACCGCGGGCTCGGCGCTCTATGGGATGTTCGATGTGCTGAAGACGAGCGGAACCCTCTGGCGCGAGATCTCAGGCGCCGAGCGGGGACCCGATCCGATCCGGCCCCGCATCGTGTCGACCGCGGCAGAGCCCTTTCGATGCGGCAATGGGATCCCGATCGAACCCGAGATCGCGATTGGGCCAGGCAACGTGCCGGAAGTGCTTGTGATCACCGACTTCTGGCTTCCGACCTCCGACAGCCTGACGACCCGCCATGACGGTCTGAAGGCGTGGCTGGTTCATTGCTGGTCGCGCGGAACGGCGATCTATTCGGCGTGCTCAGGCTCGGTGTTGCTGGCGGCGGCCGGGCTTCTCGATGGCAGGGCGGCGACATCGCACTGGGCCTATGCCGATCTCTTTCGCGTGCACTTTCCGAAAGTGAGCTTCGACCCGTCGCCCAACATCTGCTTCTCCGATCCCTCGGGCCGGATGGTCACGGCTGGTGGTGCGACCACCTGGCACGATCTGGCGCTGCATATCATCGCGCGACACGTCTCGCCGGGAGAAGCGATCATGACCGCCAAGTTCTTCCTGATGAAGTGGCACGCGGAGGGGCAGCTGCCCTATGCAAACCAGGTTTGCCAGCGCCCGCATGCCGACAGCGCCGTCCGACGGGCCGAGGACTGGCTGGCTGCCAATATCACAGCGCTTGATCCGGTCGCCGGCGCCGTCGCTGCCGCCGGGCTGCCCGAGCGGAGCCTCAAGCGACGCTTTCGCGAGGCAACCGGCACGACGCCGATCGCCTATGTCCAGTCCCTGCGCGTGGAGGCGGCGAAGCAGTTGCTCGAGTTGTCCCGCAAGCCGGTGGAGGACGTGGCGGCCGAGGTGGGCTATGAGAACGTCGCCTTCTTCCGCCGTCTCTTCAAACGCTCAACGGGCCTCGGGCCGCTCGAGTACCGCCGTCTGTTCGCGCCCTTGATGGAGATGCAGGCGTCCGCAACGTCCCGCTAGGATTCCGCACCAGCCCCCGAACCGAGGCGCCAATCGGCCGGCGACTGTCCCGTGGCCCGCTTGAACGCGCGCGAGAACGACTCCGGTGCCTCATAGCCCACGCGATGGGCGATCTCTGCAAGGCCAAGCCCGGTCTCGCGCAGCATGAGGCGCGCGGTTTCCATACGCTGAGCGAGGACATAGGCCCGAGGACCCTGTCCCATGATCTCGGTGAAGCGCTCGACGAAGGCTGATCGCGACATGCCAGCGATCTCGGCGAGCTCGGTGACGGCAGGCGGCAAGGCGAGGTCGGCATGAACCCTGGCGAGCGCGCGTGCGAGGCGCGGGTCTGCCATGCCAGCGAGCCAACCGTCCGGTCGATGCGCGCCCGCAAGATGCGCCCGAAGCGCTTCGATCATCAGGAGTTCGCAGAGCTGAGACATCATTGCCCCCGCCCCGGCACGCCCCGCCGCAAGTTCGCGCGCAACCAAACCGGCGGTTGCCTCGATCCAGCGCTGCGTCGAGATCTCAGGGATGGAGATCCTCAGCGTCGTCGGCATGCTATCGAGGAGCGGGTTCGGTCCGGCATTGCTCGCCATGAAACCACACAGCACGGTCGTTGTGGGACCATCACCCCCCGCGGACATCCGGATCATGCCGTCCTCGCCAGTGGTCATGGGGAGGCTGTCGGCCCGCACGGGCACGAGACCCGGCGCGCTCGCGATGACATGGCGCGCATTGCTCGGCAGGAGCAGCAGATCCCCGGGATTGAGCCGGCACACCTCGTTGCCGTCGAGAAAGACCAGCGCCGATCCCTCGACAATCACATGGTAGGCAATGATCTGGCGAGGGACCGGCATGTAGGCTCGGCAGTCTTCCTCGTCGATCTGCGACTCGAGCGCCCAGGGTGCCGACACCCGCAGCTCAAGAACAAGAGCCCCGAAGAGCGCCAAAGACTTGGCGATCATCGTGAGAGGATCTGCTGTCATCACGGCTCCCCAGATGCTCGCCTGGTGCTCCGCATGCACCCTATCATCACTGGAAGACGAAGGCGCAAGCAACAGAGGTATGCATTAAGACCCGGCGCTGCTTGGGCATACGATCCGGCCATCTGCTCTCCCCGCAAACTGGTCACTCAGTAAAATTGCCGGAACTCCTGCTCTGGGCTCATGGACTAAGCCGCTCGCGCGGCGAGGGCGCTCGTGGCTGGCGTGGCACTCTGATCTGGCCGTCGTTCTTCGCTGATCGGGCCTCCCGGCCTGACGATCGGGGTCTTCCCCATCGTCAGACAGGAGGTTCCCATGACGGAGGAGAGAACCACGCCGCTGCGCCAGCGGATGATCGAGGACATGCGCGTGCGGGGCCTGGGCG
>CAYXPI010000170.1:0-7799 GCA_964467005.1 uncultured Limibaculum sp. | reverse complement strand
CCAGGTTTCAGCCGTATCGAGCGCGGCCGCGAAATTCGTCAGCCCGTCCGCGGTGGCCACGGTGTGCGAGCGGGTGGGGAACACCTTGGTCACGCAGGCGGTCTTGAACCCCCGCTCGGCCATGCCGAGGGTGGCGCGCAGCCCCGAGCCGCCGGCGCCGACGACGACGACGTCATAAGTGTGGTCGGTGAATTCGTAAGCAGCCATGGGTTCCTCTCCGTGCGGCGCGCGTCAGCCGCTGAAGGCGATCTTGAGGACCGCGAAGACGCCGGCAAAGCCGAGCGCCGCGCATCCGAGCGAGTTGGCGACGAGAAGACCCGTGCGCCAACCCTTGTGGTGAACGTAGTCCTCGATCACCACCTGAAGGCCCTGCGCGTGGTGGTGAAACGTCACAGCGATGAAGAGAGCGGCGACGATGGCGTGGAAGGGGCTCTGATAGAGCGCGATGACGGCCTCGTAGCCCGCGCCGAGGGCGCCCGCGAAGGGCACGGCCCAGAGGATGGCGAGTGGCACGAGCGCGATGGAGGTGAGGCGCTGGGTCCACCAATGGTCGGTTCCGTGTCCGGCGGCGCCGAGACCGGTGACGCGGGCTTTCGCGGTGCGGTAGCTCATGGGGAACCTCAGGCGACGAGAATGAGGAGAAGGGTAAGCAGGACCGAGGCGGCGACCACGGCGTAGCCGGATTGCTCGGCGGTCTTGAGCTCGAAGCCGTAGCCCATGTCCCAGACGAGGTGGCGGATGCCGTTGGCCGTGTGGTAGGCGAGCGCCCAGGCCGATCCGATGAGGACGAGCTGGCCGATCCAGGAGGTCAGCACCCCGTCGGCATAGGCGAAGTAGCCGGGCCCGGTGGCCGCCGCCACGAGCCACCACACCACCAAGACCGCGCCGAGCGACAGCGCAACCCCCGTGATGCGATGCAAGATCGACAGCACGGAGGTGTATTGCGGCCGGTAGATCTGCAGGTGGGGGGACAGCGGTCTGTTGCCCCGGTTGACATCGGCCATCGGTCTCTCCCGCATGATTGTTGCGCCAGACGTTAAGAGCCTTGGGCGCGGCCCGCCACTGGTGAAATGCCGCAGCCGCGCAGGGCTGTGCAGAGGCGCGCATCGCCCGCGTGACGCCGCCTTGGGCAGGTTTAAGAGATTGACGCATTTTTCGGCGGTCTGCACAGTGGGATCGGTTTGGGAACTCAGGGGACACACGGATGATCAGAGTTTTTGCCACCGCCGCCGCGCTTGTCGGCCTCGCGGGTCAAGCCGCCGCGGCGGATCTTCGGATTTGCGTGGAGGGTGCGTATCCACCCTTCTCCGAGGTGACGGCCTCGGGGGAGCTCGTGGGCTTCGACATCGACATCGCCACGGCGCTCTGCGACGAGATGGGCTCGGCCTGCGAGCTCGTGCAAACGGAATGGGACGGGATCATCCCCGCCCTGCTCGAGCGCAAATGCGACGCCATCATCGCCTCGATGTCGATCACGCCGGACCGGCAAAAGGTGATCGACTTCACCCAGAAATACTACCAGACGCCGGCGCGGTTCGTGGGCGCGGCCGATGCGGGACTCACCGACACGCCCGAGGGCCTGGCGGATAAGACCGTGGGCGTCCAGCGCGGCACCATCCACCAGGACTTCATGGAGAGCGAGTTCGCGGATGTCGAGCTCAAGCTCTACGGCACCCAGGACGAGGCCTATCTCGACCTCCAGGCCGGCCGCATCGACGCGATCATGGCGGACTCGATCGCCATGGACGACGGCTTCCTCAAGACCGAGAACGGCAAGGGCTTCGCGTTCTTCGGCCAGAGCTACTCGATCCCCGAGTACCACGGCGAGGGGGCCGGCATCGGCCTGCGCAAAGAGGACGACGACCTCGAGGCCCGGTTCAACGCGGCCATCGAGGCGATCCGCGCCAATGGCGTCTACCAGACGATCCAGGAGACGTATTTCGATTTCGACATCTATGGCAGCTGAGCCTCTGACAGCCGGGCGCGCCTGAAATGGGCGCGCTCATCGACTACGCGCCGCTCCTGGCCCAGGGCGCGCTGGTGACGATCTCGCTGGCGCTCCTCTCCCTCGCGCTCGCCACGGTTCTGGGCGTGCTGGGGGCGGCGGCCAAGCTGGGGCGCGGGCTCGCCTGGCGGTGGATCGCCGCGCTCTACACCACCATCGTGAGGGGGGTGCCGGACCTCGTCCTCATCCTCCTCATCTATTTCGGCGGCCAGCGGCTGGTGAACCAGATCGGCAACGCCGTCGGCTGGGGCTACATCGAAGTGTCGGAGTACTGGGCCGGGGTGGTCGCCATCGGCTTCATCTACGGCGCCTATCTCACCGAGACGTTCCGCGGCGCCTACCAGTCGGTGCCGCGCGGGCAAGGGGAGGCGGCCAAGGCCCTCGGCCTCTCGCGCCTCGCCATCCTGTGGGCCGTGATGGTGCCGCAGGTCGCCCGCCTCGCGCTGCCGGGCTACGGCAATGTCTGGATGGTGCTCGTGAAGTCGACCGCGGTGGTCTCGGTCATCGGGCTCCAGGATCTCGTGGGCCTCGCCGACAAGGCGGGCAAGGCCACGCGCGAGCCCTTCACTTTCTTCCTCGCGGTCATCCTCGTCTATCTCGCCATCACCTCGGCCTCGGGCTGGGCGCTCGGGCGGGTGGAGACGCGCGTCAACCGGGGGCAAGCGGCATGGACCTGAGCCTCCCCCTCGCGCATTGGGATCTCTTCGCCGAGGGGGTCTGGATGACGCTGCAGCTCACGCTGATCGCGCTCGCGCTCGGCTTCTGCATCGCGGTGCCCTCGGCCTTGGCGCTGGTGCGGGGCTCGCGGGCCGCGCCCCTCGTGCGGGCCTATGTCTACGTCTTCCGCGGCACGCCCCTCATCGTGCAGACCTACCTCATCTATTACGGGCTCGCGCAGTTCGAGACGGTGCGCGACAGCGCGCTCTGGCCAGTGCTCCGCGAGGCTTGGTGGTGCGCGGTCATCGCCTTCTCCCTCAACTCCGGCGCCTACACCACCGAGATCCTGCGGGGCGCGCTCGCCACCACGCCCAAGGGCGAGATCGAAGGGGCCCGCGCCCTCGGCCTCACCGAGGGACAGGTCACGCGCCTCGTCTGGTTGCCCTCGGCCTTTCGCCGGGCCCTGCCGCAATATGGCAACGAGGTGGTCTTCATGCTCCATGGCAGCGTGGTGGCGAGTGTCATCACGCTGCAGGACATTCTGGGCGCCGGGCGCACGCTCAACGCGAAGTACTACGTGGCCTATGAGGGCTTCCTCACCGCCGCCGCGCTCTACATGTTGCTAACCTTCGCGGTGGTCTGGGTCTTCCGCCAGGTGGAGCGGCGCTATCTCCGCCATCTCGACCTCCGCCCCGCCGCGGCGGACACGGCCGGCCCGGCCCCCGCCGGGCTCGGGGCGGCGGCGGTGCTCCGTTGAGCCGCCTCAGCGCGGCATCAGCACCCAGTAGTCGAGGTCGAGCACCACCCCCTCGGCAAACTTGCCCTCGGCCGTCCGGTGCGGAAACTCCGCGGCCGGGCGGTTCTTGACGGCGACGGTGCGCAGGCGGAGCGCGCCCACCGAGGGCTCCGCCGTCTCCGAGCTGTCGAGGACCTCGGACCAGGCGTAGATCGTGTCGCCCGCGAAGCAGGGGGCGGCGTGGGTGCCGCCGTTGATCGCGGCGATCACCTGCGCGTTGGCAAGACCGTTGTAGCTGAGCGCGCGCGCCAGGCTGATGATGTGCCCGCCATAGACGAGCCGGGGCTGCCCGCCGCGGGCCGAGGGGTCGAAATGCACCTTGGCCGTGTTCTGCCAGAGGCGGGTGGCCATCATATGCTCGGCCTCCTCGATCATGGTGCCGTCCACATGGTCGATCCGCTCGCCCACGGCGTAGTCGTCCCAGACATGCGGGCTGCCGCCCGCGCCGCGGTTGTAGCCCCGGAAATGGAGGCCGTAGGGCACCACGAGGTCGCCGGCCGGCACCGCGGCGGGGAGGTCCGGCACCACGGGCTCGGGCGCCGTCGCCGCCGCGTCGCGCTTGTTGACCAGCACCCAGCGCACATAGCGGAGCACCGCGCGGCCCCGCTGGTTGAGCCCTGTCGTGCGGACATAGACCACGCCCGCATTGCCGTTCGAGGTCTCACGCAGGCCGATCACCTCCGAACTCGCCGAGAGCGTGTCTCCGGGATAGACGGGGGCGAGGAACCGGCCGTCGGCGTAGCCGAGATTGGCGACGGCGTTCAACGAAATGTCCGGCACGGTTTTGCCGAAGACCGTGTGGAAGGCGATGAGATCCTCGACCGGGCGGGCCTGGAGCCCGCTCGCATGGGCAAAGTACTCCGAGGCGTAGAGGGCGAAGCGCGTGGGGTAGAGGGCGGTGTAGAGGGCGGTGTCGCCCTCGGTCACGGTGCGGGGGGTGGCATGGGCGATGACCTCGCCGACGCTGTAGTCCTCGAAAAACCGACCGCTCGTGGTCTTGGTCATGGCTCCCTCCCGTGCCGCGCCGCAAGATGGAGCGGCTATGGCAGAGCGGGCGACCCTTCGCAAGCGCAACCGTTGCGCGCCCGGCAAGGATCAGACCGGGGGCGCGCCCGGGAAGGGCCAGACGCCCAGATAGTTGTGCACCCAGGCCACGGCGACGAAGAGCACAACGGATGCAACGACATGCAGCGCGTCGTTGCGCCACGGGCCGGGCTCGGGCTTGGGCCCCTTGCCGTCGCGTTTGTTGATCCCGACGAGCGCCGCCACCGCCCAGAGGAGAAGAGTGCCGAAGAGCACCACCGCTGCCAGATGCCCGTTGACCAGGAGATGCGCGACCGCCCAGATCTTCACCGCCGTGAGCTGGGGGTGGCGGATCCAGGCCCGGAGATGCCCGCGCACCGCCCCCGCGCCATAGACGAGAAGGGCGAGGATCATGAGCGTGTTGTTGAGATGCGTCGTCCAGCCCGGCGGGGTCCAGAGCGCGACGTAATCGGCCTGTTGATAGCCCTTCACCATGAGGACGACCGAGCCGAGAAGGACGAGCGCGGTCAGCGCCTTCACTGTGCCTTCGCCCGCCTGGGCCGCCATCTGGGCGCGGAGCGTTGGCGCATGCACCTTGAGCCCGTGGGCCGCCACCCAGAGCGCGAGACCGAGAACCAAGAGCAGCATGGCACCTCCGTAGGATCGCCGACCGCTCGCTCTTAGAACATGTCCGGCAAGGCGACAACCATGGGCGCGTCAGGCCGCGTGGTCGGCCTCCAGCGCGCGGATCATCTCGGCCTGGGCGATGAGGCGCTTGGCGTTCTCCACATGGAGGTTTTCGACGAGGCGCCCGTCCACCACCGCCACCCCGCGGCCCTGCGCCTCCGCCTCCTCGAAGGCCGCGACATAGCGGACCGCGCGGTCGAGCTCCTCCTCCGACGGCGCGAAGATCCGGTTGGTGACGGCGATCTGCGCGGGGTGGATGAGGGTCTTGCCGTCGAAGCCGAACTCCCGGCCCTGGCGGCAGCTCTGGGCCAGCGCCTCCTCGTCCTGGATCGCGTTGTAGACGCCGTCGAGGATCGCGAGCTTGTAGGCTCGGGCGGCGAGGAGGCAGAGGCCGAGCGCGGTGATCACTGGGGTCCGGGTCTCCGTATGCTCCGCTTGAAGTTCCTTCACCAAATCGTTGGTTCCCATCACCAAACACACCAGGCGCTCATGCGCGCCGGCGATGTCGGGCGCCCGCAGCATGGCGAGCGGGGTCTCCATCATCGCCCAGATCTTGGTGTGCTCCGGCGCGCCCATGGTGGCCAAGCGGCGCGCGACGTATTGCACGGTGTCGACCGTCTCGACCTTGGGGATCAGGATCGCGTCCGGGCCCACGAAGGCCGCCATCTCGAGGTCGGCCTCGCCCCACTGGGTGTCGAGCCCGTTGATCCGCACGATCACCTCGCGCCTGCCATAGCCCTTGGAGCGCACGGCCGCGGCGACGAGGGCGCGCGCGGCGTCCTTTTCGGCGATGGCGACGGCGTCCTCGAGGTCGAGGATGAGCGCGTCCGCGGGCAGCGACCTGGCCTTCTCGAGCGCCCGTTCCCGCGAGCCGGGCATGTAGAGGACGGAGCGGCGGGGGCGCGCGAGCGACGTCATGGGACCTCCTGAGACCCTTGCGAAACCGCCGGTCTTCTACGGCGCGTTCGGGTGCGCTGCAACAGCGTTGCGCGGCCGGGGCCTGCGTGGCAGGATTTGGAAAGGTAAGGATGGCTGACGCGAGGGGCGATGACCTACAGGCTTCCGCCGGAGGGGGAGGGGCGGCCGGACCCGGTGGCGTTCGGCCGAGCGATCCCGCCGGGGCTCGGGCTCAATCTCCTCGTCCGCGACGTCGCCGCCGCGCTGGCCTGGCAGGCGCCGGTCTTGGGGGCCGCGGTGCTCTATTGGGATCGGGACTTCGCGGTGCTTGAAGCCTGCGGCGCGCGCTGGATGTTGCACCACGACCGGACCTATGCGCGCCATCCCCTCTCCGGGATCGCCCAGGGCGCCGAGGGCCGGGGGGCCGGGGCCGAGCTCCGCCTCTACGGACGGGACCCGGACGCCGCCGAGGCCGCGGCGGAGGCCGCCAGGGTGTCGGTGGGCGGCGTGGTGCTGGCCGGCGCGGCGGACAAGCCCCATGGGGTGCGGGAGGCCTTTCTCCTCGACCCGGAGGGCTATTGCTGGGTGCCCACCCGCGCCCTTGCGTCAGAATCCATCCATCTTTCGGAAACTCGATCTTAACCCTCTTCGGGCATGCTCGTGAGACTACGGCCCCGGTCCGCCCGTCTGCGGGCCGCTCACGCACGAGAGGCGCCCGCGCTCGGCGGCCCTCCCGGCCGCCCGATCCATGGTCCGCCCCCGCGGACCCGGGCGCCCGGAAAGGGAACCGATGACCGACCGACCGCGCCGTCGCCGCCTTCTCCCCGGCCTCGCCCTCGCGCTCGCCGCGCTGCCCGCGTTCGCCCCCGCCCAGGCCATGCGCTGCGGGGCGCGGGAGACCGTGATCCGCCATCTCGAGGAGCGCTACGGCGAGACCCGTCGCTCCGTCGGCCTGCAAGAGGGCCGGGGGGTGGTGGAGCTCTACGCCAACGCCGAATCAGGCAGCTGGACGATCCTGCTCACCACGCCGCAGGGGATGTCGTGCCTCATGGCCGCCGGCGAATCTTACCAGAGGCTCGAGCCCAAAAAGGCCGACGCCCCGGCCTGATCGCGCCGCGGCGCCGTGGCTTCCGCCGTGTGGAACACCGCGTCACGGTGCCGCCCGGGGGCCGGTGCGCATTGATCTTGCCGGTGCCATCGGGCACGCGAACCGGACTTGTGGCGGTGCGGCGCCGCGCGCCGAGGGTCTTCAGCGCGCCGGACGGCCCGGGTGGGACGCAGAGGAGACAGGCATGTCCAAAAGCAAGATCGCGCTCATCGGTGCCGGCCAGATCGGCGGCACCCTGGCCCATCTCGTGGGCCTCAAGGAACTCGGCGACGTCGTGCTCTGCGACATCGCGGACGGGATCCCGCAGGGCAAGGCCCTCGACATCGCCGAGAGCGCGCCAGTGGACGGGTTCGACGGGGCGTTTTCCGGCGCCACCACCCAGAAGGACGACGTGACGAGCTACGCCCCGATCCAGGGCGCCGATGTGTGCATCGTGACCGCGGGCGTGCCGCGCAAGCCCGGCATGAGCCGCGACGATCTCCTCGGCATCAACCTCTCCGTGATGAAGGGCGTGGGCGAGGGCATCGGCAAATATGCGCCGGACGCCTTCGTGATCTGCATCACCAACCCGCTGGATGCCATGGTCTGGGCGCTGCAGACGTATTCGGGCTTGCCGACGGCGCGGG